>NZ_JBHZGK010000006.1:0-297548 GCF_051900425.1 Frateuria sp. GZRR33
TGGATGCTCGACTACAACGAGCAACGCCCCCACGAATCGCTCGGTGATCTGACACCCGCCGAGTACCGCCAACAAGCCGCCAGTCGTTCTACTTTTGAAGTGTCTGCTTGACGGGGGAGCTTACGCCAGCGCTCCATAGCCTCTTGTAGAAGCTCTACAGCCCTATGCGTAAGAGGGACATTCCTAGTTCCTGTCTTACCGTCGACAACATCGGCTATGCGTTCCTCTAGATGTAGGCATGAGGGAGTTAGCTTGATGATCTCAGAGCGCCTCATAGCGGTTTCATAGGCTATCTCTACGATAATCCGCATCATGGGCTTAAGCCTTCCTAGGAGGGCGTCTAGCTCTGCCCTACTCACCACCTTGTCATTAGGCTTACTAGCAGGAGGCATAACTAGACTCGCTACAGGGTTAGCAACGTCTAAGAGGAGTTCCCTTATGGCGTACCTGTAGAAGCGGGAGAGGAACGCTAGTTGGCACCTACAAGTCTCTGACTTCACCTCCTTCAACCTAGCGAGCTTGAAGTCATTGACCATCTTCGGCGTTAGTTGGTTGATGGGGAGAGGGAACACCTGCCCTAGCTGTCTAGCCATGAGGCTAGCCTTCCAATAGCTCTCCCTGCCCTTTAGCTTCGCCTCGGCATAGGCCATGCCTAGCTCCTCCACCGTAGGCCACTTAGCCGCCTCAGTGAGCTTAGAGAGCTTGTGTAGGGACTCAGCCTGAGTAGCCCAAGCCTCTGCCTGTTCCCTTGAGGGGAACGTCTTAGACCTGGGGGATTCTCCCTTGATGCGTACCTGTACGTTCCAGCTACCGCTAGGAAGCATTCTGAGCGTTGCCATGAGTGAACTCCTGTCGTTAAGGGGAGTTCCTCAGTACGTCTAAGCCATTGATTCTATGAGTCCTTCACACGGCAGGTGTCGCAAGTTCGATCCTTGCATCGCCCACCACGCATAAAGAAAAAACCCGGCCTCGCGCCGGGTTTTTCTTTGCCGTGCCGGCTGCTCAGCCGCAGCTGCCGCCGGCTTCGATTTTCCGGATCGACGCGCGCCCGGATGTCGACAGCAGCACTTCCGCGCCCTGTACGCGATCGGTGCTCTCGCCGACGGTATCGCCATCGGACTTGGGGCACACCAGGAAGCTCAGCGGCTTGTCGCTGGTGGTCGAACCGTCCTGGCTGAATCCCACGTCGTTGACTGCCGCGCCGGTGTCGTCCACCAGGCGGATGCTGATTCCCGACTTGGGCTGCGTCACGCGCAGCACTTCGTCGGCCGAGGTGAACGTGGCCGCGGAACCGGGCGCGGTCTCCCGGTAGATCACCCAGCCGCCCTCGAACGTGTTCGTGCCCGTGCAGGCGGTTGCGTCCGTGCTGCCGCAGAGCTCCGTGATCACCCGGCGGGTGATCGCGTCGTTGCGTGCGTACTGGAGGTCCGCAAGCATGGCGTTCGATTGCGACGTCACCGCGTTGCGGCGCGTGAAATCACGGAAGTTGGGCAGGGCGATCGCGGCCAGGATCGCCAGCACGACCACGGTCACCATCAGCTCGATCAGGGTGAAGCCGCGCGAAGGCCTGGACGCGTGCATGCTCATGGCTTGGTCCCCGTCTCGCAGAACTGGGTGATGCGCTGCCTGGCGCGCAGTTCGGCCTGGTTGCGCTGCTCCGCATTGAGCTTCGTCGCGGCATCCGGGCTGTCGCCGCTGACCACCATGCGGTTCTTTTCGAGCAAGCCAAGATCGTTGCGTGCCGCTTCGCAGGCGCTCTTGCGATAGGCCGCCTGTGCCTCCTCCAGCTCTGCCGTCGGCTCCGTCGCGGGCGCCGGCGGGGCGGGCGCGGCCTGCTCGGCGTCCTGCCCCTGCAGCTTGAGCGTCTCGGCCTTGTGCCCGGGCGGAGGCGTGGCGCTGAAGTGGACCGTGCCGCTGGCGTCGGTCCATTTGTAATAGGTGCCGTCCTGCGCCGTCGCCGCCAGGCACAGGCATGCGGCGATGCACCCTGCCAGAAGCCTGCCGCGGGCCATGCTCAGCGCCCCCAGCATGCTGGATCGTTGGTGGTCGAGCCGGTCGATTCCTGGCGCCCGGCCTGGTCGAGGCTGAGCGTCTGGCACTGTTTGTCGTCGTCATGCTGCGAGCCCGCCGCCGTGGCCACCACGGTGTAGGTCGTGGTGGACGCGGTGGCCGGATCGACGGCAACGGTGTAGTAGCTTCCAGCCATGGAGCTCGTGCCGCCCAGGGCGGCGACGCTGTCTGCGTAGGCGTTGTTGCTGTAGAGGTACCGCTCCTGCCTGGCCGCCAGTTCGGTGAGCGCGCGCTGCGCGTCCACGCGGTGCGAGCGCACCACATACCGGCGATAGGACGGGATAGCGACCGCCGCCAGGATGGCGACGATCAGCAACACGATCATCATTTCGATCAGCGTGAAGCCCTGCTGCCTGCGCATGTGGCGCTCCTTATTTGTCCAGCGGTTCATGCCAGGATACCTCGCTGCTGAGCACCGACTTCAGGGTGGTGATCTCCTTGCAGATGATCGCACCGGTCGAGGTCTGCACGCAGGCGGTGAGCTTGCTCTTGCCGGTACCCTCGCCCACGTGGAGGCTCGGCGGCGCCGGCAGGCCGGGGCCCATGTCGGTCGACTTGTTCACCGCCTGCTTGCCACCGACAGTGGTGGTACCGAAGAACTGCTCGGTCGGACTGGCCGTGCCGCTCTTGTAGTTGAGGCCGTAGAGCGCGCCGCGGCCCACGTCGGTGCAGGTATCCGTGCCCGGGAAGAACGTGGTGGTGAGCAGCACGCCGCCCAACAGGCTCTGCGCGCTGACCACACGCTCGGCTGGCGTCTTGTCGGTCGTGGAGGTGGGCGCGGTCAGGTCCTGGTACCAACCCAGCCGCGTCGCCGTGTCGAAGCTGCCGAGCAACTTGTTGAAGGTGTTGATGCTGTTGCCATCGGCGTCGCTGCCGCCACCGCTCACCGAGTTGTCGGTGAACACGCTCACACCGGTGACATCGAGCAGATCGGACATGGCCAGCGGCAGCAGCTTGTATTGCTGGTCGCTGGTGGACAGGAGCGACGTGTCGATCAGGCCGACGATCTTCTGTTGCGCCGTCGAGGCCAGGTCGCTCTTGGTGTAGGCCCGGCCGGTGCCGAAGAAGACCATGGGCGCACCGCGGTCATTGCGGCCGACCGTGGGACGGATGGTGATCGGCAGTTCCAGGTCCGAGATCACGCGCTGGGGCGTCCAGTTGTCCGGATCCGGATCGGGCACGCCGTCGTTCATGAAGCTCAGCTTCCACAGGGAACCGCCGAAGCCGTTGGCGCCCTTGTCCTGCACGCTGCCGAAGTAGACACCCTCGGACCGTCCGTCGAGGTTGTAGTCCGAGGCGATCAGGTCACCGGCAAAGCTCTTGGCGCCGGGCGTGATGTTGTCCGTGGTCCCGCCGATGGAGGTCAGGTCGAAGGTCTTGGCCGGCGTGGCCGAGCGCAGGGTGGCGCTCAGGTCCTCCAGGTCGTACGCACGGATCTTCAGCGACGTGGAGGCAACGGCATTGCCGCCCTCGGTCTTGCCCACGCCGCCGTTGTCGGTCGTGCCTGAACCGGTGAAGAGGAAGAACTTGTTCGGGCTGCCGGTGGTGTTGTCGCGGAAGATCGCCGCGGCCGGAATCGAGGAGGTGTATGTATCCACCACCTTGGTGATGTCGGCGCATGAAGGCACGGCGGCGTTCGTGCCGCACTTCAGGCCGGTGCCGGAGAGCTCGGTATTGGTCAGCTCCGCCAGCAGCACGGGTGCCTTCTCCGGATTGGTCACGTCCAGCACGGCGTACGCCGAGAACGAGTTCTGCGTGGCCGTCGTGCCATCGGTGGCGGTGTTGACCGAGATCGGGCCGCCCCCGAAACGGAACGGCACGATCAGGATGGTGCCCCACCCGTCGGGGTGGTCGGTGTCATCGGCAAAGACCTTCACGTCCTGCGCGATCGGGCTGCCGTCGACGTAGAAGTTGTGCTTGTAGTCCGGATCGGCCAGCCAGCGCAGGTGCGGCAGCAGGTTGCCCGGGACGTAGGCCCACAGCTCGCCACCCAGCGGATCGGCGGTCACCGTCTGGCTGGTGTCGGTCGGGGTCAGCTGCAGCTTCTGTTCCCTGGCGTTGTAGAAGCCGCCATTGAAGGCATGCAGCATGCCGTCGTTGGCACCCACGTACACCACCTGGCGGCGGCTGCGGTAATGGTCGCGGAAGGTGCCGTAACTGGTATCGCCGTACAGCAGGTCGAACGCCTCGGACGGTGTACCCACCACGACCGGCGTCGAGTCGACGATGTCGCCCAGCCGCAGGGTCCGCAGCGTGCCGTCGTTGTTGTAGTCGACCGTGCGCGAGCGCCACAGGGCCGCACCCTGGCTGTCCTTGTCGGCCACCTCGTAGCCGCGGATCCACGCCACGATGCGCTTGGCCACCGCAGGGTCAGCCGTGTTGAGGTAGCGGAAGTTGCCCGTGGAAGTCGCAGTGGACTTGCCGCCCGAGTTGCTGGTGCTCTGGCTGCCGTAGAAACCGCTGCCCGCGCTGCTGCCGCTGAAGACGAACGGCTGCTGCTCGTTGGCGTCGACCACACCATCGTGGTCGGCATCGATCCACGTGAAGATGTAACGGCCGTTGCTGGTAGACCCGGTATAGCTGCGGTTGCTGCTGGTCAGGTCGGTGGTGTTCACGCCGGTATTGAAACCGGTGGTCCACAGCTGCTCCTGCGCGCTCCACACGGTCCTGAGCTCATCGAGCCCGTGATCGGTGATGGTCGCCTGGGTCTTGTCGAAGACTGTAACCGGGGTGCCGTCCGCGTTGCCGGGCATGATTTCCCGATGGAACTTGGTTTGTCCGTCGTTCGGGTCGTAATAGAACTCGATCACCGGGTCGACGTCATAGCCGTCGAGTGTGGCCACGCCACTGGACAGACCGTTGCCGTTCTCGCGCAGGCGCCCGAAGCTGTCGGTCCACAGGCCGTTGAGCGTGCCGTTCCAGTCGGCCGCGCGCTCGTTGGAGTCCTTGCGCTCGGCCTGATAGAGCGCCTGGTAGACCAGGCCCACGCCCTTGGCGCTGTTGGCGACCACCGCCGCCGCCGTACCGGAGCCGGCGCGCTTGAGGATGGCGTCGAACGTGCGCGACAGGCGATCGGCAAGCTGCGCCGGGTTGCGCACCAGGAAGTAGTTGTCGGGAATGCCGTCCTGTCCCGCCGCTCCGGTGTCGTTGACGATGGCGTCCCATTCGGCCGAGTCGGCGCGGTCGGGCTTGTTGTCGGCGTTCTGGTCCGCGAAGCCACCGTACTTGGCTGCGAAGAACAAGGGGTTCTCCAGCGGCAACTGTTCGGCCGGACCGGTGCTGTATTTTTCGACCGAGGGCTGGGTCCAGCTCTTCGCACCGCCGTAGTCGCCGAACAGCAGACTGCCGTTGGTATTGCCAGGGCGCAGCACCGTGAACTTCACGCCGCTGACGTCCTGATTGCCGCTGTTGAAGGCGCCGGCGGTGGTGTAGCCCACCTGCAATGCGTTGCCTGCATAAGCCGACAGCGATTCAGTGCGGACCAGGATCTGGCTTTCCTGCAGCGACTTGACATTGTTGCAGGCGTTGGAGGTCGTCCCTTCGCAGATGTCGGGCGTGGAATTGCCGTCGCCCGCGCGATCGTAGCTGCAGCCGCTGCCCTTGCAGAAGGTCAGCATCTCCACCACGTCGTTGTCGTGGTCGTTACCCCACTGGGAATCCTCCCAGGTGATGGTGAAGCTGCCGCTGATCGGCTCGCCGTTGACGTCGAGCGTATAGGGCAGTCCGAATACGTGACAGGGATTGCTGCTGGTGCCGCAGGTACCCGGGCTGGATGGCGTGGTGCCGCTGACGATCTTCTCCCAGTCGCTCTGCGAAAGAGTGGTCGACGTCTTCGTGCCGATCGTCAGATTGCCGAGATAGCAACTACGCCAACCGTTGGCACTGTTGAGGCTGGCCGAACCGTCGTTATTCGCCTGGCAGGCCGGTGTAATGGTGATCAGGTCGGTGGTGCTGGCGCTGGCACGCACACGGATCTGGAAGGTGGGCAGCGTTTCGGCCAGCGCGATCGCGTAGGTCTGCACCTTGGTCTTGCCGGGCTTGGCCGGACGCAGGTCCGGGCGCATGTCATTGGTCCAGGCTTCATAGGCCAGGCCGGCAAGCTGGTAACCGCCTTCCAGCGAGGGGATGTCCGGGCAGATGCCGAAGGTCGTCGACAGATCGGCGATGAACTTCGGTGTGCAGACGTCCTGGTAGGTCGTGGAAGTCAGTGCGCCCACGCGGCCAACCAGGTACTTGGGCGGCTTGCCGCTCGTCGCACCCGAGAGGTCCTCGTTGATGCCCACGTCGGTAGTAGCTGCGTTCGCCTGCTTGGGCAGGCCTTCCACGGTGGGGATCTGGTCGCTGTCGAACGAGTTCAGACCGGTGGAGATGAGCACGATGCTGCAGTTGGCGCAGTATGCGTTGCCACCTTCGCTGGGGTCGCGGTAAGGATCGAGCCAGCTCGCCTGCGGCAGGCCGGCGATGATGCTCGAGTCGCTCACGTTGAACGTGCCGGTGGGTGATTTGCCCTTGATGTAGCGCAGCGCCTCGGCATACATCTCGGCTAGCGGGTTGCCCGAGTCCTTGCACTTGTATGCGGTGGTGTTGCCGCTGGCGCCGTCTGGATCGAGCAGATGGCCGTTGGCGCCCTTCACGTCACGCTGCAGGATGCCGTAGGTGTTGCAGTCGGAGTAGACGTCGTTGGATGGATCCCACGAGGTCAAACGGAAGCGCCGAAGCGTGTTGATGATGCCTTCGTTGCCGTCTGTCTGGTTACAGAACTGGCCTGTCTGCAGGTTGATCTCGTCGACCTTGCCGGCGGTGTTGGAGCACGCGGTACCCGGCACGTTGCCGGCCAGCAGACCGATGTTCCGGCGCAGCATGCCGCCGGCGCGCGGTGCGCTGTAGGTGCCGGTAATCAGGCCGAAGCGCATCTCGCCGTTCTGGCCATAGCGTTGCAGCAGCCCGTAAGGCTTGTAATGGGTCGCGGTGGTGCCGTCGCTCTTGGTTTCGATATAGGCCTTGCAGAAGCTCTCGCGGATCGCACTGCTGCTGGGATCGCAGACTTCCACGCGCACGGTGTAAACGTAGTTGCCCAGGCCGTCGTTGGTCTTGGAAGGCGAGTCGGACTTGTTGATGTCCGCGCCGCTCTGGGTGATGTCCTCGCGCCAGCGACACTGCTCGCGCGCGGTCGAGGCCCATTCGGAATACGCGCCCTTGGCCACGCGCAACTGCGGCGCCCCGGTAAGGGTCGGCGTCACATTGCACATGGACAGGCCCTTGCTGCTGGTGTCCGAGGTGGTGAACGGGGTGAACGAATTGACGTCCGCGCCCAGGTACACCTTCGACCAGGCATGCAGGTCGCTGGGAATATAGGCGCGTTCCAGCACCGTCTTGTCGGCGTCATCGGTGGAGCGGTTGCCGCCGTAGAGCACGTAGCGCAGCACGTCGATGCGGCTCATCGCGGCCCAGTTGAGGAAGTTGCCGCTCCAGCTCTTGCCGTCGCACTCGTGCGCCTTGCCGTTGCCGTTGGCATCCGTAGCTGCCGCAGAGGCCTTGTACACACCGCTGGCGTAGCCGTAGCAGAGGTTGGAATCGAAGTACCCGGAGTAGTCGAACTTGTCCTGGTAGGTGATGTCGACGACACCGTCGTTATTCAGGTCGGTGTAGTCGGTATACGCCTTGATGTAGAGCTGCTCGTCGCGCGACATCACCAGCATCACCAGCGGCGGCACGGCACCGACGTTGAGCAGCGGATAGGCCGTGTAGTTGTCGGCGTTGGCGGAGCTTCCATTGGTCGTGGTCGAAATCGGCGCATCCAGCCCCACCGGGGTGGAGGTGCTGCCGCTTCCGCTGCCGCTGTTGCCGCCGGAACCGTTGCCCGCGCGGGCCGCCGGCACGACGCTGATGCCTGCCGTCAGCGTGACCAGGAACAGCGCCGCAATCGTGCGCAAGGATGCGTGGAGGGTTCGCATGGGAGGGTTCCCTTAGCTTCAGTTGCGGATCGATTGGCGATACTGGGCCATGGTGACGGCACGGCCGTCGCCAGGTACGGTGCCAACGCTCATCACTTCGAAATACATGCTGCCGCCGCCGGCGGCGGCGCCGCCGCCGATGCCGCGATAGCCGGCCGCCTGGGCGCCGCCGGAACCTTCCGCCAGCACCGTGCCGTCAGGCACGATGGAGATCGTCGCGGAGACATCGCGCGAACAGCCGCTGCTGGTCACGTCGCACATCGACAGGATCGCGTCCGGATGCCAGGTGCTGGTGTCGTAGCGCACTTCGGCCGGGAGGGAGCCGCAGCTTGGCTCGAGGTTGCCGTAGAACAGATCGACGTCGCCCGCGCAGTTCTCCTGCAGGCCGTTCTTCACCACCGTCAGCATGTCGTCCGTGAGCTCGAAACTGAAGTCGTCGTCCGGCAGCGTGCCGCCCAGTTGTTCGGGCCAGCCGCGCTGGAACACGTGTTCGTCGAAAAGGGCCACCGGCACGGCGCGGAGGGTCTCGGACGTCTCGAAAGCGCGCTGGTGGTTGGCCACGTTGGTGACCAGTCGCATCTCCATGAGCGTGCCGCGCATGGCGATCACCGCCACCAGCGACAGCACCACCAGAAACACCAGGCCGACGAATAGCGCGATGCCGCGCTGGCGTGAGCGTGTCGGGGAAATGTTCATCGGGAAGCCACCAGCATGCGGACGCGGTTGCGCAGTTGGACCACCTGGGTCAGCGGGGTGCGGGCGAATTGCCACGGCTGGTTGCCCGCAACCGTAAAGCCGGTGCAACCGGTCGTGGTCGTGGACGAGGCGCCGATCTGGTAAGTGCAGTTGCCCACGCGGAAGGTGCCAGTGTGCGGCATCGATACGTCACGCTGTTGTGACACCGCGACCAATCCGACATCGACGGTGATCACGCGCGACCACTCGTCGGCCGCCACGGCGCTGGCGTCCTTGTAGGCCGCGGGCACCAACTGGCTGACATCGGTGCCGGTAATGCCGTAGCGGAACTGCAGTTGCTCGATGCCTTCCACCAGCGGCTCCTCGGTGAGGTTGCCGGTGCTGTCCAGGCGCATGCGCATAAGCGTCGGAATCGGCGTCCCGTCGTCATCCGAAGCGTCGCAATGGGATGTGTCCGTTCCGCCGGACGGGTCGCTGCAGGGCCGCAGGTAATACATGTCCAGCCGGTAGGGATACACGTAGCGGCCGATCGCGGATGCCGGAGGGGTCGTCGGCACCGAATCGCTGCCCAGAAACAGGGCGGCTTGCTGGCCGATCGCCGACACCAGGTACACCTGCTTGGGCACGGCGCCGATCGTCGAGCTGGCTGCCGGGTCCATGCCATCGGCGTCCACGTAGCGCGTCACCAGCACATCCGAGCCCTTGACGTAGTCCTTGTCGTCCACGCAACCGGAAAGCGGGAAGGTGGTACCACCTTCATAGCCGTAGACGCCTTCCCGGGTGTCGAGGATCCAGTCGCTCTTGCAATCGCCCCGCGCGGTCACCGACGGGGAACCGGTCACCACGCTGCCGGGATTGCCGCCCCAGAAGTCGGCCATGCGCAACGACCAGCCGATGCGGTCGGAAGCAAAGCGCATGTTCTGCTGGAGGATGTTGGTGCCCTGCTGCAACTGGTAGGACTTGCGATTGGCCAGCAGCACCTGGATCAGGCCCGCGACCACGATCAGGCCCAGGACCAGGGCGATCATCATCTCCACCAGCGAGAAGCCGCCGGCCGAGCGGCGGGAACGGTTCGATCCCATGCGTGGCGTCCTCATGGCAGCATGCTGAAGCTGTAGGTGCCGTTGTCGGCGGAGGTCAGCTGCTTGTCGCCGTTGAGATCCAGGCCGTTCCAGGACACCGTGATGGTGAAGGTGCCCAGGTTGGCGTCGCGCGCCACGGTTGCTGCAGGTACGCCCTGGGCCGCAATCGTGCTGCGGTTCAATCGGTCGAGCCAGTCCTTGAGATCCTGCTTGGCCTGGGCACACGGCTGGTTGCTGGCGCAGGTGGCCGGATCCGGCGCGACCGAGCCGTCATAGATGTAGTAGCTGCTGCTGCCGTCGGCCGGGTCGACGCCCAGCGGGTTGGCGCGCATGGCGTCGGCCAGGCTACGCGCCTGGATGATCGCGTTGGTGCGCGAGCTCGATTCCTTGGTGAACTGGGCGCCCTTGGTCTGCAGCAACGCCAGGCCAAGCATGCCAATGCCGAACACGACGATCGCGACCATCACCTCGATCAGCGACACGCCGCGCTGGCTGCGCGCGTAACGATTCATTCCCGCCCCCTACCGGATCACGCCGATTCCAGCATAGGCGACCGCGCGCGGGCCGCCAGACCCGGGCGGACGAAAGGCGGCTTTTTTCCGACGAGCGGCATCCACCACCCCGCCGGATGAGGCCTGCGTCACACCACCTGGGCGCGACCGCCGACCTCCACGCGGTTGCGCCCGGCATCCTTGGCGCGGTACATCGCGTTGTCGGCGCGCCGGATCAGCTCGGCCAGGTCGTCGGCATCGTGGTCGGCCACCGCCGCGCCGACGCTGGCAGTGATCTGCAGCCCCGGAGCGAGGTTCGCCAGCGGGAGGGTCTCGACCTTCCGGCGCAGGCGCTCGGCGATCTGCAGTCCCAGTTCCAGCGAGGTATCCGGGAGGACCACCAGGAACTCCTCGCCGCCCAACCGTCCGATCATGTCGAAGCGACGCAGCGCCTGCTTGCACGATTGCGCCACCCGCACCAGCACCTGGTCGCCCACCGCATGCCCGAAGGCATCGTTCACCGCCTTGAAGTGGTCCACGTCCAGCACGAGCACGCACAACGGCTCGCCGTTGGCGCCGGCATGGGCCAGCGCCCGCTGGGCCAGCTGTTCGATATGGCGGCGGTTGGCGATGCCGGTGAGCGGGTCGGTCATCGCCAACCTGTGCAGTTTGCGCGAGCGCCGGAACTGCCGAAGCGCAAGCCATAGCAACAGCACGATCAGCACGCCGCCCAGCACCAGCGCCAGGCGCTGCCAGTGACGCACGCGCTCGAGCGATTCCAGTTGCTGCTCCTTCAGCGCACGGTCCGCCGCCAGCCGGCGGTTTTCCTGATCGCGCTGGGCGGTCTGGAACTGATAGTTCATCAGCGTGGCGTTGTCCGAATGCGCCTTGCGGTCCAGCGCCTCGTGCACCGAGACCAGCCGGCGCAGGTCCGCCACCGCCAGATCAAGGTGGTTGAGTGCCTGGTAGCTGCGTGCGCGGGCATCGAGCAGTTCGGCCAGGTAGCGCAGGTTGCCGCTCTGTTGCAACAGCTTCTCGGCCTGGCCGTACTCTTCGATGGCCTCGGCGTGCCTGCCCATCCCCGCGTGCGCCTCGGCGGTCTGCAGCATGATCATGTCGCGGTTGGAGCGATCGCCCATGCGCGCGAAGCCGGGCTTGGCCTTCTCCAGCTCTGCCAGCGCCTCCTGGTAACGGCCCTGCAGGTTGTCGACCTGGGCCAGTCCCAGATGGATGCTCGCGCCGCGCGAACGGCTGTCGACCGCCTGCGCCAGCACCAGCGCCCGGCGCAGGTGCCGCTCTGCCGATGCCTGGTTGCCCGCCTCGCTTTCCAGGAAGCCCAGCTCCATGTGCGCGCCGAGCTGCTGCGCGCGATCGTGCCGCTGTTCGCCCAGGGTGAGCAACTTGCCCAGGTACTCGCGCGCCTGCGTTTCCTCGCCCAGCCGGCGATAGGCCACCGCAATGTTGAAAAGGTTGTCTTCGCTTTCGACCGGTGCGCCGCTGGTTTCGTAGAACTTCTGCGCCTCGAGGAAATCCACCAGCGCCAGCGCGTGCTCACCCAGCAGCGATTGCACGCTGCCGCGCCAGGTCAGTCCGTCGGCGACCAGCCGCTGGTCCTCGTGCTGCCGGGCCAGTGCGATGCCGGCATCGTAGTCGGCCAGCGCATCGCGCGGTGTGGTCAGCGCTTCCTGGTTGGCGCCGCGGCAGAAGTGGAAGTTGATTTCGGCTTCGACGTAGCCCAGGCGCCTGGCATCCTCGATGCCCTTGTCGGCATAGGCGATGGCCTGCTCGGGCGAGGTGTCCAGCCCGAGGATGCAGTACATGTAGCGGTAGCGCAGTTCGCGCCGCGCGTCCCCCGGCGGCACCAGGCTCTTCATGTGCCCCAGCGCCTCGAGCACACCGGCCTGGGTGTCAGGGGATATTTCGCCCCGCTCCAGACGGCCGGCGTACTGGTCGAAGGCGGCCGCCTGTTCGGACGGCGCGGCCGCAAAAGCCCGCCCCAGGAACAGGCAAACGATCAGGATCGACACTGCCCGCAGCAGCGGCTTTGCTCTGGCTGTCGATGTGGGCAAGGCTGAGGAATCCGTTGGGCGCCCTTCCCTGGCGAGCTCTGGCTGTCATGTCTTCCTGCGTAACGGCAGGAGACCCGGAAACTGTAGTGGGCGGCGCCCCTTCATCCATTCGCCATCCACCGCAGTCCCCAAGCTTGCCACGGACGGCGCGCTTGCGTGCGCAGCGGCCGATCCGTAGAATTTCCGCCTCTTTGCCGGAATAGCTCAGTTGGTAGAGCGGCGCATTCGTAATGCGTAGGTCGTAGGTTCGAATCCTATTTCCGGCACCAGACCAAAAAAAGGCCCGCGCAAGCGGGCCTTTTCTTTGCGGCGGCGTAAGGCCTCAGAGGCTGGCGGGGACGTTCCCGCCATCCAGGCGCAGCTCCCGCGGCAGCGCGAAGGTGATCGTTTCGGCCTCGCCCTGCAGCTCTCGCACGTCCCCGGCGCCCCAGGATTGCAGGCGGGCGATGACGTCGCGGACGAGCTTGTCCGGCGCGGAGGCGCCGGCGGTAATGCCGATGCGGGCCACGCCATCGAGCCAGGCACGGTCGATGTGCTCCGCGCCGTCGATCAGGAAGGCGCGCACGCCATGTTTTTCCGCCAGCTCGCGCAGGCGGTTGGAGTTGGAGCTGTTGACCGAGCCGACCACCAGCACCAGGTCGACCGCTGCGGCCAGCCGGCGCACGGCGTCCTGGCGGTTCTGCGTGGCGTAGCAGATGTCGTCCTTGCGCGGCCCCTCGATATCGGGAAAACGCTCGCGCAGCGCGGTGATGATCGCCTTGGTGTCGTCCACCGAGAGCGTGGTCTGGGTGACGTAGGACAGCTGGCGCGGAAAGCGCGGCGCCAGCGAGGCGACGTCCTCGACCGACTCGACCAGCAGGATCTCGCCGCTGTTGGCCGGATTCCACTGGCCCATGGTGCCTTCGACCTCCGGGTGGCCGGCATGGCCGATCAGCACCACGCTGCGCCCGGTGCGGCCCAGCCGCGCCACTTCCATGTGCACCTTGGTGACCAGCGGACAAGTCGCGTCGAACACCTTCAGCGCGCGCTGGCCGGCTTCCTCGCGCACCGCCTGCGATACACCGTGGGCGCTGAAGATCACCGTGGCCCCGTCAGGCACCTCGTGCAGTTCCTCGACGAAGATGGCGCCATCGGCGCGCAGCTTCTCCACCACGTACCGGTTGTGCACCACTTCATGGCGCACATAGATCGGCGCGCCATAGGACTCCAGCGCGCGTTCGACGATGGCGATGGCGCGGTCTACGCCAGCGCAGAAGCCGCGGGGATTGGCGAGCAGGATATCCATGGGCATTCGCAGGAGTGGAACAGGTTTCTGTGGGAGCGCACCTGTGCGCGACCGCGATGCATCCGGTCGCGCGCAGGTGCGCTCCTGCAGTGGCGGCATTATCGCACGTTGGCCTTGCCGCTCCTGAAACCGAACAGGATCAGCAGCACCGCGCCCACCGTGATGCCGCAGTCGGCCACGTTGAACACCGGATAGCTCCACTGCCGGTAGTAGACCTGGATGAAATCGGTCACCTGCGCCGCGTGCAGGCGGTCGACCAGGTTGCCCAGCGCGCCGCCGACGATCAGCGCCAGCGGCAGCGCCGTGCGCCAGTCGCGGCGCGCGGTGCGCGCCAGCCATACGACCAATACGCCACTGATCACCAGCGCGAGCACCACGAAAAACCAGCGCTGCCAGCCGTCACTTTGCGCGAGGAAGCTGAAGGCGGCGCCCGTGTTGAAGGCCAGCGTCCAGTTGAGGAAGCCCGGAATCACCGGATGCGGCATGCCGGGCGGCTGCAGGGCGTGCAGCGCCCAGGCCTTGGTGAGCTGGTCGAGGCCGATGACCAGCAGGGAAAGCAGCAGCCAGGGCAAGGCGTTGGGTTTGGGGTGCATGGGTTTCTCGCTTCGTTCCCACTCCCACCGGGAGGGGTGCCCGACAGGGCGGGTGAGGGCTCGGGCGGAGCGCGCTGTCGAGGCTCGCCCGGACCCTCACCCCAGCCCCTCTCCCGGAGAGAGAGGGGCTTTCAAGGTCAGAACCAGCGGCGCGTTTCGCCCTGCCCCGCCACGTTTTCGACACAACGGCCGCACAGTTCGGGGTGCTCCGGATGGCTGCCCACGTCGGGGCGGCGGTGCCAGCAGCGCACGCACTTGGGCGCGTCGCTGGCGACGGCCGAAACCCAGGCCTCGCCATCGGCCAGCTCCACCTTCGCCGCCTCGTCGGCGCGCGCCGCCAGCGGCGCCAGCGAGGCGCCGGACGTGATGAAGAAGAAGCGCAGTTCGTCCTGCGCCGGCGCATACCGCTCGACCAGCGCCGGATCGGCATGGATCGCCAGGTTCGCCTCCAGCGACGCGCCGATCTGTTCGGCCTTGCGCATGCCCTCGAGCACGCGCGCGCCGGCTTCGCGAATCGCCAGCAGATCGGCCCACCAGCGTCGCTGCTCGGGCGAGCCCTGCGTCGCGACCAGGCCGTCGTACCAGGTTTCGAACAGCACGCTTTCGCCACGCTCGCCGGGCAGTTGCTGCCAGATCTCCTCGGCGGTGAAGGCCAGGATCGGCGCCAGCCAGCGCACCAGCGCCTCGGCGATGCGGAACATCGCGCTCTGCGCACTGCGCCGGCCGTGGCTGTCGGTCGGCATCGTATAGAGGCGGTCCTTGGTGATGTCCAGGTACAGCGCGCCCATCTCGTTGGTGCAGAAGTTCTGCACCCGCGCGACCACATCGGGGAAGTCGTAGCGCTCGTACGCGGCGATGACCGCCTGCTGCACGTCGAACGCCTGCTGCACGGCCCACTGGTCGAGCGGCAGGGTCTGCTCCACCGGCAGCAGATGCTTTGCCGGGTCGAAGCCGTCCAGGTTGCCGAGCAGGAAGCGCGCGGTGTTGCGGATGCGCCGGTAGCTGTCGGAGACCCGTTTCAGGATCTCGTCGGAGACGGTCATCTCGTTGCGGTAGTCGGCCGAGGCCACCCACAGGCGCAGCACGTCGGCGCCGAGCGTGTCCATCACCTTCTGCGGGGCAACCACGTTGCCGAGCGACTTGGACATCTTGCGGCCGGACGCATCGACGGTGAAGCCGTGCGTGAGCACCTCATCGTACGGCGCGCGGCCGTGGATCGCCGAGGAGGTCAGCAGCGAGGACTGGAACCAGCCACGGTGCTGGTCCGAGCCTTCCAGGTACATCACCTTGTACTGCGCCGCGTCGCCCTGCTGCAGCTCGGGCCGTTGGCCGATCACGCAGAAGTGCGTAACGCCAGAATCGAACCAGACGTCGAGAATGTCGGTGACCTTCTCGTAGTCGCCCGCCGCCTCGCCCAGCAACTCGGCGGCGTCCAGCTCGTACCACGCGTCGACCCCGCCCTGCTCGACCTTCTTCGCCACCTGCTCGAGCAAGGCGACCGAATCCGGATGCGGCTCCTGCGTCGCCTTGTGCACGAACAGCGCGATCGGCACACCCCAGGTGCGCTGGCGGCTGATGCACCAGTCGGGGCGGCCCGCGACCATGCCGGCGATGCGCTCCTCGCCCCAGGTCGGCACCCAGCGCACGTCCTTGATCGCCTTCAGCGCGGTGGCGCGCAGCTGCGCCTGCTCCATGCCGATGAACCACTGCGGCGTGGCGCGGAAGATCACCGGCGTCTTGTGGCGCCAGCAATTGGGGTAACTGTGCTCGATCTTCGCGTGCGCCAGCAGCATGCCGCGCCCGCGCAGCAACTCGACGATGGCGTCGTTGGCCTTCCAGATGTGCATCCCGGCCAGGGCGACGCCATCGGCGGCCGGCACGTCGTCGCGGTAGGCGCCACGCGGGCCGACATAATTGAGCGTACCCAGGCCATTCTCGCGGCCGACGATGAAGTCCTCCATGCCGTGGTCGGGCGCGGTGTGCACGGCGCCGGTACCGTCCTCGGCGGAGACGTGCTCGCCGAGCAGGACCGGCACTTCACGCGGGTAGAACGGATGGTGCAGCTTCAGGCCATCGAGGTCGGTGCCTTTGACGTGGCCGAGCACCTTCGGCGCATCGACGCCGTAGCGCTTGAGCGCCGGCTCGACCAGCGCACTGGCGATCACCAGCAGCACGCGTCGACCGTCGCGGGCGGGGCCCTCGACCAGCGCGTACTCGAGGTCCGCACCCAGCGCCACTGCCTGGCTGGACGGCAACGTCCACGGCGTGGTGGTCCAGATCGGCACCGCGACGATCGCATCGCCCGGATCGACGCCGAACTTGCCGGCCAGCGCTCCCGGATCGACCGCATCGTAAGCCACGTCCACCGCCGGCGACTGCTTGTCGCCGTACTCGATCTCGGCCTCGGCCAGCGCCGAGCCGCAGTCGAAGCACCAGTACACCGGCTTGGCGCCGCGTACCACGTGGCCGTTGTCGACGATGCGCGCCAGCGCGCGCAGCATGTCCGCTTCGTAACGGAAGTCCATCGTCTTGTAGGGGTGCGACCAGTCGCCCAGCACACCCAGCCGCTTGAAGCCCGCGCGCTGGCCGTCGACCTGCTCCTGCGCGTATTCGCGGCACTTCTGGCGGAACGCGCGCGCGTCGAGCTTCTCGCCCGGCTTGCCGTGCTTCTTCTCCACCGCGATCTCGATCGGCAGGCCGTGGCAGTCCCAGCCGGGCACATACGGCGAGCGGTAGCCGGCCAGCAGCTTGGACTTGACCACCATGTCCTTGAGGATCTTGTTGACCGCGTGGCCGATATGGATCTCGCCATTGGCGTACGGCGGGCCGTCATGCAGCACGAAGGCCTTGTCGCGACCGGCAACCTTCTGCTGGATCTGCGCGTAGCGGCCGACCTTTTCCCACTCGGCAAGCCAGTGCGGCTCGCGCTTGGGCAGGTCGCCGCGCATCGGAAAATCCGTCTGCGGCAGGTTGATCGTGCTCTTGTAGTCGTGCGTCATGAGGAGCTGTCCGTGGGGCGACGCCGGAAAGGCGCGAAACGCACCGGCGAACCATTGAAAATAGTGGAAATTGCTGCGTTGCGGTAGAGGAAGACCCGTAGAAGCGCACCCGTGCGACCCGTCACGCAGGCCGACTGCGGCCGCGCTCAGGTGTGCGTGTACTAGGCCTCGGCCAGCCGCGGATTCATGCCCAGCAGCTCGCGCGCCTGGCGGGCGTCGTCGTGCATCTGCGCGGTCAGCGCCTCCAGGCCGTCGAATTTCTGCTCGTCGCGCAGCTTGGCGACGAACTCCACCGCCATGCGCCGGCCATAGAGATCGCCTTCGAAATCGAACAGGTAGACTTCGAGGACCGGCTGCGCGACCTGGTTGACCGTCGGCCTCAGGCCCAGCGACGCCACGCCTGGCCAGCTGCACGGCGCCTCGCCGAGGCCGACCCGCACCGCGAAGATCCCCCGGATGGGACTGACACGCCCGCGCAGGTGGATGTTGGCGGTGGGGAAACCCAGCGTTCGACCCAACTGGTTGCCGCGCTTGACCTTGCCCTCGATCACGAACGGGCGGCCCAGCAGCGGCGTGGCGCCGGCGAACTCGCCGGTGGCAAGCAACGCCCGCACGCGAGTGGCCGACACGCGTGCGCCGTCGAGCAGCACCGGCGGCATCACCCGCGTGATGAATCCCAGTTCCCCGCCCAGGCGTTCGAGCATGGCCACGTCGCCCGCCCGCTTGTGGCCGAAGCGGAAATCCTCGCCGACCCACACCTCCCGCGCGGCCAGCCGCTCGACCAGCACGCGCCGTACGAAGTCCTCGGCGGACATCGACGTCAGCGCCCCGTTGAAACGCAGCAGCAGCGCATGCGACATGCCCGCCGCGGCAAAGCCCTTGAGCTTCTCGCGCACGCCGGAAAGCCGTGGCACCGGTTCGGGCGAGAAGTACGCCCGCGGCAGCGGCTCGAAGCTGATCACCGCGGGCGCCGCTTCCAGCGCCTGGGCGCGAATGCGTACTTCCGCGAGCAGGGCCTGGTGCCCGCGATGCAGGCCGTCGAAGGCGCCGATCGCCACCACGCTGCCTTCGGGGGCCAGGCAGGGGCCCGCAAGGTCCCGGGAAAGTCTCGTCATCGGGCCAGTATAAACGGACGTCCGTCGCCAGCCGTTCACGCCCCTGCGGTGGCGCTCGAGGACGGGCGCGCCTGCAGCACTAGACTCCGCGCAGCTCGCGCAGGCGGAAGCCCATGGCGAACAGCGCCACCACGTAGGTCGACCCGCCGGCCCCTACCAGTACTGCCAGGTGCCACAGACGCGTGAAGGTCGGCACCGCGGTCCAGTCCTGCCACAGCCAGCGCCCGAGCAGCAGCACCGCCACCATCGCCGTGCAGGCCACCGCCAGTCGCACGAAATGGCGCGCCCAGCCGTGCTGGCGCTCGTACACCCCGGCCTGCTTGAGCCAGCGCCACAGCAGGCCCAGGTTGATGTAGCTGGCCAGCGCGCTGGCCATGCCCAGCGCCATGTGCAGGCCCGGCACCTCGGCCAGCGCCTGCAGCCATGGGGCCTGCTTCTGGCTCGGGGTCGCCCACAGCGCGAACAGCAGCGCCACGAACAGCACGTTGAGGGCCATGTTGGCGACGAGCGAGGCCACGCCCGCCCGCACCGGCGTGCGCGTGTCCTGCCGCGCGTAGAACGCCGGCAACAGCACCTTGACCAGCGCGAACGCCGGCAGGCCGAAGCTCAACGCGGTGATCGACAGCGTTGCCATGCGCGTATCGAACGCGTCGAAACGGCCGTGCTGAAACAGCGTCGCCACCAGCGGCTCGGCCAGCAGCATCAGCCCGAACATCGCCGGTACCGCGATCAGCAGCGTGGTGCGCAGGCCCCAGTCCAGCGCGCGCGAAAAGCCGCTGCGGTCGGTGGTGACATGGTGGCGCGACAGCGAGGGCAGGATCACCGTGCCCAGTGCCACGCCGAATACACCCAGCGGCAGTTCGAGGAAGCGGTCCGCCTGCGACAGCCAGCTCTGCGAGCCGGCGATCAGCAGCGAGGCGATCACCGTGTCCAGCAGCAGGTTGATCTGCGCCACCGAGGAGCCGAACAGGGTCGGGACCATCAGCCGCATGATCCGGCGCACTTCCGGATGGCTCCAGCCCCAACGCGGCAGCGCAAGCAGGTCCAGCCCGCGAAGGGCGGGCAACTGGAACAGCAACTGCAGGATGCCGGCAGCCAGGATCGCCCAGCCCAGCGCCAGGATCGGCGTATCGAGCCACTTGGACAGCCACAGCGCGCCGGCGATCATGCACAGGTTGAGGATCACCGGCGTCAGCGCCGGCAGGCCGAACCTGTGGAAGCTGTTGAGCGCACCGCCCGACAGCGCGGTCAGCGAGACGAACAGCAGGAAGGGGAAGGTCAGCCGCAGCAGCTCTACCGTCAGCGCGAATTTCTTCGGTTCGTCCAGCGCACCTGGCGAGAAAAGCATGGTCACTTCCGGCGCAAAAATGAGCCCGATCGCCGTGACCACCAGCAGCACGCCACCCAGCGTGCCCGACACCCGCGCCATCAGCTCCTTGAGGTCGGCGTGGCTACCCTTCTCCTTCACTTCGGTGAAAACCGGCACGAAAGCGGTGGAGAAGGACCCCTCGGCGAACAGCCGGCGCATGAAGTTGGGGATGCGGAACGCCACCCAGAACGCGTCGGTCGCCGCGTTGGCGCCAAAGGCCGAGTTGATCGCCATGTCGCGCACCAGGCCGAGCACGCGGGAAATCATGGTCATGCTGCTGAACGAGAGCAGCCCACGGAACATGCTGGGGGATTTCATGCGTGGAACGGAACCTGGCCCGGCCAAAGGCGCTAGTGTGACAGCCCCCCGGGGCGCGCAGGTAGCCGGGACATGGCAGCGGCGGGGAACCGCCGCTCGTGCGAGCACGCCCTGTGTGCAACCTCGGCCTGCCGGTCGCGCACCAGGGGGCGCTCCTACAGGGGCGTGTGCCGCCCTGCGCCCCCTAAACAGTTGACCGGCCAGCGCATTGCCCGCATAATTGCCCGTCTTTTTCCAACCCAAGCCTTCTCTGGAGTTCTACCTTGGCCAACATCAAGTCCGCGAAGAAGCGCGCGCGCCAGTCCGAGCAGCGCCGTCTGCGCAACGTCAGCGCCCGTTCCATGGTGCGCACCGCCCTGAAGAAGGTCGTCAAGGCCATCGAGGCGAAGGACAAGGCCGCCGCCGTGGAAGCCTTCGCCGCCGCCCAGCCGGTCATGGACCGCTACGCCGCGCGTGGCCTGATCCACAAGAACAAGGCTGCTCGCCACAAGAGCCGCCTCAACGCGAAGATCCGCGAGCTGGCGTAAGCCGGCTTCGCACATCACGGGTTGGTGGAAAGGCCGGCGCAAGCCGGCCTTTTCGTGTGTGCGGAAGAAAAGGCAGGCACCCGGCGGTGTGCTTGCCCTCCGGTCAGGAAAAGCTGGTCGTGTACACGCTGGGCGAGGCGAACAGGCCATCCTGCTTCTTCGCATCGCACACGGCGTAGGTGAAGCCACGCTGGATCGCGTGCGCACCCACGGCACCGTCGCGCCGCAGCGCGAGGAAGCCCACCTGCATTTCCTTCGCGCCGTCCGGGCGCTTCTTCACGATGCGCCGCACGGCCTCCTCGCAGGCCTCCTGCGGGCTGCGCCCCTGGCGCATCAGCTCGACCACGAGGAAGCTGCCGGCATTGCGGATCACCTCCTCACCCACGCCGGTGGAGGTGGCGCCGCCCACTTCGCCGTCGACGTAGAGGCCCGCACCGATGATCGGACTGTCGCCCACGCGGCCGTGCATCTTCCACGCCATGCCGCTGGTGGTGCAGGCGCCGGCCAGATGGCCATGGGCGTCGACGGCGAGCATGCCGATCGTGTCGTGGTTGTCGTGCCCGCCGGGCAGGCTGCGGTGGTAGTCGAGGTTCTCGCTGTTGGCGACTGGCCGGTACTTCGCGGTCTCGAGCCACTCGTGCCAGGCCTTTTCCGCTTCGGGCGTGAGCAGGTTTTCCTCGTGGAACCCCTGCTCCCGGGCGAACTGCAGTGCGCCCTCGCCGACCAGCAGCACGTGCGGCGTGGCTTCCATTACACGTCGCGCCACGCGGATCGGGTGCGCGATGTTCTCCAGGCACGCCACTGCGCCGCAGCGACCATCGCCGTCCATGATGCTGGCGTCCAGAGTCACGTGGCCGTCGCGGTCGGGATAGCCGCCCTTGCCGACACTGTGGTTGGCCAGGTCCGATTCGGGCACCTGCGCGCCCTGCTCCACCGCATCGAGCGCCTTGCCGCCGCGGGCAAGAACGGTCCAGGCCATCCGGTTGGCGGGAACGCCGAAGTCCCAGGTGGAAACTACGCGGGCGCCGTCGGTGCCCGGCAGCGCGCCTTTCGAAGGCGTGGCACTCGCGGCCGCAAAGCGGGGCGCGGCAAGCGCGCCGGCGGCCAGCACCGAGGTTTTCAGGAATTCGCGGCGGGAGGGCATGACGGGGACTCCTCGGACAGAAGCTCCGCATCATGCGCGAATCGGGCTGGGCAGGCGAATGCGGGTTTCCGGCAAGGCCTCCCCCATCCGCCTGTCGGCACCTTCCCCGTGGGACGGGGGAAGGCTCGCTGAGGATAGTCTGCCGCGATTGCGTCCTCCCTTGGTTCAAGGAAGTACGGCAGCGATCGAGTCCTTCCCCCGGTTCCACGGGGGGAAGGTGTCCGAAGGGCGGATGGGGGAAGCCTGCGGGAAAAGCCGCTACGGCTCCCCACGCAGCCGCACGTCGCCAGGCTGCATATCGATGCGCTCCTCGCGCACCTGCCGCTGCGATTCGAAGAAGCGCTGCACCTGCTGGCAAACGGCCATGGTGTTGTCGCGCGCGATCGCCGACACAAGGAACCAGGGCTCCTTCCATTCCAGCCGGGCCACGATGTCCTCGGCCACTGCCTGCCGGTCATCCTCCGGCAGCACGTCGGCCTTGTTGAGCACCAGCCAGCGCGGGCGCTCCAGCAGCTCGGGATCGAACTTGGAAAGCTCCTGCTCGATCGCGCGCACCTGCTCGACCGGATCGGTACCGTCGATCGGGGCGATGTCCACCATGTGCAGCAGCAGACGGGTGCGCGAGACGTGGCGCAGGAACTGGATGCCCAGGCCGGCGCCTTCGGCGGCGCCTTCGATCAGGCCGGGAATGTCGGCGATCACGAAACTCTGGTCGGTACCCAGGCTGACCACGCCCAGGTTCGGGTGCAGCGTGGTGAACGGGTAATCGGCCACGCGCGGCGTCGCGGCCGAGACGGCACGGATGAAGGTGGACTTGCCGGCGTTGGGAAAGCCCAGCAGCCCCACGTCCGCCAGCAGCTTGAGCTCGAGCTTGAGCTCGCGCACCTCGCCCGGCGTGCCCGGCGTGGATTTGCGCGGAGCCCGGTTCACCGAGCTCTTGAAGTGGATGTTGCCCAGCCCGCCCTTGCCGCCCTCGGCCACCAGCAGGCGCTGGCCGTGCTGGGTGAGGTCGCCAATCACCTCGTCGGTGTCGACGTTGGTGATCACGGTGCCGACCGGCACGCGGATGGTGGTGTCCTCGCCGCCCTTGCCGTACATGTCCGAACCCATGCCGTTCTCGCCCCGCTGCGCCTTGAAGCTGCGCTGGTGGCGGAAATCGATCAACGTGTTGAGGCCCTCGTCGGCGACCAGCCAGACCGAACCGCCGTGGCCGCCGTCACCGCCGTTGGGGCCGCCGAACGGGATGAACTTCTCGCGACGGAAGCTGACGCAGCCGTTGCCGCCGTCACCGGCCTGGACTTTGATGATCGCTTCGTCGACGAATTTCATGGGCTCGGCCTTCGGAACGTGAACGGGGAACATGGGGACGGCGGACTGACAAGGTTAACCGGGACGCCGCATGAATCTCGTCCCTGTTCGCCGTCCCCTGCTTCACAAAAAACAAAAGCCCCGCCGAAGCGGGGCTTTCGCTGCATCGAAAAGAGCGATCAGCCCTTGACGACGTTGACGAACTTGCGGTTGTTCTCGCCGCGGGTCTTGAACTCGACCACGCCGTCGGTCAGCGCGAACAGGGTGTGGTCGCGACCCAGACCCACGCCGGTACCGGCATGGAACTTGGTGCCGCGCTGGCGAACGATGATGTTGCCGGCCTCGATGGCCTGGCCACCATAGATCTTCACGCCCAGGTACTTCGGGTTCGAGTCGCGACCGTTGCGGGACGAACCTACGCCTTTTTTATGTGCCATGACTTAATTCCTCCGGCTCTATCAGGCGTTGATGCCCGTGATCTCGACTTCGGTGAAATGCTGCCGGTGCCCCATCTGCTTCTTGTGGTGCTTGCGGCGGCGGAACTTGATGATGCGGATCTTGTCGGCGCGGCCGTGGCGACGCACGGTGGCCGAAACGGTGGCGCCGGCAACGGTCGGCACGCCGACGTTGACCGCATCGCCCGAGCCGACCAGCAGCACCTGGTCGAAGCTCACGTTGGCGCCTTCCTCGGCATCCAGCAGCTCCACGCGCAGCACGTCGCCCTGCTGGACGCGGTACTGCTTGCCGCCGGTCTTGATGACTGCATAACTCATGGGATGGTCCCTTCTGTCGTTATTCTCTTGGGTCTCACCGCGCGCGTGACGGCCGTGGTGAACGGCGAAGTATAGCGGCGCCGTCCGTCGCTGGTCAATCTTTAAGCAACCCGCTCAAGGCGTTGCGGACGAGCCCCCGGACGCCGGCGCCGACAGCCTCGCCCCGGGCGTGGCGGCAGGCGACGCCGGGCAGCGGCCCTGGGCGTCGATCCGACCGCTTTTCTGCAGTTCGGCCAGCATCGCCTGGGCGCGCTCGCGGCCCCATTCCTGGCCCAGTTGCATGCCCTCGGCCATGGTCGCGGGCATCTCGGTAACCACTTTCTTGCCCAGCGGGGAGCGGTAGAACTTGAGCAGCCCCTGGATATCGGCCGCGCTGAAATGGCGCTGGTAGATCGGCACCATGCGCTCGGTCAGTTCCTGCGCCCCCTTGGCATCGATGAAGCCCTGCCAGTAGCTGGCCGGAACGCAGGGCAGCTGCTGCTGCATCATCGCGGCCATCTGGCTGTTCATCTGGCCCAGCATGCGGTCGACACCGAACACGTCCATCAGCGCGCGCACCTGTGCCTCGCTGGGCGGCTTGGGCGAAGCCGCCAGCACGGTTCCCGTCGCCAGCCAAAGGGCAACGCCCAGTCCGGTCCACTTGCGCATGGGGGTCTCCTCGTCGCATCGCAGGGTTCGGCATTTGGCCACAGCCAGCGACCGACGGAAAGCTCGAAGCCGGCCGTCTCCAGGGCCGCGGAAGGCTGAAGCCCGCCCTACCGAGTCTCAATTTCTGACCTCGGCAGGTTGGTATAGTGGCCGGTCTCCCCCATATCCCAGCGCGCATGGAAACCATACGCATCCGCGGCGCCCGCACGCACAACCTCAAGAACATCGACCTGGACCTGCCGCGCGATCGCCTGATCGTGATCACCGGCCTGTCCGGCTCGGGCAAATCCTCGCTCGCTTTCGATACCATCTACGCCGAAGGCCAGCGCCGCTATGTCGAGTCGCTCTCGGCCTACGCGCGGCAGTTCCTGTCGATGATGGAAAAGCCCGACGTCGACCACATCGAAGGCCTCTCGCCGGCGATCTCGATCGAGCAGAAGTCGACCTCCCACAACCCGCGCTCGACCGTCGGCACGATCACCGAGATCTACGACTACCTGCGCCTGCTCTACGCCCGCGTCGGCACGCCGCGCTGCCCGGACCACGCGATCCCGCTGGAGGCCCAGACGGTCAGCCAGATGGTCGACGCCACGCTGGCGCTGGACCCGGACAAGCGCTGGATGCTGCTCGCACCGGTGGTGCGCGAGCGCAAGGGCGAGCATGTGCAGGTGTTCGACCAGCTGCGCGCGCAGGGTTTCGTGCGCGCCCGCGTCGACGGGGTGGTGTACGAACTCGACGCGGTGCCGCCGCTGACCCTGCGCCAGAAGCACACCATCGAGGTAGTGATCGACCGCTTCCGCCCGCGCGAGGACCTCAAGCAGCGCCTGGCCGAATCGTTCGAGACCGCGCTGCGCCTGGGCGACGGCCTGGTGATCGTGGTCGACATGGACGACGACAGCGCGCCCGAGCAACTGCTTTCCTCGCGCTATTCCTGCCCCGTCTGCGACTACTCGCTGCCGGAGCTCGAACCGCGCCTGTTCTCGTTCAATTCGCCGATCGGCGCCTGCCCGAGCTGCGACGGCCTGGGCGTGACCCAGGTGTTCGATCCGGCGCGGGTGGTCGGCCATCCGGAGCTTCCGCTCTCCAACGGTGCGATCCGTGGCTGGGACCGGCGCAACCCGCACTACTTCCAGATGCTGCTCTCGCTGGCCGCGCACTACGGCTTCGAGGCCGACACGCGTTGGCGCGACCTGCCTGCGCACGTCCAGCAGGCGATCCTGTACGGCAGCGGCAAGGAGAAGATCGCCTTCCGCTACCTCACCGAGCGCGGCGGCCGGGTGACCCGCGAGCACGCCTTCGAGGGCATCCTTCCCAACCTCGAGCGTCGCTACAAGGAGACCGAATCGTCCGCGGTGCGCGAGGAGCTGGCCAAGTACATCAGCGACCATCCCTGCCCCACCTGCGAAGGCCAGCGCCTGAACCGCTCGGCGCGCAACGTGTTCGTCTCCGACCAGCCGCTGCCGGCGCTGACCAACCGTTCGATCGACGACGCACTGGGGTTCTTTGCCGACCTCAAGCTGGCCGGCTGGCGCGGCGAGATCGCAGCCAAGATCGTCAAGGAAATCCGCGAGCGCCTGACCTTCCTCAACGACGTCGGCCTCAACTACCTCACGCTGGACCGCCAGGCCGATTCGCTCTCCGGCGGCGAAGCCCAGCGCATCCGCCTGGCCAGCCAGATCGGCGCCGGCCTGGTCGGCGTGATGTACGTGCTCGATGAACCCTCGATCGGCCTGCACCAGCGCGACAACGAGCGCCTGCTGGGCACGCTTACCCGCCTGCGCGACCTGGGCAACACGGTGATCGTGGTCGAGCACGACGAGGACGCGATCCGCATGGCCGACCACGTGCTCGACATCGGCCCGGGCGCCGGCGTGCACGGCGGCGAGGTGGTGGCGCAGGGCACGCTCAAGGACATCCTGGCTTCGGAGCGTTCGCTAACCGGCCAGTACCTGTCCGGCACACGCGCGATCGAAGTGCCGACCGAGCGGCGCAAGCCGGTCGACGAGGACGCCTGGCTGCGTCTCAAAGGCGCGCGCGGCAACAACCTGAAGCATGTCGACCTGTCCATTCCGGCCAAGCTGTTCACCTGCGTCACCGGCGTGTCCGGCTCGGGCAAGTCCACGCTGGTCAACGACACCCTGTTCCGCCTGGCCGCGTCCGAGTTGAACGGCGCGGGCGCGCAGCCGGCGCCGTTCGAATCGGTCAGCGGCATGGACCTGTTCGACAAGGTGGTCGACATCGACCAGTCGCCGATCGGCCGCACGCCGCGCTCGAATCCGGCCACCTACACCGGCCTGTTCACGCCGCTGCGCGAGCTGTTCGCCCAGGTGCCGGAGGCGCGTGCGCGCGGCTACACGCCGGGCCGCTTCAGCTTCAACGTGCGCGGTGGCCGCTGCGAGGCCTGCGAAGGCGACGGCATGATCAAGGTGGAGATGCACTTCCTGCCGGACGTCTATGTGCCCTGCGACGTGTGCCACGGCAAGCGCTACAACCGCGAGACGCTGGAGATCCACTACAAGGGCAACACGATTGCCGACGTGCTCGACATGACGGTGGAGGACGCGCTGAAGCTGTTCGAGAACGTGCCGACCATCGCGCGCAAGCTCGACACGCTGCGCGCCGTCGGCCTGGACTACATCAAGCTCGGCCAGAGCGCGACCACGCTCTCCGGCGGCGAGGCGCAACGCGTGAAGCTCTCCAAGGAGCTGTCCAAGCGCGACACCGGCCGCACGCTCTACATCCTGGACGAGCCGACCACCGGCCTGCATTTCCACGACATCGAGCAGTTGCTGGATGTGTTGCACCAGCTGGTCGACCAGGGCAACACCGTGGTGGTGATCGAGCACAACCTCGACGTGATCAAGACCGCCGACTGGATCGTCGACCTCGGCCCCGAGGGCGGCGCCGGCGGCGGCCGCATCCTGGTCGCCGGCACCCCGGAGGAAGTGGCCGCCTCGCCCGAGTCGCACACGGGACGCTTCCTGCTGCCGCACCTGAAGACCCCGGCGCCCACGCCAGCGGCGCAGAAGCCGGCGGCCAAGCGCACCAAGAACACGCTCAAGCACATCGCCTCGGCCGACAAGCACCGGCCCATGCCCCGCAGGAAGAAGGCCCCATGAGCCCGCGCAAGCCGACGAAGAAGGCCGAGGCCGAAGCGCCTGCCGAACAGCCTGTATCGGCCTCGCCCTCGCCGCTTTTCACGGCAACCCTGCCCGTACGCTGGCGCGACCTGGACGCGTTCAACCACGTCAACAACTCCAACTACCTGACCTACCTCGAAGAAGCGAGGCTGCAGTGGCTCAGCCACGTACCGGGCCCGTGGTTCGACGACCACGCCATGCCGGTGATGGCCGCCGTCCAGCTCAACTACCGCCGCCCGATCGAGTGGCCGGCACAGCTTCGTGTCGAACTCTTCTGCGAGCGGCTGGGCAACAGCTCGATGACCATCGGCCACCGCATCCTGGACGTCGAACATGCCGACCGCCTCTACGGCGACGGCCACGTAGTGATGGTCTGGATGGACCCGGCCAGCGGCAAGCCGGTGTCGCTACCCGAGGCGATCCGCGAGGCGGCCGGCTAGCTGCCAACGCTCGCGATCCCGGGCATGCCAGACAGGCGCTGCGACGCTCTCCCGGGCGTTGCGCGCCTCGCTCTCGCGACGTTTTCCTGAAAGGGACCCGGCGCAGCCGGTCACCCGAGCGTCGGCACGAAGCCCGTGGACTCGAAGGCTCGTCGCGACGGCCGTCCAGACTGCCAGACCTGGAGTTGGTGCGTTGCCTCCAGGCCCATGCCTCTATGATGGCCCTTCCCCACGAAGGAGCTCGTCATGACCCTGCCCCCTCGCCGTGCCCTCGCCTTCGCCTGCGCTGCCGCCTGCCTGGCACCCGCCGTCCAGGCAACCGACACCGAACTGACCCTCTACCGCAGTGACAACCCCGCGCTGTACACCGCCGCGGGCGACGGCAGCGTGGCCGAAGGCCATGCGGTGGCGCGCGAACAACGCACACTGCACCTGAAGGCCGGGACCCAGGACATCACCCTGGGCGATCTTCCGCTCTACCTCGACCCCGAAGCCATCGCCCTGTCCTTCGCCAACGACCAGGCCCGGGTGATTTCCCAGCGCCTGTTGCTGGGACAGGGCAACGAGGCGGCGCTCGCCGGCCTGGTGGGGCAGGACATCACCGTGCTCGGCGGCAACGGCGAATCGCTGGCGCAAGGCACGCTGCTGCGCGCGGGCAATGGCCTGCTGGTCAAGGGCACGCTCGGCAACACGCTGGTGCGCGACTACGCCGCCGTGCGCAGCGCCGGCGGCGACTTCCCCACCGGTGCGAGCCTGCGCCTGCGCGTGGACGCAGCACGCGCCGGCAACGCCACTGCCACGCTGAGCTATCCCACCGCAGGCCTGGGCTGGCGTGCCGCCTATGTGGGCACGCTCGAGCCGGGCAATGCCTGCCGCATGCAGTTCGAATCGCGCGCCAGCATCGCCAACCGCAGCGGGCGGGACTGGCACGACGCCACGCTCAAGCTGGTCGCGGGCGAACCGCATTTCGCCAAGCCGGACGCGCCCCAGCCGATGGCGGTCTCTATGGCCCGCGCGTACAAGAGCGAAGCGGCCGACATGCCCCGGCAATCCTCGCTGGGCGACTACCGTCTTTACACGCTCCCCCAGCCGGTCGACCTGCCGGACGGCAGCGTGAGCCAGGTGCCGCTATACACGCCCCGGACGCTGGCCTGCGAGCGCACCGCCCTGTACGAGAACGGCAATGCGTGGACGCCTCCGGAGCCGATGCTCGCCCCCGACTTCAACACCGGGGGCGGCAACACCATCGAAAGTACCCTGCGATTTGCCGCGTTCGACAGCCTGCCCGCCGGCTACCTGCGCGTGCTGGGCAACGACAACCGCGGCACGCCGCAATTCCTGGGCGAAGGCCGCATCGAGGACACGCCCAAGGGCAGCGATGCCACCCTCACCCTGGGCACCGCGTTCGACCTGCGCGCCGAGCGCGAGCGCACCTCCTTCAAGGTGGACAAGGCCGCCCGCACGATGGACGAAGCCTTCCGCATCACGCTCACCAATGCCGGCGAATCGGCGCGCGTGGTGACCGTACGCGAACACCCCAGCCGCTGGCGCGAATGGGCCCTGGCGTCCTCGTCGGTCAAGCCGAGCAAGCAATCGCCGGACGTACTGGAGTTCAAGGTGAATGTGCCGGCCGGCGGCAAGGCGACGCTGGACTACGCGGTGCACTACCGCTGGGCCGAGTAGGCGGGTCCGGGGCAAGGCCTCCCCCATCCGCCTGTCGGCACCTTCCCCCGCGGAGCGGGGGAAGGCTCGATCACGGACTGCCCCTCCTGGTCCTCCTCTGCTTGGGTGGGAAGGCTCGACCACGGGCTGCCGCCTACCGATCCCCACCCTGCTTGGGGGATGGCTCGACCACGGACTGCCACCCACTGATCCTTCCCCCGCTCTGCGGGGGAAGGTGCGAAGGGCGGATGGGGCAAACTTGCGACAATCCCACCAGCTTGCGCCCGACGAACCAAGGAATCCTCCATGCTCGACATCCTTCCGCACGACGGCGACATCGCCGAGATCCGCCTGGCCCGTCCACCGGTCAACGCGTTGAACCTGGACCTCATCGGCGCCCTGCGCGATGCCCTCGCCCAGGCGCCACGCGACGGCGCGCGCGGCCTGGTGATCTCCGGCGCCCAGGGTTTGTTCTCCGCCGGCGTGGACGTGCCCGAACTGCTCCAGCGCGACCGCGCCGGCGTCCGCGCCTACTGGCGCGCGCTGTTCGACCTGTGCGCAGACCTCGCCTACCTGCCGATCCCGGCGGTCGCCGCGATCACCGGCCACAGCCCGGCGGGCGGTGCCGTGCTCGCCTTGTTCTGCGACTACCGCGTGATGGCGCAGGGCCCGTTCCGGATCGGCCTCAACGAAGTGCAGGTGGGCCTGATGGTGCCCGACTGCATCCAGCTCGCACTGCGCCGCGTGGTCGGCATCTACCGCGCCGAACGGCTGCTGGTCGCCGGCGCCATGATCGAGGCCGAGCAGGCGCTGGCCTGTGGCTTCGTGGACGAGCTCACCAGCGTGGACCAGGTGGTCACCCGCGCGGTCCACTGGCTCACCGAACTGCTGGCGCTCCCCCGCCACGCCATGCTGGCGACGCGCGAACTGGCCCGCGCCGACCTGCGCGAGGCGTGGAAGGATGTCGATGCCCTGCCGCTTGACGCGTTCATGGACGCTTACTTCAACGCGGAAACGCAGGCGACGCTGCAGGGGCTGGTGGCGAGGCTGAAGGCAAAAAGCGCGGGCTGAAAGAGGCCCCCACGCCTGCTCGCAGGGGAGGGTCGGGAAAGGATTCTTTCTGCCCCGAAGGCCCCCTTCCCCGCTTGCGAACAGGGAGAAAGAGCCACCGTCAACCCGTGGCGATGGGCCGCGACGGGTCGCTCAGCCAGCCGCTCCACGATGGCGCGTACAGGCGCGAGCCGTGCAGCCCGGCATGTTCCATGGCCAGCAGGTTGTGGCAGGCAGTGACCCCCGAGCCACACATGTGCACCACCGTCTGCGGCGGCGTGTCGCCCAGCACCGCCCTGAACTCCTCGCGCAGCTGCGCCGGCGGCTTGAACCGGCCGCTGGCGTCGAGGTTGTCGGCAAAGGGGCGATTGAGGGCACCCGGCACGTGGCCGGCAGCACGGTCCAGCGGTTCGGTCTCGCCGCGATAGCGAGCGGCGGCGCGGGCATCCAACAGCACCGGCGCCGGATCGGCATGCAGCGTGGCGTGGTCGGTAATCGCCTGGTGGGGATTGAAGTGCAGGTCGGCCTGGCTGGCCGTTCGCTCCACGGTACCGCTTTCCACCGGCAAGCCGGCTTCGCGCCAGGCGGCGAAACCGCCATCGAGTACAGCGACCTCACGCACGCCCGCCAGCCGCAGCAGCCACCAGAGCCGGGCGGCCGCCAGCGCGCTGCTGCCGGCATCGTAGGCCACGACCTGCAGGCCCGGGCGCCAGCCCCAGCGGCCGAGCACGGCGGAAAACGCCTGTTCCAGCGGCAGCGGATGACGTCCCAGCCCCTGCCCCTCGCGGCCAAGATCGGACAGGTCGTGTTCCAGGCTGGCATGCACCGCGCCGGGGATGTGCGATTGCCGGTACTCGCGCTCGGGCTTGTCCGGATCGGACGCGCCGGCGCCGGCAGGGTCCGCCCGGCAGTCGACGATCAGCACCTCGTCCGGCGGCAGCGCGGCCAGCGTGGCCGCATCGATCAGCGTGGTATGCAGGCTCATGCGTCTTTCATCCTTTCAAGGAGGTTGAGCAGCATCGCGGCGGTGGCGCCCCAGATGCGGTGGCCGCCGTGGACGAATTCCACCATCGGCCGCCGATGCCCGCGGTAGTCCATCACATAGCGTTTGAGGTTTGCCGGTTCAAGGAAGAACGCGAACGGCACTTCGAAAACCTCGGCCACCTCCGCCGGCGTCGGGTAGAGCACCGCGCCCTCGTCGATGCGCGCGACCACCGGAGTGACGCAGTAGCCGCTGATCGTCTCGAAACAGTCGAGGAAGCCCAGCGGTTGCACCAGCGCGCGCTCCAGCCCGATTTCCTCCTCGCTCTCGCGCAGGGCGGTGTCGATCGCGTCGACGTCCTCCGGGTCCTGCCGGCCACCCGGAAAGGCGACCTGCCCCGCGTGCGACTGCAGGTGGGCGGTGCGCACGGTGAAGACCAGTCGCGGCTGCACGCCTTCGCGCACGCCGATGAGAACCGCCGCAGGACGCCTGGGCGTGTCGCCAAGGAGGTCGGCCATCTGGGCATGGTTCCATCCGGGGGCCGCCGGTGGATCGGAAAGCGAACGCAGGGCCTGCGGCAGCCCATCCAGCAGCCGTTGGAACGGTCGCTCGGGCGCGCCGTCCATCACGTCCTCGCGCGCGCGGGCAGGATCTCGCGCATGTAACGCAGGCGCTCGGCGTCGTCCATGGACCGCCAGCGCGCGATTTCCTCGCCGCTGCGCAGGCAGCCCTCGCACCAGCCGCGCGCGTCCAGCCGGCAAATGCCGATGCAGGGCGTGAGTGGCGCGGCGGGGACAAGGGGATCATGCGGCATTCGTGCGATTTTAGCCGATGCGCACAGGGGTGGCTGTGCGGATGGCCGCGACATGCGCTTCGACTTCGCCCCGCGGGCTGCGCTTGGCGCGAACGGTCTTGCCACTCGTGCGCGAAGGACTCGCCTACTTCGCGATGTCGAGCAATTCGATCTCGAACACCAGCGCTTCGTTTGGCCCGATGCGCGGCAGTTGGCCGCGTTCGCCGTAAGCGAGCCGGGGCGGGATCACCACCTTCCAGCGATCGCCCACGTGCATGCGCGGTATCACGTCCTGCCAGCCGGGGATGACCTTGTCGACCTGGAAGGTGACCGGCGCGCCATGTGCCCACGAACTGTCGAACTCGGTGCCGTCCACCAGCATGCCGCGGTAGTTGACCGTCACCGTGCTGGTGACCCTGGGTCTTTCGGTGCCCTTGCCCGACGCGATCACCGCGTACTGGATGCCCGAAGGCAACTGGACCACACCGGGGCGCTTGCGGTTCTGCGCCATGTAGTCGGCGCTCTTGCGCGCATTGGCCTCGGCGATGTGCTTGAACTCGGCCACGGCGTTGGCGTGCAGTTGCTGCTCCAGCCGCTGGAGCTGGGCATGCATGTCCTGCATCGAGACGGCCGGATGGCGCTTGGCATACGCATCGGTCATGGCCTTCTGCACGGTAGCCAGGTCCACGTCCGGTTGGCCGCCGGCGAACTGGCTGCCGATCTGGTACCCGATCGCATAGGACAGCTTGTGCTTGTCCAGCTTGACCTGCGACGTCGGCGCATCGGCGCGGTCCTGCGCATGCGCGACGCTTCCCAGCAGCAGCATGCCAAGCGCCAACCCACCCAGTCGTGTCATGCCTTGCCTCCAACGTCGACGGTACCGACATGCTATGCGCATTGGCGAGGCCATGCAGCGCCGCAACCGGCGTTTGCTTCGATCCCGCGCAGCCGCAAAGGTTCCCGCGCTACCATGCGCGTTTTCCTTGCCATCGGAGCGCTTGTCATGGCCTATCGCAACCTGGAAATCACCAACCGCGGCGCGGTGCGCGTGATCACCGTCAACCGCCCCGACAAGCTCAACGCGCTCAACCGCGACACGCTCAACGAACTGACTCTCGCCTTCACCCAGGCGGCGCAGGACGATGCCGTGCGCGCGGTGGTGCTCACCGGCGCGGGCGAAAAGGCCTTCGTGGCCGGGGCCGACATCGCCGAAATGAATGGCTATACACCGGTGCAGGCGCAGTCGTTCTCGCGCACGGGGCAGCGCCTGATGAGCACGATCGAGCGGCTGGGCAAGCCGGTGGTCGCGCGCATCCAAGGCTTCGCGCTGGGTGGCGGCATGGAGCTGGCGATGGCCTGCCACCTGCGCGTGGCCAGCGAGAAGGCCAGGTTCGGCCAGCCGGAAATCAACCTGGGCCTGATCCCCGGCTTCGGCGGCACGCAGCGCCTGCTGCGCCTGGCCGGTCGCAGCGCCGCGCTGGAGCTGTGCCTGACCGGCGCACCGATCGCTGCGGCGCGTGCCTATGAGTTGGGGCTGGTCAATCGCGTGGTAGCGCCCGAGGCGTTGGACGAAACGGTCAATGCGCTGGCCGACCAGTTGGCCGCCGCTGCACCGCTGGCCGCCGCCGGCATCCTCGATGCGATCCTGCTCGGCGGTGAAACGGCGCTGGACCAGGGCCTGGAGTTCGAAACGCAGGGCTTCGCGCTGGCCTTCGCCACCGAGGACATGCGTGAGGGAACCCAGGCGTTCCTGGAAAAGCGCAAGGCCGCGTTCAACGGCCGCTGATTTTTTTGTAGGAGCGCACCTGTGCGCGACCGCCATGCATCCCGGTCGCGCACAGGTGCGCTCCTACAATGAGGCGACTAGTGTCCGCCGCGGTACTTTTTCTCGCCGGCGGTCACGGCGACATCCAACCGATTCTCCGGCGGCGCCAACGGGCACGTCGCGAACGGCGTGAATGCACACGGCGGGTTGTAGGCCTTGTTGAAGTCCAGCTCCACCTTGCCCGGGTGCGACAACCCGCCCTGGGGCAAGGCGGCGTAGAAGAAGCGCGCGGCGCCGTAGGTCTGCTTGCCGGAGGTGCGGTCGGCGATCACGAAGAACAGCTCGCCGCCCGGCTCTTCCTGGTAGGGCATCAGCTCGAAGGTGTGGCCGTCGCGCTGGAACACCGCCTTGCCGGGCACGTCCACCGCCTCGATCGTGCCGATCACCGAACCGATTTCCAGCTTGTGCCCGGGCGCGAAGGGTACCCAGTTGGCTTCGATGCGCCAGGAAGGATCGATCGGAAAATAGTCGATGCCCACGAAGTGCGCGCGGGTGGGCGCTTCCGGGTCCTTCACGCGCAGCGCCTTGCGGCCGTCGCGATCGATCACGTAGAAGCTCGCGCTGCCGAAACGCACGAGCGTGGGACCCGCCGCACCGGCGTGCATGTCGTCGACCAGCGTCGCCTCGGCCACCGGCTTGCCGTCGACGGTGGCACCGGCGTCCTTGTCCAGCGCAATGCGCGCGGTGCCGTCCTGACCGAGGGTCACCGTGGCCAGGTGTGCAGGACCGGCGCTCAGCACGATGTCATTGTCGGCGGCGCTGCCGATACGGTTGGCACCCTCGTGCAGCCATTCCAGCCCGATCAGGCTCAGCCAGCCGTCCGGCGCGGTCAGCTTCGCGACGCGGTCGGCCCGCCACTGCTCGATCTGGCGGGTGTACGGATCGGTATCGGCGGCGTGCACGGCAACGGCTCCCAGGGTGATGGCGGCGACGAACAGGCTGGCGCGAAGCATGGGCTCTCCAGCATGGGGGATGGCCATCGAGTATAGACGAGCCTGCATCCCGCCCCTGTGGGAGCGCACCTGTGCGCGACCGCCATGCATCCGGTCGCGCACAAGTGCGCTCCTACGGCATCAGCGACCGCGCAGGAACAGACGATCGAGCTCGCCCAGCGACAGCTGCACCCAGGTCGGCCGCCCGTGGTTGCATTGGCCCGAGCGCTCGGTCGCCTCCATCTCGCGCAGCAGCGCGTTCATCTCGGGCAGAGTGAGGCGACGCCCGGCGCGCACGGAACCGTGGCAGGCCATCGTCGAGAGCAGCTCATTCTCCAGCTCCTGCAGGCGGCGCGAACTGCCGTGCTGGGCCAGCTCCGCCAGCACGTCGGTGACGAGCTGGTTGACGTCGGCGCCCTCCAGCAACGCGGGGATGCGCCGCACCACCACGGTGGACGGACCGCTGCGCGAAAGCTCCAGGCCCCACTCGGCCAGCGCCTCCGCGTGCTCCTCCGCGGCTGCCGCCTCCTTCGCGCTGACCGACAGGTTGAGCGGCACCAGCAGCATCTGCGAGCGCAGGTTGCTGCAGGCGCGACCGGCCTTGAGCTTCTCGTAGGTAATGCGCTCGTGCGCTGCGTGCATGTCCACCAGCACCAGGCCGTGCGCGTTCTCGGCGAGGATGTAGATGCTCTTGAGCTGCGCGATGGCAAAACCCAGCGGGGGCGCCTCGCGCTCGTCGGCCTCGGGCATGGCCACGGTCACGGCAGCCCCCGTCTGCGCCGCAGGCTCGCCGAGCAGCGCGGCGTAGCCGGCCAGCGGCTCGTCACGCAGACCAAGGCTGAGCCGGCTCTGCGCGAACTGCGCGGGGCGCGAACCGCCAGGGCTGCCGTAGGCGTACGCCGGTGCCGGCGAGAGCGGCGATTCGGGCGACGGCGGCGGCACGGCCAGTCCCGCCCGCGTCTGCGCCAGCGCCTCGTGCAGGCTGCGGAACAGGAAGTCGTGCACCAGCCGCTGCTCCCGAAAGCGCACCTCGTGCTTGGCCGGATGCACGTTGACGTCCACCCCGGCCGGGTCGAGTTCCAGGTACAGCACGAAAGCCGGATGCCGGCCGTGGAACAACACGTCGGCGTAGGCCTGGCGTACGGCGTGGGCGACCACGCGGTCGCGCACCAGCCGTCCGTTGACGTAGAAGTACTGCCCGTCGGCCTGCGCGCGCGACGCAGTCGGCAGCCCGACCCAACCGGAGAGCTGCATGCCCGCCGCGGCGTGATCGATGTGCAGGCTCTGCGCCGGGAACCCCTCGCCGAGCACCTCGGCCACGCGCGCCAGCGCCGAGGGCTGGTCGGGGCAGGCCCTGAACAGGCGCAGCGGCTTGCCGTTGTGGCTCAGGCGGAATTCCACCGAGCGGCGCGCCAGCGAGAGGGACTTCAGCAGGTCATCGATGTGCGCGAGCTCGGTGCGCTCGGCACGCAGGAATTTTCGCCGCGCCGGCACGTTGAAGAACAGGTCGCGCACCTCGACGCTGGTACCGACCGGATGCTGCGCAGGACACACCGGCTGCATGCGGCCGCCATCCACTTCCAGACGGAATGCGCTGTCGGCGTCACGCAACCGGGAGGTCAGCGCGAAACGCGCCACCGAGGCGACGGAGGCCAGCGCTTCGCCGCGAAAACCCATGCTGGCGACGTGCTCGAGGTCGTCGAAGCTGCCGATCTTGCTGGTCGCATGCGAGGCCACCGCCAGCGGCAGGTCGTCGGGGCCGATGCCGCCGCCGTCATCGCGCACGCGGATCAGCCGCGCACCACCCTGCTCGATGTCCACCTCGATACGGGTTGCGCCGGCGTCGAGGCTGTTCTCGACCAGTTCCTTGACCACCGACGACGGGCGCTCGATGACCTCGCCGGCGGCGATCTGGTTGACGAGGTCGGGGGGAAGCTGGCGGATGACGGGCATCGCGCAAGCTTAATGGGTGGGGACGAAGTTGCCCACGCCGCCAGGCACTCTGCAGGAGCGCATCTGTGCGCGACCCGGATGCGTAACGGTCGCGCACAGGTGCGCTCCTGCAGGGATTTCGGTTTGGGTCAGCCGGCGGGGATGGCCAGCACCGCGCCGGCCTGCACGGTGTCGCTGCTCATGCGGTTGGCACTCTTGAGCGCGTTCACGCTGACGCCGTACTGGCGCGCGATGCTGCCCAGGCTCTCGCCGCGTGCGACCCGGTGCAGGTCGCGCACGTTGGCATCGGCGCGCGTGTCCGCCACCGTCGCGGCGGGCTCGCTGGCGGACGCCAGGATGCCGCTGCGACGCATCGCCTGCGCGGCAAACCAGGTGCCCGGCGGCGGGGTCGCCTCGAAGTAATTGCGCACGCCACCCATCACCGCCTCCGCCAGCTGGTGCTGGTGTGCCGGATCGCGCAGCTTGCGCTCCTCGGCCGGATTGCTGATGAAGGCGGTCTCGACCAGGATCGAGGGTACGTCCGGCGAGCGCAGCACCACGAAGTTGGCGTGTTCGACGTGACCGCGGTGGGTCGGGCCCAGCTTGGCCAGCGCCTTGAGCACGTTGCCGGCGATCGCCTCGCTGGCCTGGATGGCGTAGCCCTGCTGCAGGTCGAGCAGGACCGCGGCGAGGCTGTCGTCCTTGTCGTCCAGCGAGACGCCGCCGATCAGGTCGGCGCGGTTTTCGCGGTCGGCCAGCCAGCGCGCCGCCTCGGAGGTCTTGCCGCGCGGCGACAGCACCCACACCGAGGAGCCCTTGGCGTCGCTGCTGGTGAAGGCATCGGCGTGGACCGAGACGAACATGTCCGCATTCTGCTCGCGGGCGATCTGGTAACGACGCTTGAGCGGGATGAAATAGTCGCCGTCGCGGGTCAGCACGGCCTTCATGCCAGGCTGGCGGTTGATCTCGGCGGCCAGGGCGCGCGCCACCGCGAGGGTGACGTCCTTTTCCTGCGTGCCGCTGGGTCCGTGCGAACCGGGATCCTTGCCGCCGTGGCCGGCATCGACCGCAACGATCACCTTGCGCTCGCCGCCGAGCAGCGCGGCAGCCTGTCTGGCGCCCTTGCCCACGCTGGAGGTGGGCTTGACGCTGGCCAGCACGCCGGGCGTGGGGTCGTCCGGCGTCAGGTTGTCCGCCTCGTCCGCGATGGCTCCGTCCTTGCCGGGGTAGAGATCCAGCACCAGGCGATAGCCGTGTTCACCCGCGGGCTTGAGCAGGAAGCTCTTCGGTTGTGCACCCGCGGCGGCATGCGCCACCAGATCCAGCTCGCCAGCGGAAACCCGGCTGTCCAGGCTCCTGTAGAGACCCTGCGCCGCTGGCGCGTCGAAGCCCTGCGCCAGGTCGCTGCTGTGCAGTTGCAGTTCGATCGTGTTGCCGTCACGACGCAGCTTGTAGTCCACCGGGCCGGACAGGTCGAACACCACGCGCGTGTACTCGGGGCCCGCCCATACGCGCGCGCCCTGCACGTCGGCCGCCTGCGCAGGGCACAGCGGCAACGCGGCGGCAAGGGCCACCACAGCCAGACTTCCCAGGCGCGCAAACGTACGTGTCATGGCGCCGCATTGAAACGCAGCAAAAACGCGATTGCAAGCGTTTTTCCCTTGGATATCCATAACCTGCGTTGCTTTTGTCATGCAAACCCAAGGTATTGGACCTCGGCCGCGCTCCTCCACGCGCACGCGCGGCGGATTGTTTTTTCTTACGGAACCGTAACTTAGCCTTCGCCCAGGCGTTCCAGAAGGGCCCTGCCGCGCTTGCTACGCGGGTCCGCGCGCGCACGCCGCCCATGGCCGGCGTGCTCCAGTTCGAACACCAGGTCCGGCGCGGGCAAGGCGTCGGCACCCCGTTCGGGCCACTCGACCAGCACCAGCGCGGCCGGATCGCCCAGGGCATCCAGCCCGAGCCATTCCAGTTCCCCTGGATCGGCGATGCGGTAGAGGTCCAGGTGCCAAGCCGTGAGCTCGCCGGCGCGGTAGGACTCCACCAGGCTGTAGGTGGGACTCTTGACCCGCTCGCCCACGCCAAGCGCGGTGAGCAGCGCGCGGGCAAAGCTGGTCTTGCCTGCGCCCAGGTCGCCATGCAGGTAGATCACCAGGCCGCCGTCGACCGCCGCGGCGAAGCGCTGGGCCAGCGCCGTGGTAGCAGTTTCGTCGGGGAGGGTCCAGTAGCTCATGCATCCAGTCCGTTCAGAAGGTGGCGCAGCGGGGCGAACAGGTCGCTGGCGAGCAGGCCGCGCTCACCTTCGCGGGCGGCCAGGTCGCCGGCACGGGCATGCAGGCCCACGCCCAGGCGGGCGGCATCCCGGGCGCTGCAGCCTTGCGCCAGCAAGGCAGCGACAAGGCCCGTCAGCAGGTCGCCCATGCCGCCCGAGGCCATGCCCGGATTGCCCCAGGGGCAGACGTCCAGACGGCCATCCTCGTCGGCCACCAGCGACCCGGCGCCTTTGAGCACCGCCACCGTGCCGAAGCGTCGTGCAAGCGCGCGCGCGGCGGCGAAGCGATCGTCCTCGACGTCGCCAACGGAACATCCCAGCAGTCGCGCGGCCTCGCCAGGGTGCGGTGTGATCACCACCTGACGCGTCGGATCGAAGCGCCGCGGCTCGGCCGCCAGCAGGTTGAGACCGTCGGCATCGAGCACCAGCGGCAGCGCGCTGTCCAGGGCGGTCAGCCAGAGCGCGTGCCCCCAGGCGCCTTGTCCCAGGCCCGGGCCGACCGCCAGTACGGTCGCCCGCTCGAGCAAGGGCTCCAGTGCCTGGGGACCGTTGACCGCATGCGCCATCAGTTCGGGGCGGGCGGCGTTGAGCGAGACCAGCTGCTCGGCCCGCGTCGCCACGCTGACCAGGCCCGCACCGCCGCGGAGGGCGGCCTCCCCGCACAGGCGGACCGCGCCCGCGGTGCCGTGGTCGCCGCCGATGGCCAGTACGTGGCCGTTGCGCCCCTTGTGCGCATCGCGCGGGCGTGGCGGCAACGTTGCCGCTTCGAGCAGGTGCGCATCGGGCGCTTCCTGCCACAGGCTTTCGGGCAATCCAAGCGTGGCCAGCTCGACGCGCCCGGTATGTGCGCTGGCCTGGCCGGTATGCAGGCCACGCTTGGCCGCGATGAAGCTGACCGTGAGGCTGGCGCGGATCGCCACGCCCGGGCAGCGACCGGTGTCGGCGTTCAGCCCCGAGGGCACGTCCAGAGCCAGGATCGGCTTGCCGCCAAGATTGAGTCGCTCGATCAGCGCGGCCGCGGCCGGCTGCGGCGGACGGTTCAGGCCGGTGCCATAGAGCGCGTCGACGTGCACGTCCGCTTCGGGCAACGGTGACATGCCGTCCCAGTGATGGACCGGTACGCCTCCCTGCTCGCAGGCGGTCCGGGCGCGGGCTGCGTCCCCCTCGCCCGCGGCCTCGGCCAGGGCCAGCACGTCGGCGGCCATGCCGGCTTCGTGCGCCAGCAGCGCGAGCAGATAGCCGTCGCCGCCGTTGTTGCCGGGCCCGCAGTACACCGCGATGCGCTGCGCGTGCGGCCAATGCCGGCGAAGGGTGGCGAACGCCGCGGCCGCCGCGCGGCGCATGAGCTCGTAGCCGGGAATCCCCAGCACCTCGATCGCACGCCGGTCCAGCGCGCGCACCTGGGCGACTGTATACAGGGCGTGGCGATGTGGCGCGGTCATCGGGCGATTATAGGTGCGGGCCCGCACTTACAATGGATGCATGTCCGTCGTTCCCTCCCCCGACTATGCCGCCCTGGCCCGCGAGATCAAACAGTGGGCGCACGAGCTGGGGTTTGCGCAAACCGCCATCAGCGGCGTCGAGCTGGGCGAGGACGAGTCGCACCTGGAACGCTGGCTCGAGGACGGCCTGCACGGCGAAATGGATTACATGGCCCGCCACGGCACCCGCCGCAGCCGCCCTGCCGAACTGGAACCGGGCACCCTGCGCGTGATTTCCGTGCGCATGGATTACCGCGCGCCGGGGACCCGGCACGCCTGGGACGTGATCAACGACGGCGAGGCCGGCTACGTGGCCCGCTATGCGCTGGGCCGCGATTACCACAAGCTGATGCGCAACCGGCTGCAGAAGCTCGCCGAGCGCATCCGCGCGGCGATCGGCGAGTTCGGCTACCGCGCGTACGTGGATTCGGCGCCGGTCCTGGAGAAGGCGCTCGCCCGCAACGCCGGGCTGGGCTGGATCGGCAAGCACACCGTGCTCATCAACAGGGACGCCGGCTCCTACTTCTTCCTCGGCGAGCTCTACACCGACTTGCCGTTGCCGATCGACGCGCCCGCCACGGCGTACTGCGGCACCTGCACGCGCTGCATCGACGTCTGCCCCACCCAGGCGATCGTGGGCCCTTACCGGCTCGACGCGCGCCGCTGCATCTCCTACCTCACGATCGAACTGAAGGGCTCGATCCCCGAGGATCTGCGCGCACCGATGGGCAACCGCATCTTCGGCTGCGACGACTGCCAGCTCGTGTGCCCCTGGAACAAGTTCGCACAGGACGCCACGGAGCCGGACTTCGCGCCGCGGCACAGCCTGGACGGCGCGAAGCTGGTGGCGCTGTTCGCGTGGAGCGAGGAGGAGTTCCTGCGCCGCACGGAGGGCATGGCGATCCGCCGTACCGGCTACGAGGGCTGGCTGCGCAACATCGCGGTCGCGTTGGGCAATGCGCCCCCGACGGCCGAGGTGGTCGCCGCCTTGCGTACGCGGGAGCAGCACCCCTCGCCCGTCGTCCGCGAACACGTCGCCTGGGCACTGGCACGCCACGGAACCGCGCCGCTGTAGGAGCGCACCCTGTCGCGACCCGCCATGCGGGCACACCGGGTGTGCGGCATTACCGGTCGCACACAAGGTGCGCTCCCACAGGTAACGCAACTTCCGAGGGCATGGGTCGGCACGCGGCGCAGTGCCGGTCGCGCGCAGGTACGCTCCTGCACGTCAGGTGCGGCGCTCGTGGATGGCACCGATCAGCGCGCAGGTCGCCGCATCCAGCGGCGGCACGTCCGACTGCTCGCCGCGCAACGCCGGCAGGATCTGCCGCGCGATGCTCTTGCCCAGCTCCACGCCCCACTGGTCGAACGCGTTGATGCCCCACAGGTGGCCGAGCAGGAACACCTTGTGCTCGTACAGCGCGATCAGTGCGCCCAGGCTCTCGGGGGTGAGCGCATCGAGCAGGATCACGGAACTCGGGCGGTCGCCCGGGAACGTGCGCTGGGCTGCCAGCGTCGGGCCGCCAGCGGGGTTCTCGGCCAGCGCCTCCTCGGTGGTCTTGCCCAGCGCCAGCGCGGCCGCCTGCGCGAGCAGGTTGGACAGCAGCGCGTCGTGATTGCCATGCAGCGGATGCGCCGGGTTGACGATGCCGATCAGGTCCAGCGGCACCACCTCGGTACCCTGGTGCAGCGCCTGGAAATAGGCGTGCTGCGCATTGGTGCCGACGCTGCCCCAGACCACCGGCACGGTCGGCTGGCCCACTGGCTGGCCTTGCGGCGTCACCGACTTGCCCAGGCTCTCCATTTCCAGCTGCTGCAGGTAGCTCGGCAGGTCGCCGAGCAGGTCCGCGTAAGGCACCACGCCGCGCGTCGGGTAACCCAGCACGTCGCGGTTCCATATCTCGACGAGCGCCAGCAGCACCGGCAGGTTCTCCTGCCACGGCGCGCTGCGGAAGTGGTCGTCCATGCGCGCGCCACCGGCCAGCACCGCACGGAAGCCCTGCGTGCCGATCGCCAGGGCCAGCGACAGCCCGACCGCCGACCACAGCGAGTAGCGCCCGCCGACGAAGTCCCACATCGGGAAGATCTGCCTGAGCGGCACGCCCCAGCTGCCTGCGACCTCCGTGTTGGCGCTGACCGCCAGGAAATGCCGCGCCACCTCGCGCTCGTCGCCGTTGCAGGCCTCCAGGATCCAGCCGCGCAGCACGTTGCCGTTGAGCAGTGTTTCCTGCGTGGTGAAGGTCTTGGAAACCATGACCACCAGCGTTGTCCTCGGATCGAGGCGGGTGATCAGGTCGTAGGCAGCCTGGCCGTCGACGTTGGTCAGGAAATGGCTGCGCACTTTCGGTGTGCGGAATGGCGCGAGCGCGGCAACGGCAAGCCGGGGCCCCAGGTCCGAACCGCCGATGCCGATGTTGACGATGTCGGTGACCGTATCGGGCAGCCCCAGGGCCGCCTGCTGGCCGCCATGGATGGCGTCGACAAGCTGGCCGATGCGCTCGAGTGTCGCCTCGATCTCGCGGCGTGCCCCGGCCGGTGCCGGCGAGGGCATCGACGAAGCGCCCGCCCGCAGCGCCGTGTGCAGCACCGCGCGGTCCTCGGAGGTGTTGATCGGCTCGCCGGCGAACATCGCGTCACGCGCCGCTTCCCAGCCGCTCGCTTCCAGCTGCGCACCCAGGGCATCGAGTGCCGGCACGTCCAGCTTCTGCCGGCTGAGGTCGAGCAGCAGCGGGCCGGCGCGGTGGCGCAGGCGCGCCCCGCGGGCCGCATCGGCGATCAGCGTGCGCAGGTGGGTCTGCGAAAGGCGGTGGGCGTGGTCGGCGAACAGCGAAGCGTACGTCGGGACGTTGGCGGGCATGGGCAGACGCGCTGGCGAGGGAAGCCTTGCATCTTAAGCCGGGCGCGCGTGAGGAACACGTCGGGCGGCACCACGCGCCGAGCCTCTCCGCGAACGAGGGGGGGGGGGGGGCACGACAGGCGACGGGGCTTTTCGGCGCGATGCCTGGGCGAGCCTCTCGCCAGGCCTCCCCCATCCGCCCTGCGGGCACCTTCCCCCGTAAACGGGGAAGGATCATGGGCTACGCGGACGCGGAGGACATGTCCGACACATCGGGTGGCATCACGCGCTCGAGCCTTCCCCCGCGAACGCGGGGGAAGGTGCCGACAGGCGGATGGGGGCGCTTTTGGGCGCGATGTTTGGGCGAGCCTTTCGCAAGGCCTCCCCCATCCGCCCTTCGGGCACCTTCCCCCGTAAACGGGGGAAGGATCACGGCACGACCAGGGCACTCCGCGGACGCGGAGGAAGGATCCGGTCAGGCGGCGGCCATCTGCTTGGGGATCGAGCGGTTGGTGTGGCTGATGCGATTGTCCGCATCCACGTACACCAGCGTCGGCTGGAACTTCTCCAGTTCCGCCTCGCTGAGCCCGACGAAGGCGGCGATGATGATCAGGTCGCCGGCCTGCGCGCTGCGCGCTGCGCTGCCGTTGACCGAGATGATTCCCGAGCCTTCCTCCGCGCGCAGCGCGTAGGTCACGAAACGCTGCCCGCTGTTGATGTTCCACGCGTGGATCTGCTCGTACTCGCGGATGCCCGAGGCATCCAGCAGCAGGCCGTCGATCGCGATCGAGCCCTCGTAGTGCAATTCCGCGTGGGTCACGGTTGCACGGTGGATCTTGGCCTTGAGCATGTTCAGGTGCATGACAGATGTGTTTCCGGCAGGAACAGCCTGCGTGCGTCAATTATCGAACCCCTGACGCTGCGCTGCAACATCGGAACCCTCTGCAGGCACGCACCTGTGCGCGACCGGGTTACGCGCGGTCGCGCCAGGGTGCGCTCCTACGAGGGCTTATGCGCGTTCGGCCATCCAAACCCCGCATGCCATAATGCGCGATCCCGCCGCAACGCCGCCCCGCCATGACCCGCCGCCTGCTCGTCACCAACGCCCTGCCCTACGCCAACGGCCCGCTGCACATGGGCCACCTGCTGGGCTACATCCAGGCCGACATCTGGGTGCGCGCGCAGCGCATGGCCGGCAACGAGGTGGTGTACGTCTGCGCGGACGACGCGCATGGCACGCCGATCATGCTCGCCGCGCAGAAGGCCGGCATGACGCCGGAGGCGTTCATCGAGGGCATCCGCGCCGGGCACGAGGCGGATTTCGCCGACTTCGGCGTGCACTTCGACCACTACCACTCGACCCACTCGGAAGAAAACCGCGAGCTGGCGACGCTGATCTACACGCGCCTGCGCGACGGCGGTTTCATCGCGCGCCGCGACATCAAGCAGCTGTTCGACCCGGAAAAGGAAATGTTCCTGCCGGACCGCTACATCAAGGGCACCTGCCCGCGCTGCGGCACGCCGGACCAGTACGGCGACAACTGCGAGAACTGCGGCGCCACCTACGCCCCGACCGACCTGATCGAGCCCTACTCGGTGGTTTCCGGCGCCGCGCCGGTACTTCGCGACTCGGAACACTACTTCTTCGAGCTGTCGAAGTTCGCGGCCCTGCTGCGCGACTGGTTCGCCGGCCGCTACACCGGCGGCAAGCCGGTCGCCAACGCCGGCGTCGCCGCCAAGCTGCGCGAGTGGCTGGACGGCGGCCTGAAGGACTGGGACATCTCCCGCGACGCACCCTACTTCGGCTTCCCGATCCCTGACGCACCAGGCAAGTTCTTCTACGTCTGGCTGGACGCGCCAGTCGGCTACCTGGCCAGCTTCAAGGCGTTGTGCAACGCGCGCGGCCTCAAGTTCGACGACTTCCTCGCCCCGTCCAGCCGCGCCGAGATGCACCACTTCATCGGCAAGGACATCATCAATTTCCACGGCCTGTTCTGGCCGGCGATGCTGCACGGCGCCGGCTTCCGCACGCCGACCGCGCTGCACGTCAACGGCTACCTGACCGTCAACGGCGCGAAGATGTCCAAGTCCCGCGGGACCTTCATCCAGGCGCGCACCTACCTGGACGTGGGCCTGAATCCCGAGTTCCTGCGCTACTACTTCGCCAGCATGCTGGACGACGCACCGGTGGACGTGGACCTGGACCTGAAGGCCTTCGAGGAACGCGTCAACTCGCACCTGGTGGGCAAGTGGGTCAACATCGCCAGCCGCACCGCCGGCTTCGTGCACAAGTTCTTCGACGGCCGCCTGGGTGCGCGCTTCGGTGCCGCCGAACAGACGCTGTGGAACACGCTGCTGGAACACTACGACGGCATCGACGCGCTGTATGACGCCGGCGATTTCGCCGAGGTTACCCGCCGCTTCGTGTTGATGGCGGACCTGGTCAACGGCCACATCGCGGCCACCGCGCCCTGGACCATGGCCAAGGACGAGTCGCGCCGCGCCGAACTGCACCAGGTGTGCTCGTTCGCGCTCGCCGCCTTCCGCCTGCTTGCCGGCCTGCTCAAGCCGATCCTGCCGGCCACCGTGGCCGCGGCGGAAGCTTTCCTGCAGGCGCCAATTGCCGACTTCGACGACGCCCGCGCGGAACTGCACAGCCACGCGATCGGCCCGTTCGAGCCGCTGCTCGCGCGCATCGATCCGAAGCGCATCGAGGCCATGATCGACGCGTCCAGAGAATCGCTCGCGCCCGCTCCGGCGGCCGCGCCCAAGTCATCCAAGGAAACCCGCAAGCCCATGACCGAGCCAGCAGCACCCGCCACCGACACGCCCGCCACCATTGCCATCGACGACTTCGCCAGGCTCGACCTGCGCATCGGCAAGGTCACCACCTGCGAGTTCGTGGAAGGCTCGGACAAGCTGCTGCGCTTCGAGCTGGACGCCGGCCCGCTGGGCACGCGGCAGATCTTCTCCGGCATCCGCGCCGCCTATGGCGAGCCAGAGAAGCTGGTCGGCCGCAATGTGGTGTTCATCGCCAACCTTGCGCCGCGCAAGATGCGCTTCGGGCTGTCCGAGGGGATGATCCTGTCGGCCGGCGATGGCGGCAGCGACCTGTTCCTGCTGGATGCCGACCAGGGTGCGAAGCCCGGCGCAACGGTCCGCTGACACGCTCTTTGCAGGAGTGCACCTGTGCGCGACCGTGAGGCTCCGGTCGCGCACAGGTGCGCTTCTGCAGTTAAACCGTCAGCGCGCGTAGGTGACGAAGAACCCGACCAGGTCGCCGTTCTCGTTGTAGGCCGACAGGTCCACCACGTGATAACCGCGCGCGGCGTATTCGGCGTGCGACTCGGTGAGCTTCCTGGCCATGTGGTTCTTGCGGAAGCCCAGCGTGGCATCGACGAACACCGTGACGGTATCGCCTTGCACGGTTTCCGCCCGTGCTGGCGTGGCGTGGGTGAGCAGCAACGTGCCGCTCATGCCGATGGCGGCAGCCAGCAGTAGCGATGCAGCGCGGAGGGAAGGACGGAAACGGGTCATGTGAAGCTCCTGCCGAGTTGCGGGACAATAGGGCGCTGATTATGCCGATGCCCGCCCGGCACGGCGCCCGGAACATCATGAACGACGTCACCGATCTGGTTACCCGCATCGACGCCCTGCTGCCGCAGACCCAATGCGAGCAGTGCGGCTTCCACGGCTGTCGCCCATACGCCGAGGCGATGGCGCGCGGCGACGCGCCAATCAACCGCTGCCCACCCGGTGGGGCGGCCGGCATCGCGAAGCTTGCGGCACTGCTGGGCACGCCCGTGCTGCCGCTCGATCCCGCACATGGCGTGGAGAAGCCGCGCACACTCGCGCGCATCGTCGAGGCCGACTGCATCGGCTGCACCAAGTGCATCCAGGCCTGCCCGGTCGATGCCATCGTCGGTGCGGCCAAGCTGATGCACACGGTGTTGCCCGATCAGTGCTCCGGTTGCGAGCTGTGCGTACCGGCCTGCCCGGTCGACTGCATCGTGCTTGAACCCATGCCCCTGGCGCAGGTGGAAGACCCCGCCCACGCGGAGGCCTGCCGCACGCACTTCCAGCGCCGCGAAGTACGCCTGGCCCGGGAACGGGGCGAGCGCGAAGCCGAACTGGCCGCGCGCAAGGCGGCGGTCGATACACCCGCCACCCCGCAGAACCCGGTGCTGGCGGCACTCGCCCGCGCCCGCGCCAAACAGGGTTCCCGGGCATGAGGCGCGCCGACGTCGTCGAGCTGTTCACCCGTCTGCGCGAGCTCAACCCGCATCCCACCACCGAGCTGGAATACCGCACGCCGTTCGAGCTGCTGGTCGCGGTCGTGCTCTCGGCGCAGGCCACCGACGTGGGCGTCAACAAGGCCACCCGCAAGCTCTACCCGAAGGCCAACACACCGCAGGCGATCCTGGCGCTGGGCGAGGAAGGCCTGAAGCGCTACATCAGTACGATCGGTCTGTACAACGCGAAGGCGAAGAACGTGATCGCGCTGTGCCGGCTCCTCATCGAGCAGCACGGCGGCGAGGTGCCGCGCACACGCGAGGCGCTGGAAGCACTGCCGGGTGTCGGGCGAAAGACGGCCAACGTGGTCCTCAATACCGCCTTCGGCGAGCCGACCATTGCGGTGGACACGCACATCTTCCGTGTCTCCAACCGGACCGGCCTGGCGCCGGGCAAGGACGTGCGGGAGGTCGAGGACAAGCTTGAAAAAGTGGTGCCGGCCGAATTCAAGAAGGATGCCCACCACTGGCTGATCCTGCACGGTCGCTACGTGTGCAAGGCACGCAAGCCCGACTGCCCGATCTGCCCGATCCGCGATCTCTGTCGGTACAAGCACAAGACGCTGCCGGCGTAGGTCGGGTTCAGCATAAGACTCCTCCCATCCGCCCTTCGGGCACCTTCCCCCGTCTCAACGGGGGAAGGATCAAAGGAGCGGCCCCCCGCTGCCGAGCCTGTTCCTGCGAGCGAGGAAGGGCCTCGGCGCCACGCTGCCGAGCCTTCCCCCGCGAACGCGGGGGAAGGTGCCGACAGGCGGATGGGGGCGCCTTCGGGCGTGACGCCGGCAAAGCGGGCCGGGTCCGTACGGAGACGGGCGCAAGCGTGCCCGGCCAAAGCCGCGTCAAGCCGCGTGGGTCAGCGAGCGGTAGAGCATGTAGATCGCCACCACCACGATGACGCCGGCGAACACCACGTTGAGTGCGCCGCGCGTGCCTGCCAGGCGGCGCGCGCCCAGGGCGCCCAGCCACCCGCCGATCACCCCGCCGCCGATGAACTCGGCCGCCACACGCCAGTCGACCAGTCCCGAGGCCGCGTAGTTGCCCGCGGTAGTCGCGGCGAAGGTCCCGACGGAAAACAACGAGGTGCCGATCGCGTTGATGATATCCATGCCACTGGCGAACATCAGCCCGGGCACGATCAGGAAGCCGCCCCCGATGCCGAAGAAACCGGCCAATCCGCCCGCGCCGATGCCGACCGCGCCCAACCGCGGCAAGGCATGGGGCAACGGGTAGCGGTCCCCTGCCCCACCGCGCCCCCCGCGCAACATGAGGAACGCCACCACCAGCATCAGCAGCGCGAACAGCGCCAACAGGCGATGGCCGTCCATCGCCTTGCCCGCGCTCGATCCCAGCCAGGCACCGAGTACACCGGCCGCGGCGAACACGAAGGCGGCGCGCCAGCGCACATGCCCCGCACGCGCATGCGGCAGGAGGTTGGCGAAGGCATTGGCCGACACCGCCACCGCACTGGTGCCGATCGCCATGTGCGGGTCGCGCATGCCGACCACGTAAAGCAGCAGCGGCGTGGCCAGGATCGACCCGCCGCCACCGATCAGCGCAAGCGAAAACCCCACGGCCGACCCGCACAGCACAGCCAGACACTCGCCGGCTCCCACCAGCATCAGGCGTGGACCCGGCAACAGGACATGCAATCGGCCCGCATTCGCTCACGCATGCCGCATCGCCCGCAACCGGGGCGCGAGCGCAGCGATGTCGTAACCGGCATCGGCAGCCGTCTTGACGATCGCCTCGGCTTCGCCTTCACGGGCCGCCTGCAGCGCCCACAGCGTGGTCGAACGCGTGCCGGTACGGCAGAAGGCGAGCACTGGCGAGGGCATCTCCTCCAGCGCCTGTGCCATGGCGTCGACGATGTCGGTGCCGTACCGCCCCGGCACGACCGGGATGGCCCGGTAGGCAAGGCCGTGCGCAGCGGCCGCCTGCGCCATCTCCGAATCGGAAGGCTGGTCCTCCGCCTCCCCGTCAGGACGGTTGTTGATCACGCTGCGGAAGCCGGCCGCTTCGAGGTCGGCCATTTCGCCGGGCAGGATCTGCGGCGACACGCTGACCTGGTCGGTGAGCTTGCGGATGTGCATGAGACCTCCTGGCAAGTCCAAGGGCAGCGCGACCATAGCAGCACGCTCGTGCCTGCCAGGCCGGGCAGCCGCGGAACAACGCAGCGCCGTGCCCATCGCCTCCGCTACACAGCATGCGGCGGCCAAAAAAATAACGGCGGGCTTGCGGCCCGCCGTTGTCCCTCCCTGGGTAGAACTCCCTTCCGATAACCACTCCTTGACACGGGGCTAATGATCCACGCCCCGCGTGAAAGTTTGTTCAAGAGCAGGCAAACGCAGCGCCCGCCTAGAACGCGACCTCGCCGAACACGCCAATCTCGTTCGTCTTGACGTTTTGTACATGCGGCGGCACCGGGTCGGCGACCGAATGTTCGGCCTTCTCGTGCTTCCACACGGCGGCCAGCTTGAAGCCCTTGGTCACCTGGTACTGCAGGCCGAGGTTGTAGTAGACGTCCTTGGCGGCGTCGTCCAGGTCCTTGCTCAATTTGGCGTTGTCGTAACGGGCGAACAGGGCGAGCTCGTCGGTAAGCGCGACCGAACCCCACACCGAGTAGCCGTCCGCCTTGTCCTCGACCGGGCTCAACACCAGGTTGCCCCAGTTCTTCGCCGTGAAGTACTCCGCGCCCACGCGTACCTTCTTGTCCTGGTAGGCGACGAGCACGTCACCACGCTGGGCGGTCTGCGGTGCGCCGACGCTCTCGGTTTCCTTGCCAAGGTGGCCGCTGTAGCCGCCGACGGCGACGACCATGCCCTCGAACGGCACGAAGCCCACGCGGCCCTCGATGTCCACGCCCTTGCTGCGACCAGGATTCTTGTAGCCGCCGCCGTTGACCACCGACACCGCGTAGTTGGCAACCTTGTTGGCGCCCAGGTCACCGCCCAGGTGCAGGCCCCAGTCGGCCGAGTTGGCGTACTTCAGGCGGTCGGTCAGGGTGTTCTCGACGTAGCGGAAGCCGTAGTAGCTCTCCACGAACGGAATCCACGGCATGTCCGCCGAACCGATGCGCAGCACCGCCGCGGGGTCGAACTTGCCCTGCACGTAGGCCTTCTTGACGAACAGGTTGGTCTCGCCGTCACTGCTGACGTAGTTGAAGTCGGTGGTGAGGTTGGCCGACCAGATGTCGTTGAACTGGTGGTCCACGCCCAGGTAGAAGCGCTTGACGTCCAGGCCCGTGCCGGAGGCATCGGTCTTGCCGGTGTCGCTGTTCTTCTGGTCGATGTTCGAGAAGTCGAAGAACATCTTGCCGGAGAACCTGGTGTCGGCCAGCGCCTTGTCGAGCGACGAGGCCGGGACGGCCTGGGTCTTCTGCAGCGCCTCGATGTTCTGGCCGGTGCTCACGTTGATGTCCGACTGCGCGTCGGTACGCTGTTCGAGCTCGTCCACCTTCGACTGCAGGGCCGCGAGCTGGGCCTTGAGCTGCTCGACCTCTACGCTGCGCGCAGAGGACTGCGCATCCTGCGGGGCCGGTGCCGCGTGCACGCCGGCGCCTGCCAGGCCCAAACCGGCGGCGATCGCCACCACGAGCATCTTCGAACGCATGTGTCTCTCCACTGTTGGTAGGAACCCCTCGACCGCCCCCTTCGATCCGGATGGCCAAGCTGGGATGGGCGGCAGGATGCGTCGCTTCGTTTACGGTTCCGTGCCGATTGCGTGACAGAACGAAGACAGTACGCATCAGGCTGCAGACGCGGACTTCGCGAGCGCCCCACCGGGCGCTGATATGCTTCCTCGATGGAATACGTAAGCAACAGCATGGCTGCCCGGATGTGCCAGCGGTTCCGCGGCTTCATGCCGGTGATCGTGGACGTGGAAACCGGCGGTTTCGACGCCGAACACGACGCATTGCTGGAGATCGCGGTGGTCACCCTGGGGATGGACGGCGAGGGTTACCTGCACCCGCGCGCGCCCGTGTTCACGCACGTGGAGCCGTTCCCCGGCGCCCGCATCGACCCGCGCTCGCTGGAGATCACCGGCATCGACCCGGACAATCCGTTGCGCGGCGCGCTGTCCGAACGGCAGGCGCTGGACCACGTGTTCAACCCGGTGCGCCAGGCCATGCGCGAAAGCGAGTGCCAGCGCGCCGTGCTGGTCGGCCACAACGCGGCCTTCGACCTGGCGTTCCTCAACGCGGCCGTGCGCCGCTGCGGGCACAAGCGCAATCCGTTCCACCCGTTCAGCTGCTTCGATACGGCGACGCTGAGCGGCCTGGCCTACGGACAGACCGTGCTCAGCAAGGCGGTGCAGGCGGCCGGCCATGCGTTCGACGGACGCGAGGCCCATTCGGCCATCTACGATGCCGAGCGCACGGCGGAACTGTTCTGCTCGATCGTCAATCGCTGGCGGCGGCTGGAAACGCTCGAGCGCGACCAGGTCGGACTGACCCTGATCTGACCGCTTTTCATGACAGCCGGATGCGGCGTGTCATCACGCTGCAACATTCATCTCATTTCATTGCAACACGCCTGACCTCAAATGCGTCCGCCGGGAATCCGCCCGCGACGCACACTTCCAAGAGGACCGACCGTGTTGAAAGCAACCACCACCGTTTCCCGCTTCGGCACCGCCGCCGTGCTGGCTGCCGCCACGCTGATGGGCGCCAACGCCGCCCAGGCCACCGACATCACCGGCGCCGGTTCCAGCTTCGTCTATCCGGTGCTGTCCAAGTGGTCCGCCGCCTATGCCGAAAAGACCGGCAACCAGCTCAACTACCAGTCGGTCGGCTCCGGCGCTGGCATCGCGCAGATCAAGGAAGGCACGATCGACTTCGGCGCTTCCGACGCGCCGATGAAGGCCGAGGACCTCGCGAAGTTCGGCCTGGGCCAGTTCCCGGTCGTGGTCGGCGGCATCGTGCCGGTGGTCAACATCGCCGGCGTACAGGCCGGCCAGGTCAAGCTCGACGGCGCGACGCTGGCCGACATCTTCCTGGGCAAGATCAAGAACTGGAACGACCCGAAGATCGCCGCGCTCAACAGCGGCCTCAAGCTGCCGGCGGGCAAGATCACCGTCGTGCACCGCTCCGACGGTTCGGGCACCTCGTTCAACTTCACCAACTACCTGTCCAAGGTCAGCCCTGAGTGGGCCAGCCAGGTCAAGTTCGGCACCTCGGTCGACTGGCCGACCGGCGTGGGCGGCAAGGGCAACGAGGGCGTGTCGCAGTACGTCAAGCAGATCAAGGGTTCGATCGGCTATGTCGAATACGCCTACGCGGTGAAGAACAAGATCAGCTGGGTCGACCTTAAGAATGCCGCCGGCAACGTCGTCGCGCCGAACGCCGACAGCTTCGCCGCTGCGGCCGCCACCGCCGACTGGGCCAGCGCCAAGGACTTCAACCTGATCATGACCAACGCGCCCGGCGCCAAGGCCTGGCCGATCACCGCGACCACCTGGGTGATCATGTACAAGCAGCCGAAGAACGCCGAGCACAGCAAGGTCGCCTTCGACTTCTTCAAGTGGGCGCTGGAGAACGGCCAGCAGCAGGCGGCCGCGCTCGACTACGTGCCGCTGCCGCAGAACCTGGTGCAGAAGATCGAGGCCTACTGGGCTTCGGAATACAAGCACTGAGCCACGACCGATGCCTTCCCCGTTCCAGGGGAAGGCAATCGCCGGGCCGACGGGGGCGCTACCGACGCGCCCCCGTCACTTTAGCGACTACCCTCCCTGCGATGGGGATCCGCCCGCCCCGTTCACCATGGTCTCCACCACTGATTCCTGCTGATGTCCACGATCCCCGCCTCCGCCGCCCCTGAACAACGGGCCCGTCACGACGCCCGCCACGACCGGCTGTTCGCCGGCGTGCTCAAGGCGTGCGCGCTGATCGTCCTGGCCGCGCTGCTGGGCGCGGCGTTCGCCACGCTGTGGGGCGGGCGCGAGGCGTTTGGCACGTTCGGCTGGCACTTCCTGGTCAGTTCCGCGTGGGACCCCAGCAGCCAGGAATACGGGGCGCTGGTGCCGGTCTACGGCACGCTCGCCACCTCGTTCATCGCGCTGCTGATCGCCGTTCCGGTGAGCTTCGGCATCGCGCTCTATCTCTCGGAAGTCGCGCCGCGCTGGCTGCGCACGCCGGTCGCCTCGGCGATCGAGTTGCTGGCGGGCATTCCCTCGATCATCTACGGCATGTGGGGCCTGTTCGTCTTCGCGCCGTTCTTCGCCGAGCACATCAAGCCGTGGCTGACCAACTACCTCGGCAACAACCCGGATGACGGCACCCCCTCGTGGGTGGCCACGCACGTGCCGTTCGTCGGCAAGCTGTTCGCCAGCGACTACCCGTTCGGCGCAAGCATCCTCACCGCCGGCATCGTGCTGGCGATCATGATCATCCCCTTCATTTCCTCGGTGATGCGCGAGGTCTTCCAGACCGTACCCACGCGCCTGAAGGAATCCGCCTACGCGCTCGGCTCCAGCACCTGGGAAGTGTCCTGGGACATCGTGCTGCCGTACACGCGCTCGGCGGTGATCGGCGGCATCTTCCTCGGGCTCGGCCGTGCGCTGGGCGAGACCATGGCGGTGACCTTCGTGCTCGGCAACGCGATGGACCTGTCCGCCTCGCTACTCGACCCCGGCTCCTCGATCGCCTCGACCATTGCCAACCAGTTCAGCGAGGCGGTGGGCCTGCAGAAATCGGCGCTGATGGCGCTGGCGTTCCTGCTGTTCGTGGTGACCTTCATCGTGCTGCTGATCGCGCGGCTGATGCTGCGCCGTCTGGCCAGCCGGGAGGGCCGCTGATGGACCTGCTGTACTTCCGCCGCCGCCTGACCAACGCCATGGCGCTCGTCCTCAGCACGCTCGCCACGCTGATCGGCCTGGCCTTCCTTGCCTGGATCCTGTGGGAAACCCTGCGCCAGGGCATCGCCGCGCTCGATCTGAAGCTGTTCACCAGGATCACTGCCTACGGCGACCAGGGCGGCCTGGCCAACGCCATGGTCGGCAGCCTGATCATCAACTTCGTGGGTATCGCCATCGCCACGCCGATCGGCGTGCTCGCGGGCACCTGGCTGGCCGAGTACGCCAACCGCACGCGGCTGGGCGAGACCATCCGCTTCTTGAACGACATCCTGCTGTCGGCACCCTCGATCGTGATGGGCCTGTTCGTCTACACGATCATCGTGTTGCCGAGCACCGCGCTGACCCACGGCAACACCACCTTCTCCGGCTTCGCCGGCGGCGTGGCGCTGGCGCTGATCGCGCTGCCGGTGATCGTGCGCACCACCGACGAAATGCTGCGGCTGGTGCCTTCCACCTTGCGCGAGGCCGCGCTCTCGATCGGCGTGCCGCAGTGGAAGCTGACCTCCCAGATCCTGCTGCGCGCGGCGCGTTCGGGCATCGTTACCGGCGTGCTGCTGGCGCTTGCGCGCATCAGCGGCGAGACGGCGCCGCTGCTGTTCACCGCCTTCGGCAACAACTTCATGACGGTCAACCCGCTGGACAAGATGTCCAGCCTGCCCCAGGTGATCTACCAGTACGCCAACGATCCGGGCGAGACGATGCATGCGCTGGCCTGGGCCGGCGCCTTCGTGGTCACGCTGTTCGTGCTGCTGCTCAGCCTCGCCTCCCGCCTGCTGTTTACCCGCAAGGTGTCCCATGACTAACGCTGCCGCCCTCGCCCTGGCTCCCTCGATGGCGCCACCCGTGGCCGAGCCCAAGCTCAAGGTCCGCGACCTCAATTTCCACTACGACGGCTTCCATGCGCTGAAAAACATCGGCATGGACATTCCCGAGAAGCAGGTCACGGCGATCATCGGGCCGTCCGGTTGCGGCAAATCCACGCTGCTGCGGATCTTCAACCGGATCTACGCGATCTACCCGAAGCTGAAGGCGACCGGTTCGATCGAGCTGGACGGCGAAAACATCCTCGACCCGCGCTACTCGCTCAACCGCCTGCGCAGCAAGGTCGGCATGGTGTTCCAGAAGCCGGTGCCGTTCCCGATGACGATCTTCGAGAACGTCGCCTACGGCATCCGCCACCACGAGCGGCTGTCGAGGTCCGACATGCAGGCGCGCGTGGAGCAGGCGCTGCGTGGCGCCGCGCTGTGGGACGAGGTCAAGGACAAACTCAAGCAGAACGCGCTGGGCCTTTCGGGCGGCCAGCAGCAGCGACTGTGCATCGCGCGCGCGATCGCGCTCAGGCCCGAGGTGCTGTTGCTGGACGAGCCGACCTCGGCGCTCGACCCGATCGCCACCGGCCGCATCGAGCAGCTGATCGAGGAGCTGAAAAGCCAGTTCACCATCGTGATCGTCACGCACAACATGCAGCAGGCGGCGCGCGTGTCCGACCGCACGGCCTTCATGTATCTGGGCGAGCTGGTCGAGTTCGACGAAACCGAGAAGATCTTCACCAAACCCGGCAAGAAGCAGACCGAGGACTACATCACCGGCCGCTTCGGCTGACGCGAGCTGCCTGCTCTGCCCCGGCCTTTGTCGAGGATGGGGAGGAGCGCTGGGCGAGGGCCGGGGTCGCCCTGATGTCCTTGCTCTGCCCGCCTAACGAACTACCCGAGACGAACCCATGACCAAAGACCACATCATCAAGAGCTACGACAGCGAACTGGCGCGCCTCACCGGCGAGATCGTCCGCATGGGCGAGCTCGCCGCCGCGCAGCTGGAGGCGGCCATCGACGTGGTCGAGCGCCGCGACGATCGCGCGGCCCAGCGCGTGGTTGCCAACGACGATGCGATCGACGCGCTGGAACAGGAAATCAGCCACGACGTGGTGCGCCTGCTCGCCCTGCGCGCCCCGATGGCCGGCGATCTGCGCAACGTGTTTGCCGCCCTGCGCATCGCCTCCGACATCGAACGCATCGGCGACTACGCGGCCAACGTCGCCAAGCGCTCGATCCCGCTGTCGATGGTCGCGCCCGTCGCCCCCACCAGCGGCCTGGGCCTGCTCGCCAGGCTGGCGGCCGCCGAGGTGCGCGACGTGCTCGGTGCCTATGCCCGGCAGGACGCCGAGCAGGGCTACCAGGTATGGAAACGCGACGCCGGGCTGGATGAGGCCTACACCGGCTACTTCCGGCAGCTGCTGACCTACATGATGGAGGACCCGCGCAACATCACGCCGTGCACGCACCTGTTGTTCATGGCCAAGAACATCGAGCGCATCGGCGACCACGCGACCAACATCGCGGAGAACCTCTGGTACCAGGTGTACGGCGAGCCGCTCGACAAGCAGCGCGACAAGCGCGACCTCACGTCGAATCCGGAAATGCCGAAGCTGGGGGGCTGAGGCAAGGTCTCCCCCATCCGGCCTGCGGGCACCTTCCCCCTGAACGGGGGAAGGAACAAGGCGGTGAGCGGCGGGGGCGACAAGCCTGGCGGGAACCTCCAAGGCGAGCCCTTCCCCCGTTCACGGGGGGAAGGAACAAAGCGGGTGATCGGCAGGGCGACAAGCTTGGCGTGAACCTCCAGGGCGAGCCTTCCCCCGTTTACGGGGGAAGGTGCCGACAGGCGGATGGGGGAAGCCTTGCGCCGAACTACAGATCCGGCAGGCTCGCCCGCTCCGCCTGCCGCCGTCGCGCGCTGCGCACGATCCCGAAGATTCCGATCGCCATCCAGGCCACCTCCAGCGCGAACGCCGACGCGTTGAAGCTCCCGAACAGCAGCGACAACGCCACTCCGAGTGCACCCAGGACGTTCATCAGCTGATAGGTAAGCCCATTGCCGTGCAGCTTGTGGGCCTGCAGCAAGAGAAACGCGAGCAGCACCAGCACCACGCCGGCGAAGCCGGCCCAGTCGTACCAGAACAGCGTGCTCATCGCTTTGCCCCCCGCTGTCGCAACGCCTCGAAAAGCACCACGCCGGTGGCGACCGATACGTTGAGGCTCTCCATCATCCCGGGCATCGGGATCTTCGCCACGAAATCGCACAGTTCGCGGGTCAGCCGGCGCATGCCCTCGCCTTCGCTGCCGAGCACCAGCGCCACGGGACCACGGAAGTCCACCTCGTAGACCGAGGTGTCGGTGTCGCCGGCCAGCCCGGTAATCCACACCCCGGCATCCTTGAGCTCGCGCAGCGTGCGCGCCAGGTTGGTGACTGCCACCAGCGGCACGCGGTCGGCGCCGCCGGCCGAGGCGCGGCGCACCACCGGGGTCAGGCCGACGGCGCGATCCTTCGGCACGACCACCGCCGTGACCTTGGCCGCCGCCGCCGAGCGCAGGCAGGCACCCAGGTTGTGCGGGTCGGTGATGCCATCGAGCACCAGCACCAGCGTCTCCATGCCGTCGCGTTCGAGCAACCCGGCCAATTCATCCTCGTGGGCCATCGGCGGCGGCTCGTAGAGCGCAACGATGCCCTGGTGGCGCGCCTGGCCTGCCAGCTTGTCCAACTGCTCGCGCGGCCGGTGGTGCACCGGGATGTGGTGGCTGCGCGCCTGGTCGACCAACTCCTTGATGCGTGCATTGCGCTGGGCGGTGGCGATGTCCACCAGCACTTCACGCACGCGCGAGGCGTCGTTGGCCAAGGCGCCTTCCACCGGGTTGATACCGACGATCCAGCTCTCGCTCATGCATCACCCTTGGGCTTGCGCCGACGGCGCGGCCGCTTGTTTGCATCCGACGCTGCCTCGAGCGCCTTGCGCTTGCCGCCGACGCCGCGGTTGGTCACTGCCGGGCTGTCCTTGGCGACCGGGTGGCTGGCCGGATTGGCCCTCGCTTCCCCGCCCTTGCGCGGTGCCGGCTTGCGCTGGCCCTCGTTGGCCTGGCGGCCACCAGCCGCCCTGCTCGACGACTGATGGTCCTGGCGCTGACGGGTACGCTCGGGCGCGCCGCCATCGGGTAGCGCCCGCCGGCCGACCGCCTCCGAAACAACCTTTGTGGCCTTGGACTTGACTCGGGGCAATTCGCGTGTCTGCGCCGGCGTCGCCTGGCGACCCAACGCCTCGGAAGCCACCTTGGCGGCCTTGCCACGCACGGCCGGCTGCTCCTGGGCCGGCGCGGGTGGGGTCCCTCGCCCGAAGGCGCGACCCACCGCCTGGGCCGCACGACCGAAGAAGCCCTGGGCCTTCACCGGCGCCTTGGGCGCGGCCTTGGGCAGCGAGTAGCGCTCGCCGCTGGCGCTGTAGTCATAGACCTTGCGCGAGCCGGCCGGCGGTGCGGCCTTTTCGCGGCGGGGCACCAGCCGGAAGTCGATCTTGCGGTCCTCCAGGCTCGCGCGCAGCACCTGCACACGCACATGGTCGCCGAGGCGGAACTGGTCCCCGGTGCGCTCGCCCTTGAGCAGCTTGCGGATCGGGTCGAAGTGGTAATAGTCGTTGGCGAGCTGGCTGATGTGCACCAGGCCCGACACGCGCGATTCATCCAGTTCGACGAACAGGCCGAACGAGGTCACGCCGGTGACCACGCCGTCGAATTCGCTGCCGACGTGCTTGGACATCCACGCGGTCTTGAAGCGCTCGTCGACGTCGCGCTCGGCCTCTTCGGCGCGGCGCTCGCGCTGCGAGCAATGCACCGCCATCGCGGCCATGTCGCTGGGCGAGTAGGCGTAGTCGCTGGGCTTGCCACCGGTGAGCGCGTAGCGGATCGCGCGGTGCACCAGCAGGTCGGGATAGCGGCGGATCGGCGAGGTGAAGTGCGCGTAGGCCTCCAGCGACAGGCCGAAGTGCCCGCGGTTCTCCGGCTGGTAGGCCGCCAGGCTCTGCGAGCGCAGCAGCACCGACTGGATCAGCTCGCGCTCCGGGCGGTCGCTCACCATCCGCAGGATGTCCGCGAAATCGCCTGGCGTGACTTCCTCCACCGGCGGCATGCGCAGCTTGAACTCGCGCAGGAACTGCTGCAGGTCCTCGTACTTTTCCGCCGGCGGCGGCTCGTGCGCGCGGAACAGCGCCGGGATCTTCTTCCTGCTGAGGAACAGCGCTGCCTGGACGTTGGCGGCGATCATGCATTCCTCGATCAGCTTGTGCGCGTCGTTGCGCTCGGTGGCGCCCATCGACTGGACCTCGCCACGCTGGTCGAGGCGGAACTTCACCTCCGGCGTCTCGAAGTCGATCGCGCCGCGGCGCTTGCGCTGCGCGGCCATCGCCTTGTAGAGCGTGTGCAGGTGTTCGAGCTGCGGCAGCACGTCGGCGACCTGGTCGCGCGCTTCCGGTTCGAGCAGGCCGACCGCCTGCCACACGATGTCGTAGGTCAGCCGCGCGTGCGAGCGCATCACGGCGTCATAGAACTTCGACTTGACCACCTCGCCGTCGTCGTTGATCTGCATGTCGCAGACCATGCACAGCCGCTCGACCTTGGGGTTGAGCGAGCAGATGCCGTTGGACAGCGTCTCGGGCAGCATCGGTACGACGAAGCCGGGAAAGTAGGTCGAGGTGCTGCGCTCGTAGGCCTCGCGGTCCAACGCACTGCCGACCTTGACGTAGTGCGAGACGTCGGCGATCGCGACCACCAGCCGCCAGCCGCCACCGCGGCGCGGCTCGGCGTACACCGCGTCGTCGAAGTCGCGCGCGTCGGCGCCGTCGATGGTCACCAGCGGCAGCTTGCGCAGGTCGGTGCGGCCCTGGCGCTCGGCGGCGGTCACTTCCGGCTCGACCTGCGCGGCGTCGCGCAGCACGTCGGCCGGCCATTCGTGCGGCAGGTCGTAGCTGGCGATCGCCATCTCCACCAGCAGCGAGGGCTGCAGGCGCTCGCCCAGCACCGACACGATCGTGCCCAGCGGTCCGCGATGCGGCGTGGGCGGATCGGTGATCTCCGCGACCACGATCTGCCCGGCGCGCGCGCCCTGCTCCTTCCCCGGGGGGATCATCACGTCCTGGTGCAGGCGCCGGTCGTCGGGCGAGACCAGCGTCACGCCGTTCTCGATCACCACACGGCCGACCAGCCGGGGCGAACGCCGCTGCAGCACTTCGGCGATCGCGCCCTGGCGCCGGCCGCGCCGGTCGATGCCCACCACGCTGGCGAGCACGCGGTCGCCGTGCAGCACCATGCGCATCTGCTGGGGCGAGAGGTAGAGGTCATCCCCGCCCTCGTCCGGGCGCAGGAAGCCGTAGCCCTCGGCATTGGCCAGCACCACGCCGGGGATCAGGTCCAGCTTGCGCACGGGCGCGAAATCACCGCGCCGGCCCTGCAGCAGCTGGCCGTCGCGCACCATCGCGCCGAGCCGCTTGCGCAGCGCGCTGATGTCGCTTTCCTCATGAAGGTCGAGCGCCTCGGCGATGCGTGCCTCGCTCAGCATCTCGCCGCGTTCGTCCAGCAGCGCCAGAATCGCCTCGCGGCTGGGAATGGGCCGCTCGTAGCGTTGCGCTTCACGCTCGGCGAATGGATCGCGACCACCCTTGGCGTGGGCGGGCGCGCCGGCCGGTGGCGTACGCCGTGAACCGCCCCGGGCGCGTGGTTTGGGGGCGCGCGGGGCCGCGGTGTCGCCGCCCTTGCCGGTGCGGGATGTCTTCTTTCTGGTCACAAAGGATCCTTGTGTTGGAGCGCCGCGCAGCATGCCGCGCGTTGCAATGAATTTCCTATCAACGAAGTGTTGACAAGCTGGGGGGACATGCCTACTCTACGCGGCTCGCGCAGCCCGAACGGCTCGCGCGACACCTGCCCAGGTGGCGGAATTGGTAGACGCACTAGTTTCAGGTACTAGCGGGTAAAACCGTGGAGGTTCGAGTCCTCTCCTGGGCACCAATTGTAGATGAAGCCCGCCGCAAGGCGGGCTTTTTCGTTTCCGGCTTTCGAATCACGCACGCATCCGCTGATGCCTCCTCTCCCCTTTAGGTAGAGGGACGGGGTGAGGGCGGGGCTCGCGGGGATGGTTGGCGCGACCGCTCCTGGAAGACCGCTCGTAGCAAGTCCATCGCAAGAGTGTCCCCATCACCTGAACCTTTTCGCGGAGGGGAGAGGGCTCAAGCGGGCGGGCCCTTCAACTCCACCATGTTCCCCTGCGGGTCGTAGCAGTAGATCGACGGCCCCTCGCCCTGCGCCCCGTAGCGGGAGCCGATGTCGCCCACGCGCACGCCATGCGCCTTCAGGTACGCCACGATGGCCGCCTCGTCGTAGCCCTCCACGCTCAGGCACAGGTGGTCCATGTTGTGCCCCTCGCTACCCGGCCCGGCGCCGCCCAGGCGGCCGAGCTTGCCGTCGAGCGGTACCAGGTCGATCAGCGAACTGCCCGCGCGCAGCTGCACCAAGCCGATGGCGTCCTGGCGCCGCTCCTCGGTACAACCGAGCACGTCGCAATAGAACGCCTGCATGGCCGCCAGGTCGTAGACGCGCAGTACCACATGGTCGATCTGCTGGAGTCGGAAGGGAGGCATGGGGCTGTGCTGCCAGCTGGGAGAGTGCGATGTTACAGACACCGGCCGAACGCACACCCACGCGCGCGGGCCGTTAAGCCAGGCCGCACGCGCGCGGATGGCCGGCCTGTATAATCGACCCTTCGCACGCGCCGGGAGAAGCGGGGAACAACCCGCTGCCGAAGACGCAACGCCCGTAATCGCTCAGGCCCGATACCGCCGCGTGCAAAAACTCTGGAGAGAGCGGTTCGATCCGCCGCCGAAGGGGCACGAAGCGTTCGCTTCCAAACTCTCAGGCAAAAGGACAGAGGGGCGCCCCGCGTGCGGCATGCACGCGTTGCCTTCGGACGCCCGTCATGAGCCACAACTCCACCCCTTCGCTGCGCGACCTGGAAAACCACGACGCCTTCATCGCGCGCCACATCGGCCCCAACGATGCCGAGATCGCGCAGATGCTGCGCACGATCGGCTACGACTCGCTCGAGGCGATGACCGACGCCATCGTGCCGGGCAGCATCAAGTCGCCCGCGCCGCTGGATCTGCCTTCGGCGGTGACCGAAGTGGAGGCGCTCGCCAAGATCCGCGCGATCGCCGACAAGAACCAGGTCTTCCGGAGCTTCATCGGCCAGGGCTACTACGGCACCCACACGCCCAACGTCATCCTGCGCAACATTCTGGAGAACCCGGCCTGGTACACGGCCTACACGCCCTACCAGGCGGAGATCTCCCAGGGCCGCATGGAAGCGCTGATCAACTTCCAGACCATGTGCGCCGACCTCACCGGCATGGAGATCGCCAACGCCTCGCTGCTGGACGAAGGCACCGCGGCCGCCGAGGCGATGACGCTGGCCAAGCGCTCGGGCAAGTCGAAGTCGAACGTGTTCTTCGTCTCCGACCGCGTGCACCCGCAGACGCTGGAAGTGCTGCAGACCCGCGCCGAGGCGATGGGCATCGACCTGGTCGTGGGCTCCGATGCCGACGCCGCCGCCGTCGACAGCTACGGCATCCTGCTGCAGTACCCCGACACCTTCGGCCACATCGGCGACTACAAGGCGCTGGCCGACGCCGTGCACGCACGCGGCGGCATCGTCTGCGTGGCAACCGACCTGCTTGCGCTCACCCTGATCGCCGCGCCCGGTGACTGGGGCGCGGACATCGTGGTCGGCAACACCCAGCGCTTCGGCGTGCCGTACGGCTTCGGCGGCCCGCACGCCGCGTTCATGGCCTGCCGCGACGCCTACAAGCGCTCGATGCCGGGACGCCTGATCGGCGTGTCGATCGACGCCGAGGGCAAGAAGGCCTACCGCCTGACCCTGCAGACGCGCGAGCAGCACATCCGCCGCGAGAAGGCCACCTCCAACATCTGCACCGCGCAGGTGCTGCTGGCGGTGATGGCGAGCATGTACGCCGTCTACCACGGTCCCGAAGGCCTGACCCGCATCGCCCGCCGCGTGCACCGTCTGGCCGCGATCCTGGCCGCCGCGCTGGGCAACGCCGGCGTGGCGGTGGGCAAGGAATTCTTCGACACGCTGCACGTCACCGGCATCGACGCCAAGGCGGTGCTGGCCAAGGCCGAGGCCGCGCGGATCAACCTGCGCCATATCGACGAGACGAGCGTGGGCATCAGCCTGGACGAGACCACCACCCGCGCCGACGTCGTCGCGCTGGCCGGCCTGTTCGGCGCGCAGGCGGACATCGACGCGCTCGACGCGGCCATCTCCGACGCCCTGCCCGCGGCGGCCGTGCGCAAGAGCGCCTTCCTCACCCACCCGGTGTTCAACACCCACCACAGCGAGCACGAACTGCTCCGCTACATGCGCGCACTGGCGGACAAGGACCTGGCCATGGATCGCACGATGATCCCGCTGGGTTCGTGCACCATGAAGCTCAACGCCACTGCCGAAATGATCCCCGTGACCTGGCCGGAATTCGGCCAGATCCATCCGCTGGCGCCGGCCTCGCAGACCACCGGCTACCAGGAACTGATCGACGGCCTGGAAGCGATGCTGGTCGAGTGCACCGGCTACGACGCGGTCAGCCTGCAGCCCAACTCCGGCGCGCAGGGCGAATACGCCGGCCTGCTCGCGATCCGCGCCTACCACCGCTCGCGCGGCGAAGGTCATCGCGACATCTGCCTGATCCCCGAGTCGGCTCACGGCACCAATCCGGCTTCCGCGCAGATGTGCGGCATGCAGGTGGTGGTGACCAAGTGCGACGCCAACGGCAACGTCGACCTGGAAGACATGCGCCGCAACGCGGAGAAGTATTCCGACCGCCTCGCCGCGCTAATGATCACCTACCCGTCCACGCACGGCGTGTTCGAGGAGGACATCGTCGCCATCTGCGACATCGTGCATAAGCACGGCGGCCAGGTGTACACCGACGGCGCCAACATGAACGCGCTGGTCGGCGTGGCCAAGCCCGGCAAGTGGGGTTCGGACGTCTCGCACCTCAACCTGCACAAGACCTTCTGCATCCCGCACGGCGGCGGCGGCCCGGGTGTCGGTCCGTGCGCGGTCAAGTCGCACCTGGCCCCGTTCCTGCCGCGCAAGCTCGGCGAGGACACGCCGGTGGGCATGGTGTCGGCGGCGAGCTTCGGCTCGGCCTCGATCCTGCCGATCAGCTGGATGTACATCACCATGATGGGCAACGAAGGCCTGCGCCGCGCCACCCAGGTCGCGCTGCTCAACGCCAACTACATCGCCAGACGCCTGGCCCCGCACTTCGAGACGCTCTACACCGGCCGCAACGGCCTGGTGGCGCACGAGTGCATCCTCGACCTGCGCCCGCTCAAGGATGCCACCGGCATCAGCGCCGAGGACGTGGCCAAGCGCCTGATCGACTTCGGCTTCCACGCCCCGACGCTGAGCTTCCCGGTCGCCGGCACCCTGATGGTCGAGCCGACCGAGTCCGAGTCGATGCACGAGCTGGACCGCTTCATCGACGCGATGATCCAGATCCGCGACGAGATCCGCGCGGTCGAGGACGGCCGCCTGGACCGCGAGGACAACCCGCTCAAGCACGCCCCGCACACCGCCACCCAGGTCTCGGCGACCGAGTGGACCCACGCCTACCCGCGCGAACTGGCCGCCTTCCCGCTGCCGAGCCTGAAGTTCCAGAAGTACTGGTCGCCGGTGGCCCGCGTGGACAACATCTACGGCGACAAGAACGTGTTCTGCAGCTGCGTTCCGATCAACGATTTCAAGGAAGAGATCGAGGCGTTCAGCGAACCGAACGTGTCCTGAGGCAAAGGAAGGGCTCCGGAAGGAGCCCTTTTTTTGTCCGCCCGAAGCCGGCATTGCCGGGGGCGAGGCGGCTGCCACCCGGCACACATAGCTCACGGCCGGGACCCAGTAACAGGTTGCGGCCCGATGTACCGATCCGCATGTCCGCTGCACCCAGCGGCATGCTCCGGTAGGCGATACCCTGCCCTGCAAGCGGGCCAGGCTCGCGTCGGGCCCGGATCCGCGTCCATGCCCACACGGCCCGCCTCGGGCTCGACCAGGCGCTGCCAGGCAGCCATGACGCACAGCTCGAGCTCGTCGGGGCTTCACCTGACACCCTGCGCTCCTGCGAACACTGGCTGCCGGGTGGCCTCGGCACGCTAGCAGCATGGCTGCCGGGCACGCTGGTGGGGACCTCGCTATCCCGGCCGGCTCAACGGCGATTGCCTTCATGGCGCATGGCGCATGGCCCTCGCGCCCTCGCGCACTCGCGCACTCGCGCACTCGCGCACTCGCGCCGGCAGCTTCGCGGAGTGCGGTGTGCCGCGCTACAGCCAGCCACCAGCCCGGAGACCGGCCTGGCCGGCACTGGCCGATGTCGGCGCCAGCCCGGCGATCGACTTGCCGGACGCGGGCATGCACCCTCCGCTCCTGGCGGGCGCCTCGAAGGTCCGCCCGAGATGCGCCGACGGCACCGGGCGCACGCCTTCGTGTTGCTCCAGGTCGGCTTCTGAGCGTCCTCGCCCAAGCAGGACATGGCGTTCCGCGGTACTCACGAGTCCGCCACATCCGTCTTCGTAGCTTGCGCGCGCTTGCCTGCTCGCCCCCATTCCATCAAGGAAGCCCCCATGTACAGGAACAGTGGCTGGACCAACCCGGTGCTGGTCGCCGCCATCGCGCTTGCCCTGCATGCGCCGGCTGCGGAGGCCGCCGTGGGCACCCGACAATTGCCCGGCATGGGCCGGATCGTCAGCGGCGAAGTAAGCGCAGGCATCGTCGACGCCGGCACACAGACCATCACGATCGGCAACGCGGGCAGCAGCGGGAGCGCCATCGCGGTCATCGACTGGGGTTCCGGCACGGACATCAACCCGACACGGGCGGGCGGCTTCAACCTCGGTCCCCAGGCGCAGCTGACCTTCAACGACGGTACCGCCGGCTACGGTGCCGCGGTCCTCAACATCGACAGCAGCGGCAGCCCTTCGCAGATCTTCGGTCGGCTCACGGGCAACGGCACCAGCATCTTCGTAGCCAACCGCAACGGCATCGTCGTGGGCGCCGGGGCGCACATCAGCTCGACCGCGAACGTGGGCCTGATCGCAAATACGCTCGTGTCCGGCGGTGTCAGCTTCGACGGCAGCACCGCGTCGCTGGCTTATGACGGCCACGGCGGCGCCGTGAGCGTGGCGAAGGGGGCGACCGTCAGTGGCACCACCGTGCTGATCGCCGGCGGCAGCATCGTCAATGTGCACCTGAGCGCATTGACCGGCCCCAGCGGCAGCACCACCCTGAGCGCCGGCATGGCGTCGGCCAATGCGGGAGCCGGGACGTCAAGCGACGCGACCGCCTCGCTGACCACCCTGGGCAAACTGCCTTCCGGAAGCAGCCTCGCCGGCTTCAGCTCTGCGGGCTCGGCCCTCAACAAGGGCACGCTCGTGCTGGACGATTACAGCGTGTCCGGCCTGTTCACCAACCTGGGCACCCTGACGCTGCCGGCTTCCAACGGTGCCGTGGACAACCAGGGGACACTCGTCAGCAACGTGGCGGCGACCTTCAGCTCGCTGACCAACGAGGGCACTTACAGCGCCCCACGCATCACCGTCTCGCACGGGAACCTGATGAACAGCGGCACGATCAAGGGCGCCCAGCTGATCGACGTGGTGGACGGAAGCATCGACAACAGCGGCCACATCGTGGGCGTGGTCGGGTTGAGCACCTCGTCGGACCGCCGCTACCAGGGCGGTGCGGACTACTCGATCACCAACACCGGCACCATCACCAGCTACGGACAGCTGACCATCGACGCCAACCGCGCAAACCATTACGGCGGCGGCAGCAACAGCTCGACCGGCAGCCTGGTCAACACCGGCGTCCTGCAACTGGCCAAGGGGGCCAAGCTCCAGGTCAAGGGCTGGCAGGACGTCTATCTCGGCGGCAAGGTGCAGACCGGGTTCGGCGCGAACGCTGCCGACGTGTCGGCGACCAACCCCATCGGCGAACTGGTGAGCTCGGCCGGTGGTTACAACGCCACCAACGACACGCCCACGTTCTGGACCGACGGCATCCTCACGCTCGCCACGCCGCTGGCGGTCGATGGCGCGATCGTCCACGGGCGCCAGGTGAAGATCCTGAGCAACCTGCTCGGCGTCGGCAGCAACGGCGCGCAGGCGGGCAACATCACCATCGCCGCCGGCAGCGAAATGGCCGACGACTACGCAGTCACCATCGCCGATGGCGCGACCGTGTCCGCGCACATGATCAGCATCAAGGGTCCGACCTATACGATCGCGCCCACGGATGGCCGTGTCGTCGATCCGAACGTGCTGCTCGGTGGCACCCTGACCGCCGGCTGGATCTACCTGGGCGATGCGGGCCAACCGCTCAGCAGCGTCTATGCCGGGCCGCACGGCAACCTCGCCTTTACCGGCACCGATCCGCGCCTGACCGTCGCCTTCACCGGCACCGTGGGCGCACTGCCTTCGCCCGGCACCGACTTCCGCTACGCCTATCTGCCGGTGCACTCCAGGCGCGCACCGTTGAGGATCTGGCTCAAGCCGGTCACCTACAACAAGGCAGCCGGCTCGGTAAACCTTCTGGTGGATGGCAGCGTGACCCTGGTGCCGCCGTCGTACCTCAATTCGCCCGGCATCTTCGGCGACGGTTCGGCCCCGGCCCCGGCGACGATCCCCAACACACGCCTGGTGATCCAGGCCTCCGGCAACATCGCTACCGGCAGCGGCAGCAAGTTCTACTGGCCGGGCTACGTCTACCTGGGGAACGTGGCGACCGGCGCCGACGGCTCGCCCGCACCCGCCACGCTCGGCAGCGGCAGCATCAGCCTCGGCGGCAAGTTCAGCAACGTTCTGCCCGGGAGCACCGCCAGCGACGCCGGGATCGAGTTCATCACCGCCAACCCGCTCCAGCTCAACGGGTACACCGTGAATACCAACGCCAACAGCGCCATCGGTTTCGGTACCCAGGCGCTGACCGCGCAGTACGCAAGCGGCGCTTTGGGTGCGGGAAGCTTCTATGGCGGCACGCAGAATGGCGACACGGTGATCTACGCCCCGCTCGATCCGTCGATGTTCCAGACCGACACACCGCCGGCCGCGCAATAGTCAGGTCCCGAGGCAGGGCCGCGCACCCTGCCTGCGTCACCCCGGGGCCGCGACCGCGGCCCTGGGCAGGCAGCGGCGCTCGAACTCCGCGGCGGGCATGGGCCTGGCCAGCAGATAGCCCTGCACCTGGTCGCAACCCAGCGCGCGCAGCGCGGTGGCCTGCGCCTGCGTTTCGACGCCTTCGGCGACCACTTCCATGCCCAGGGTGTGCGCCAGTTCAATGATCGCGGCAATGATCGCGCGCGGTTCGTGTCCGCCCTGGTCCAGGGCCTGCACGAAGAACTGGTCGATCTTGAGCTGGCGCACCTGGAACTTCTGCAGGTAGGCGAGGCTGGAATAGCCGGTGCCGAAGTCGTCGATGGCGAATTCGAAGCCGTGGGCGCGAAAGTCCTTGAGGATCGCGGTGGTGCGCTCGGCGTCGCGCATGGCCATGCTCTCGGTCACCTCGAACATGATCTGCGAGGTCTGGAGCCCGGCCGCGCCGACGATGCCCGCGGCGGTCTGCACCAGCCCCGGCTGCTGGATCTGCATGGGCGAGAGATTGATCGCGATGCGCACCGGTGCGAGGCCGCGGTCGTGCCAGTCGCGCAGTTGACGGCAGGCCTCGCGGATCACCCATTCGCCGAGCCGGGCGATCTGGCCGCTGCGCTCGGCCACGCCGATGAATTCCAGCGGCGATACCGCACCGAGCTCCGGATGGCGCCAGCGCAGCAACGCCTCGGCGCCGACCAGCGCGCCGGTGTCGCCGCGGTGCTTGGGCTGGAAGTGCAGCGACAGGCTGCCGTCCTCCACCGCGGTCTGCAGGCCGCGCTGGATCGCCAGCATGCGCATCGCGCGGTCGTGCATCGACGGGTCGTAGCAACGGTAGCCGTTGCGGCCGCCCTCCTTGGCCTCGTACATCGCCGCATCGGCATGGGCCACCAGTTCCTCCGCGCTCTGGCCATCGCGCGGGTAATAGGCAACCCCGATGCTCGGCGTGACCCGCAGCGCGGTGCCGCGTACGTCAAAACTGTCCTGCATCAGCCCGATGAGGCGCTGGGCGATACGCAGCGCCGAGTCCGGGCTGCGCATGTGTTCGAGCACCGCCACGAACTCGTCGCCGCCCATGCGCGCCAGGCTGTTCATGTGCAGCACTGCGGCCAGCCGCTCGGCCACCGCGCGCAGCAGGTCGTCGCCGAAGCCGTGCCCGAGCGTGTCGTTGATGGTCTTGAAGCCGTCCAGGTCGATGTACAGCACGGCCAGGTGGCCGTGTCCGGCCCGGGTGCGCGCCAGCGCCCGCTCCATCCGCTCGGCGAGCAGGTGGCGATTGGGCAGCCCGGTCAACGGGTCGTGCGTGGCCAGGTGGTGCAGGCGGCTGTTGAGGTGATCGAGCGAGCCGGAGAGCCGTTGCGCGCGCACGTAGAGCCTCGCCACGATCTCCGACAGCGCCAGCGCCGAACCCATGGCCAGTATGGCCACCATGCTCACCACCCCGCCAAGCCACACCGCAGCCGGTGACGCCGCCAGCGCCGACACCGGCCGGTCGCCGTAGGACAACCGCGTGGTGAAATCCAGCAACGCCACGATCAGCAGGCCCATCAGCACCGACAGGAACGCCCGGCGGGCATACTTCGCGCGCATCGGTCGCGGGCGGAATGCGTGCATCAGGCGCAAGCCGGCGGCGACGCCGAACGTGCAGAGCAAGACCCAATAGAGCCACACCCGCGGGTGGTAGCTGGTTCCGCCGGCGATATGCAGCGCGCCTTCGCTGAACATGTGGATGAAGGCCACGCCGACGCCCAGCGCCAGCGATCCACCCAACCAGCGCAACCGTCCCAGCACCTGACAGTCGGCGACCCACAGCAGGCCCAGCCCGACGGCGAGCGCAGCCAGCCCGGAGGCGGTGCTCAACACCGGATCGAACGTGCCTACCGCCTGCGGCAGGCGTGCCAGCATGCCGACGAAATGCACCGACCACAGGCCGAGGCCGAGCATCCAGGCGCCGACCCCGTACCAGATCACGCGATGGGCGGCCGCGCGCGAGGCGGCGATACGTCCGGTGGCATCGACCGCCTGGTACGCGATCAGGCTGCCGATGAGCAGCGAGAGCAGCTCAAGACTGAGGCGATAACTACCGACCATGGCGTCCCCGAAGCCGACAAGCCGGCAATTCTCCGTGATATAGCGGCGCCTGCGCCTGCTTCTTGAGCCGCGTGGCGTTCGCGCGGCATAGCAGGTCCCGCCCGGTCAGTCGCACGCGTCCTCGACCAACTCCTTGACCCGCGCCACCAGCTGGTCGATGACGAACGGCTTGGTCAGCACCCGCATGCCCGGCTCGAGCTGACCGCCACCGATCACCGCGGTTTCGGCGAAGCCGGTGATGAACAACACCTTCTGTGCCGGCTGTCGTTCGCGTGCTGCATCGGCGAGCTGGCGTCCGTTGAGACCGCCGGGCAAACCCACGTCGGTGATCAGCAGGTCCGGGGACATGCCGGCGCGCAGCATGTCCAGCGCCTCCGCACCATCGCAGGCCTCCAGCACGGTGAAGTCGTGGTCGCCCAGCACGTCCGCCACCAGCATGCGCACGGTCGGTTCGTCGTCGACGACCAGCACCGTCTTGCCCCGCGGCAAGCCCGCCACGCCAGCCGGTGCGCGATTTTCATCGACGGGGAATTCGCCCAGGTGCCGTGGCAGCAGCAGGCTCACCTGCGTTCCCTCGCCCGGCCGCGAGTGGATGTGCACGCGACCGCCCGATTGCTTGGCGAAGCCATAGATCATCGACAAGCCCAGGCCGGTTCCCCGCCCCAGCGGCTTGGTCGTGAAGAACGGTTCGAACGCGCGTGCCACGACGTCTTCGGGCATGCCGATGCCGGTGTCGCTCACGCTCAATTCCAGGTAATCGCCAGGAGCCAGGTCGAGCGCACGCGCCGATGCCGCATCGAGCCGGTGGTTGGCCGTCCCGATGCGCAGCTGGCCGCCCTGCGGCATGGCATCGCGCGCGTTGATGCAGAGGTTGAGCAGTGCATTCTCGAGCTGGTGCGCATCGGCCAGCGTGATCCACAACCCCTCGGCGCGGTCGACTTCCAGCGCCACGGCCGGGCCGATGGTGCGCCGGACCAGCTCCTCCATGCCGGCGATCAGCCGGTTGGCATCGACCGGCCGCGGATCCAGCGTCTGCCGCCGCGAGAAGGCCAGCAACCGATGGGTCAATGCGGCCGCCCGACGGGCGGCGTCCTGCGCGGCGCCAAGGTAACGCGGCAACTGTTCGGTGCGTTGCTGATCGATGCGCACCTGCATCATGTCCAGGCTTCCGCTGATGCCGGCAAGCAGGTTGTTGAAGTCGTGCGCGAGCCCGCCGGTGAGCTGGCCGACCGCCTCCATCTTCTGCGCCTGCAACAGTTGTTCCTGCGTCTGGCGCAGCGCCTCGGCCTGCTCGCGTTCGGCACTGACGTCGCGCCCGGAGGCGTACACCAGGCCGTCTTCGACCGACGTGCTCCAGGAGATCCAGCGCGGCGTGCCGTCGTGGTGCCGGTAGCGGTTCTGGAATGCGGTCAGGCGCTGGCTGGCGGTGACCGCTTCGAGCGTGGAGGTCTGGTCCTCGGGCCAGACCCATTGCAGGAAGTGCTGCCCCAGCAATGCCTCCGGCGCGTAGCCCAGGATCGCCGTCCAGGCCGGGTTGACGCGAAGGAACAGGCCGGATGCGTCGACCACGGCCAGCAGGTCGCGCGAGTTCTTCCAGATGCGGTCGCGCTCCGCGGTGCGCTCCTCCACCTTGCGCTCGAGCAACGCGGCGAGCTCGCGAACCTCCCGTTCGGCGCGACGGCGCTCGATGACCGCGCGGGTCCGCTCGCCCACCTCGCGGATCAAGGCCAGCTCGTCGTCGGTCCACTCGCGCGCCGTGGCGTGGTTCAGATACAGCAGCGCGACGAACCTGCCGTCTTCGGTGATCGGCATGTTGACCACCGACTGCGCGCTGATCGCCTTGAGTGCCCCGGCGCGCAGGGCGGTACGCGGATCCTTCTCGGCGTCGGCGAACACCACCGTTTCGCCGCGGCGCAGGTTCTCTATGTAGTGGCCGTAGTCGCGGAAGCGCAGCACGCCGGCCAGGCTGCGGATGCCCGGCGCATTCCAGTCACGCTCGATGGTGATGGTCTCTTCGGCCAGGTCGATCGTGCCGTAGCCGGCACGGCTGACACCCAGCGTCCGGCCGAGGATTTCGCCGGCCGCGAAGGAAAGCTCGGCGGGGGACTGCACGTCGCGCAGGCGATCGGCCAACTGGATCAGCAACTCCTGGCGCCGCGCGTGGGACTCGAGCGCCTGCTGCGCCAGGTGGGCCTCGGTGACATCGTGGCCCTCGACGAAAATCCCCGTGACTTCACCGGTTTCGTCGACGGTCGGCGCGTAGACGAAATCGAGATAGCGCTCTACGACCGGCTGGCCCGGGGCGGGTGAAAGGCGAATGGGCACGTGCGAGGCCACGTAGCGCTCGCCGCTGCGATAGACGCCATCGAGCAGTTCGAAGAAGCCCTGCCCTTCCAGCTCGTCGAAGGCCTCGCGGGCCGTGCAGCCGATCAGCTCGCGCTGGCCCACCAGCCGGCGATAGGCGTGGTTGGCGAACTCGAACTCATGCTGTGGTCCGCGCAGGATCGCGATGAAACCTGGCGCCTGCTCGAACAGCTTGCGCTGCCGTTCGCGGGCGGCGGCCTGCTGGCGCTCCAGCAGGACTTTGCGGGTGGTTTCCATCGCCGAGACCAGCAACCCGGCCACGCGGTCCTGCTCGTCACGCAAGGGCGTGAAGGAGAAGCTGAACCAGCGCACCTCATCGGTGGCGCCGCCGGCCAGCGCAAACGGCATGTCTTCGACCCACTGCGGGCGGCCGGCGAATACCTCGGCCACCATCGGCTCGAGCACGTCCCAGACCTCGGCCCACAATTGCGCCCCTGGCTGGCCCACACCCGCGGGATGCTTGCTGCCGAGGATCGGCAGGTAGGCATCGTTGTAGATGGTGGTCAACTGCGGACCCCATGCCACCAGCATCGGCTGGCGCGCCTCGAGCGTAATCCCGACCGCGGTTTTCAGGCTCTGTGGCCAGCTTGCCGACGGACCCAGCGGCGTGGCCGACCAGTCATGCTTCCAGACCAGCGCCCGCAAGCTCCCATCGCGTACTTCCTCCGGATGGGCCGCTTCATCGGCGGCACCCGGGGGCGCTGTCATCGGCTCGCTTTGCATGGGGTGGGCATGTCCGAAAAAGGCCCAGCTTACCGCCTGCACAGCGCGTGCGGATGCCCTGCACGCAAGCTGTCGTCTGCCCGCCTGCTGACCGGAGACCGGTCAGTGCCCGCGTGCGTCGCTGTGGGGCGCGGGCCGACCGATCGGGTTGGCGAACATGGGCGGGACACCGCCAGGCATGGCCGGCGCCTTGGCCAGAGCCGGCGCGGGCCGTGCGAAGCCGGGGTGGTCACCGCCGCTGGCCGGCGGCCGGGCGGCAGGCTGGGACTCGTCGATAGGCATGGCGGCGGGTTCCATGTTTCGGTCCGGCCACCATGCCGGGACAGCAGTGGAGCGGGCGTGTGCGTGATGGCAAGAAATCGACGTTGTCCCGCCGGCCGGCTTTGCGCGCCGGCTCCGTACGGGCACCCGCCGGCAAGGCAGCCGACCGGTGTCGGCTCAGGCGCGGCCGCCGCGGGTCGGTGCGCCCGGCGGCGGATCGAGGCCCCCGTCACCCTTGCCGCCGACGCCGTGGCCCTTGGTCGAGCCCACGCCGCTTTCCCGATGCTTGCGCTCTTCGATCTGCTGCTGCAGATCCAGGCCGGTGCCTCCGGTCTGGTAGGTGGGGCCGTTCTCAGGCACAGGCAGGATGGCTTCCGGGTCGACCGGCTCGCCCAACGCCTTCTGTCCGTGCGGGTCGCCGAAGCCGTGGTGCGGACGCATCTGGCCGTTGCCGCTTTCGCCGCCGGTGCCGCCTGCCGGCTCCACCGCTTCGCGGGTTTCGCCCTCGACCTGTACTTGGTTCTGCTCGGCCCGCTTGCCGATGGCGTCCTGCAGGTTCGCGTTGGTTCGACCGCGCGGGTCGTCGATGCTGCCCATGGGGTTCTCCCGTTCCGGTTGCTGGGTTGAATCGTGCCCGAGCGAAGGTCAGCGGGGCGTGCAGCGACAATGGCCGCAGCGTTAGCCGATTCGTGCACATGCCTCGGGGCAAGCTCGCGCGATGCCATGCACAGGCCACCGACCATGCAGACCGAAGCGTTCCGGCTCGCGCCCCACGACTGGGTCCCCAACCATCCGCGCCTGCCCGTATTGCTCTACCACCAGGCGCTCGACGAGCTCGGGGACGACGCCGCATCGACCTTCGAGGCGCGCTTCGAGGACAACGGATGGCCGCCGCAGTGGCGCGCGGGCATCTACGATTTCCACCACTATCACTCGACCGCGCACGAAGTGCTTGGCGTGGCCAAGGGCACGGCACGGCTGGTGCTGGGCGGGCCGGGCGGGCGCGAAGTCGAGGTGGGCGCGGGCGACGTGGTGCTGCTGCCCGCGGGCACGGGCCACCGCAGCGTCGAATCCAGCGAGGGCTTCCTGGTCGTCGGCGCCTACCCGCCCGGCCAGAAATGGGACATCTGCCGCGAGGCGCCCACGCAGGGGATGCTCGAGCGCATCGCGCACCTGCCCTTCCCGGCCTGCGATCCGGTGAGCGGGGAACAGGGCCCGATGCTCGCCTGCTGGAGCCAGGCCTAACGCCTGGACCGGTGCAGGCGATCGAGGATGCCCGGCAGCGGCGCGGCGATCTCGCGCGCCAGGAAACCGAGCGACCCGACCGAGGCTTCCAGCGCGCGCCCCGCCTCGGCATGCACGAACACGCCCCACAACGCGGCCTGCACGGGGTCGCCGCAGCGCGCGGCCAATCCGGCGATCACGCCGGCCAGGACGTCGCCCGAACCGGACGTCCCCAGCCCGTGGCAACCGCCCGCATGGATCCACAGCCGGCCGTCCGGGGCCGCGATGAAGGTGGTAGCGCCCTTGAGCACCAGCACGCTGCGCGTGCGCCTCGCGAAGGTGCGCGCCAGGGCCTGCGGTTCCTGCTGGACCTGCGCTTTCTCCTGTCCGGACAACTTGGCCATCTCGCCGGCGTGCGGGGTCAGCACGCAAGGCTTGCCGGGCGGCGCGCGCAGGTCCGGCGACAGCGCGCCGGCGTCGATCACCAGCGTGCCCGCCGCCTGGCGCAACACCCGCTGCACCAGCGTGGCGGTCGCCCGCGTGGGACTCATGCCGGAGCCGACCAGTGCGGCGTCGCAGCCGTCGAGCGCCTGGTCCAGGGCGGCGCTTCCACGCACGATCTCGCCCTGCGCGTCGACCGGCAGGCCCAGCACCAGCGCCTCGGGCATCGCCACCGCGAGCGGCAGCGCCACGTCGTCGGCGGTGGCCATCTGCAGCTTGCCGGCGCCGACACGCATCGCTCCGGTGCCCGCCAGCAGGGCGGCGCCGGGAACGCGACGGGACCCGCCGATGACCAGCACCCTTCCGCGTTGTTCCTTGCCACCATCCGGCTCCGGCAACGGCATGCTGCGCAGGAGCCTCGCGGTGAGGCGCTGCGGCTTCGCCTCCGCCGGGCTCATCGCGCGCCCTTGGGCCGGTCCGACTCGATCGTCACCGGCGAGCCGGCTTCCACCAGCGGCGCCACGAAGTTGGTGCGCTGGAGCAGCAGGCCGCAGCCGTCGGGCGCCTCCATGTACTCGGTGATACCGCAGTTGGGCACGTCGCCGTTGCGGTCGATCGCCAGGATGGTGGTCTCGTCCATCCGCTCCAGCAGGTAGCGGAAGCAGTTCACGATGACCTGGTGGGCGACGATCATCACGCGTTCGCCCGCGTGGTTGCGCTGCAGGTCGCCCAGCATGCTGCGCAGGCGCAGGACCACGTCGCACCAGCTCTCGCCGCCCGGCGGGCGGAAGTAGAACTTGCCGACCAGCTGGCGTTGCTCGGCCAGCTCCGGGAATTTGGCGCGGATGCCGGCGCGCGTGTAGCGGTCGAGCACGCCGAACTCCTTCTCGCGCAGCCGCTCGTCCACCACCACGTCCTCACCCACCTGTCCCAGCGCGTCGGCGACCGCGACCGCGGTCTCTCTGGCGCGCTTGTAGGGCGAAGCCATGAACGTGGTGGGCCGGTCATCCTCCGGCAGGGCTCGCACCCAGGCGCCCAGCGCCTGCGACTGCTCCAGGCCCAGCGGCGACAGCGGCACGTCGGCGTCGCGATGCTTGAGGTCGATAAGCGGCGCGCCCGAGGCTTCCGCGTGATCGCGCGCGACGTTTCCCGCGCTCTCGCCGTGCCGGATGATCCACAACCGCTGTGGCCAGCCCACGTTGCCCTGTATGACCGCTGCTCCCACGCCGCTCTCCCGCTCTGCAACAGGGCGAGCTTTGGCACGCCGCGCGTGAATGGCCGGTCGACCGGCGGCAGGCAGGCGACACCCCCGCCCCGGCCGCCGCGCGCCTGAGCTTTTTCCTAGCGCCAGTTAGACGATGGCCTCACGGCCGCTCGGCCAACATCGCTTCACGAGCGGCGGCTTCGTCGACCGCCCGCACCGCATGCCTGCCCACCCGCGCCTGACCGTCGAACGAGACCCAAGCCATGCGAAATCCCCTGCAACTGCGCTGCAACCAGTTGGAGCGCTCGATGCGCGCCCTGCACGACGAATGCGACCGCCTGATGCGCGAGAACGCCATGCTGCGCGAGCGGATGCAAGGCGCCGGGCAGTCGGTGCAGCGGCTGGACGACGAGCTGGCGCGCATCGCCGCCGGGCCGGACGCGGAGCAGGAGCGGTTCGTGATCCGCGCTTCGTCGATGCGGATGTACTAGGAAATCCGTTTGGAGCGAGCCTTGGCCGCGCTCCGGCTATGTGTCGCTGTAAAGGCCGATTGTCCGAAAGCACCCTAGGTCGCCCCAACGCGCCCGTCAGGGGGCCTTACCGGCTTTTCGTTGGTCTGGCTCACTGCCGAGGCGCTTTGCGGCGTCCAACATCCCCTTGCTGATGGCATCGAATACGGCCCCCGGGTAACCGTCAGGCAGGCGCCTACTCACATCATCCAGCACAACAGGCGTGCGCTCGACCAGGTCGGCAATCATCGCCGGCACCTCGGGTAGGCCCAGGGCGGTTCCCATCTCGACCCAGTGCCAGCGGTGAATGCCGTAGAGATCGTAGTGGCGATTTTTCCCCGATACGGCCATGGCGAGACTCGCCTCGCGCGGATCCAAGCGATTGGCCCCACGGCCCATGATGGGGTAAGCGGAAAGAATGTCGTAAAGGGGTGCAAGACGGTAGTTTCCGCCAGGCAGTAGTGTCAGGCTGAAATTTTTTGCATGGCCGTCGGTGGCGCCCATCAGCCAGAACAGCAACTGGCTTCGGAAGAAGGCCATCCGATCCTTCTCGGCATCCTCGGAACCACGCAAGACATCCATGATCTGCCGAATGCCTGGACCTCCATCGGCTTCATACTTCTTGCTCGGCATCACGCCCAACGCCTGGCAGAAGTCTTCCTGTGGGCTGCGTATCCACCAGGAGCGGTCGCCCGAGAGGGTGCGGTCGAAGCGCTCGACGACCAGGGCCTTCTGGTCTTCAAAGCGACCGATCTGCGTGTTGGCCACGGAAAGCCCGAAGGCGCGCGCGATTTCCATCGACAGCCATTCGATTTCGACCGAGTCGCGCATATCCGCCTGCATGTTGCCTACCAGGCCAAGCGGCAACTTGAATATGTGCGTGCTGGGGGTCGACCGCTGGGGGATGCACCACTGTCCCTCATGCCGAAGAAGAGCCGTCTTCTCCTGGGCTCCTGCGATGGACAGGCGGAATGCCTCGCGCTCCCGCCGGCCCAGTGGCCGGGCCAGCGTGGTGTCCCGCAGTACTTGTGCTACGCCCGCCTCGGTGAGTGGATCGGCATGGATGGCATGCACGTCGTCCGGCGCCTTCCCTGCCGGCATCAATTGCACCGCACCGACACAATCGCGTCCTATGGTCGCGAGCAGATCGAACGCGGAGGTGCTTGCGGCACTGTATCGATCGCGCAATCGGCGGAGAATGCGGTCGTTGTCGGGCAGAAGATTATCGAAGTAGGCAGCGACCGCTGGCGGAGGGAATCTGGCGGTTGTCGCAACGAAAGGCAGTGACAGGGACAACGGCCTGCCTTCGGGTGCCGCCATCCATGCGTCGTCATAGGTCAGTTGGTCGGCCCCGCTCCGGGTGCGGGACCAGCGGCCGACGTACAAGCCGTTCATCCAGATGTCGATCGCGCGAGTGCGGCTGTCCACGGATTACCAGGCCGCTTTGGCTGGCGTCATGGGTTTGGCCGTTTTCGGCGTACCCGTCGACTTCTCTTGCAGCCCGAGTTCCAGCCCCAGCAGCAGGCAAAGTCGATGGACACGGTCGAAGGAGGCTCGGCCCGCATTGGTCTCCAGTTTGGACACGGCCTGTGTGCTTATGCCGAGCTGCCTGGCAACATCCGCCTGAGTCATGCCGCGCTGCACGCGAGCGGCACGAAGCTTGGGGCCGAGCTGGTTAGGGAGCCGGATGACATCCATGGGATCAACCTGCAGGTTGAAAGCGTCAAAATCAACTTACAGGTTGATAAGGCCAAAATCAACCCCAGGGTTGAGTTACGCTTCTTGGTCAGCGTCTCAGGCCACAGCTTCCACGGCGATACTGGGGGCAGCAGCCATGCCCAAGCAGCCCGCAAGAAGACAAGGGGCCGGCGCGGCCAGGGCGACCTGCTGCGCGTGAGCCCGGACAGTTTTACCGTCGATTACCGTGGCGCGTGAACTAAGCCCCGCAGTGCGGGGCCTTAGGGTTGTTTGATACGGATGCTAGGCGAACGGATCATCCAGCACGATGGTGTCGTCGCGGTCGGCACCGGTGGCGACGATGGCCAGGCGGCAGCCGGACAGCTCTTCGACCGCACGCAGGTAGGCGCGGGCGGCGGCAGGCAGCTTGTTCCAGTCGCGGATGCCGGCGGTGGATTCCTCCCAGCCGGGGAATTCCAGGTAGACCGGCTTGCACTCGGCCCAGCCGTCGGCGTCCAGCGGCGCCAGCTCACGGCGCTTGCCCCGGTATTCGTAGGCGACGCAGACCTTGATCGACGGCAGGCCGTCGAGCACGTCCAGCTTGGTGATCGCCAGGCCGTTGATGCCGTTGATCTGCACCGCGCGCTTGAGCGCCACCAGATCGATCCAGCCGCAGCGGCGCGGCCGGCCGGTGCTGGCGCCGAACTCGTTGCCGACCTTGCGCAGCCGCTCGCCCATTTCGTCGTTGAGCTCGGTCGGGAACGGGCCACCGCCCACGCGCGTGGCGTACGCCTTGCAGATGCCCAGCACGTAGTCGATGTCGCCCGCGCCCACGCCGGTTCCGGCCAATGCGCCGCCGACGGTGGTGTTGGACGAGGTGACGTACGGGTAGGTGCCGTGGTCGATGTCCAGCAGCGCGCCCTGCGCACCTTCGTACAGGATGTTGCCGCCCTCGGCGCGCACGTCGTGCAGGATGGTGGCGACGTCGTCGACCATCGGGCGGATGTACTCGCCCCAGGCCAGCGCGTCGTCGAGCACCTTCTGGTAATCGACCGGCTCGGCCTTCAGCCACTGGGTCAGGATGAAGTTGTGGTACTCGACCGCCGCCTTGATCTGCGCCGGGAGCTCGTGCGGGTACATCAGGTCGGCCACGCGGATCGAACGGCGGGCGACCTTGTCCTCATAGGCGGGGCCGATGCCGCGGCCGGTGGTGCCGATCGCGCCCTTGCCGGCGGCGGCCTCGCGCGCCTTATCCACGGCGATGTGGTACGGCATGATCAGCGGCGTCGCCGGGCTGATCTTGACGCGCGAACGCACGTCCACGCCCTGGGCCTCCAGCTCGGCGATCTCGTGGATCAGCGCCTCGGGCGAGAGCACCACGCCGTTGCCGATCAGGCACAGCGCGTCGTCGCGCAGGATGCCCGAGGGAATCAGGTGCAACACGGTCTTCTTGCCCTTGATCACCAGCGTGTGGCCGGCATTGTGGCCGCCCTGGAAGCGCGCCACGGCACTGACCCGCTCGGTCAGCAGGTCGACGATCTTGCCCTTGCCTTCGTCGCCCCACTGGGCTCCAAGGATGACGACTGACTTGCCCATGAAAATTCTCGCTCGTTGGATGCTCCCGCAGGAGCCGTGAGTGTGGGAAACAGGAAAAGCTTCAGCGCACCAGTTGCAGGACGGCAAGCCCCGCGACCACCGCCACCGCGCCGAACACGCGCAGCGTGCGCGGCGAAAGCTCCAGCGCCTGGCGCACCATCGACTGCCAGTGGCGCGGGGCGGCGAACAGCATCAGGCCTTCGAGCACCAGCACCAGGCACAGTGCCACGGACAGTTCGTGCGGCATCGATTTTCAGCGCTTGGCGCTGTCCTGGAAATAACGCAGCAGTTCGGAGTCCGGCTTGAGCACCAGTGTGCCGTGGCCATCGGCGAAACCGGTCTTGTACGCCGACAGGCTTCGATAGAACGCGAAGAACTCCGGGTCCTGGCCATAGGCGCCCGCGTAGATCGCCGCCGCCTGTGCGTCGCCCTGGCCGCGCACGGCAGCCGCGTCGCGCTCGGCGTCGGCGCGCAGCACCTGGCCCTGGCGGTCGGCGTCGGCGCGGATCTTCTCCGCCTGTTCCTGGCCGGTGTAGCGCAGTTCGTTGGCCAGTTGCAGGCGCTCGGCGCGCATGCGCTTGTAGACCGATTCGCTGACCTCTTCAGGCAGGTCGATGCGCTTGATCCGCACGTCGACCACGGCGATGCCCAGATGCTTGCGGGCGGCCGCATCGGTCTGCTTGCGCACGCGCTCGGTGATGTCCTTGCGGCCGCCGGCGATCAGTTCCTGCAGGCTGCGCGAGTTGAATTCGAAGCGCAGCGCGTCCTTCACGACCGGGCTCAGCCGCTGCGCCGCCTGGTTGGCGTCACCGCTGGTGGCGCGGTAGTAGGCGGCGTTGTCGGCGATGCGCCACTTCACGTAGAAGTCGACGTTGACGCTCTTCTTTTCCGAGGTGAAGTAGCGCTCGGGCGGGGCGTCCAGGCCCTGGATGCGGCTGTCGAAACGCATCACCTGCTGGATCAGCGGCGCCTTGAAGTGCAGGCCGGGCTGGTAATCGGTCTGCACGATGCGGCCGAACTGGAGCAGCAGCGCGCTCTGCCCCTCGCGCACCACGAAAGCGCTGTTGAGGCCCAGCAGCACCAGCAGCACGGCGATCACGGTCCAGACGATCTTCATGGCTGGTTCCCCTTGTCGCTGGCGTCATCGGTGGTGACGGTCGCCGCCGTGGCCGGGCTCGCCGGGGCGGACGGCGGCAGGTTGATGATGGTGCGGCCGTTGGAGCCGTCGACGACCTTGCGGTTGCCGGCCATCACCTGCTCCATCGTTTCCAGCCACAGGCGCTTGCGGGTGACTTCGGGCGCGGCCTTGTATTCCTTCAGCAGCAGGCTGAAGCGCTCGGCGTCGCCCTGCGCTCGGGCGATGCGCTCGGCCTTGTAGCCGGCCGCCTCGGCGGCGATGCGCGAGGCGTCGCCACGCGCCACCGGCACCACCTTGTTGGCGTAGGCCAGCGCGTTGTTCTCGATGCTCTGTTTGTCTTCGCGCGCCTTGTTGACGTCGTCGAAGGCGTCCTTGACCTCGGCCGGCGGCGCGACGTTCTGGAAGCTCACGGCGGTCACCTGCAGGCCGCAGTGGTAGCTGTCCAGGGTCTTCTGAAGCGCCTGGCTGGCCTCGCCGACCAGCGCGGCCCCCTCGCCGGACAGGATGGTGTCCATGTCGCTGCGGCCGATCACCGAGCGCACGGCCGCCTCGGAGGCGGCGGCGATGGTGTCCTCGACGTCATCCACCGCGAACAGGTAGGCGCGGGCATCGTTCACCTGGTACTGCACGGTGAAGTCGATGGTGATGATGTTCTCGTCGCGGGTGAGCATGCGCACACTGTCCTGCAGCGAGCGCACGCGGGTGGTTTCGACCTTGGTGACGGTTTCCACCGGCTGCGGCAGCTTGAAATGGAAGCCCGGGGGCAGCGTGCGGCTGTACTGGCCGAAGCGCAGCACGACGCCGGCCTGGCGGGCGTCGACGATGGTGTAGCTGCTCAGCAGCAGCCAGGCCAGGACCAGCGCCAGCACGATGGTGATGATGCCGCCTGGGCCGCCATGCCTGCCCAGCCGGGCGCGCAGGCGCCGGAAGGCGTCGTCCAGGCCATTGTTGCCACCGCCGCTGGGACGCTTGCTGTTCCAGGGATCGCGCTGGCCGTTGCCGGGTTCGTTCCAGGCCATGTCAGTCTCCTTGGGACAAGCGGCAGGCCGGCGGGACGGGCCGGAAGATGCATTGCGGAATCAGGGTCATGGAACGCGGCGTCGAGGTCGGGGATGGGTAAACCGCGGCGCGCCGCGATCGATCTCGGTGCGGGCGGGCAAACGCCGCACAAACGCCGGTTAGTCTAGCAGAGGTGAAATGGGGCGTGGCCTGGGTGGTTGCCCCGCGGCACGAAATCATCCTCATTCCGGTCGCCCCTGAAGCCGGGAGCGAAGTTGCGGAGCGAGCGACTTGAAGCCCACGCCTTCAGGCGGAGAGGCGGGAGCGCGGATGGATTGTCCGCCGACCCTGTCGCCTAGAGCGGATCCGGCGACCCGAGCACCCCGCGCAACAGCGCCGCGTCCTGCGGATGGCCACCACCGAGCGGCGCGATCACGCTGCGCGGTGCGTCGATCTGCAGGCGCCAGCCGTGCTCGTCCACCGTCTCTTCGGCGATGGCGCCCGCGGCGCGCAGGCGCGCGTGCAGGCGGCCTGCGGACAGCGGCAGCTGCAGTTCGGTCTGCACGCGCTCGCCGCCGAGCAGCTCGCCCAGCGCCTGGCGCAACAGGTCCAGCCCCGCGCCGGTGCGGGCCGATAGCCAGACCTGGGTCGGCCGTCCCTCGCCATCGCGCACGATGCGGGGTTCGGTGCCCGCGCGCGGCTCGTCCTCGCCTTCGCCCAGCATGTCGATCTTGTTCATGACGTGCAGTTGCGGCACGTCGCCGGCACCGATCTCCTCGAGCACGCCGTCGACCACGCGGTGCAGGCGCACGCGTTCCTCGTCGGCAGCGTCGCTGACGTGCAGCAGAAGGTCGGCGTCACGCGCCTCGGCCAGCGTGGCGCGGAAGGCCGCGACCAGGTCGTGCGGCAGTTCGCGGATGAAACCCACCGTATCGGCGAGCACCGCCGGGCCGCACGAAAGGTCCTCGATCTTACGCACCGTTGGATCGAGCGTGGCGAACAGCAGGTTGGCGGCAAATACCTCGCCCTCGGTCAGCGCATTGAACAGCGTCGACTTGCCGGCATTGGTGTAGCCGACCAGCGCCACCCGCGGCACCGTGTTGCGCATGCGCGCGCGCCGCTGCTGGGTCCGCTGCACCTGAACCTTCTCCAGGCGCCTGGTGAGCATCTTCACGCGCTCGCCGAGCAGGCGGCGGTCGGTTTCCAGCTGCGTTTCGCCGGGTCCGCGCAGACCGATGGCGCCGCCGCGCTGGCGCTCCAGGTGGGTCCAGCCGCGGACCAGGCGGGTGGCCAGGTGCTTGAGCTGCGCCAGCTCCACTTCCAGCTTGCCTTCGTGCGAGCGCGCACGCTGGGCGAAGATGTCCAGGATCAGCCCGGCGCGGTCGACCACGCGCACGGCCAGCAGCTTTTCCAGGTTGCGTTCCTGCACCGGCGTGAGCAGGTGGTCGACCAGCACCACGTCGGCTTCGGTCGCGCGCACCGCTTCGGCGACCTCATCGGCCTTGCCGGTACCGATGTAATAGCGGGGATTGGGATCTTCGACGCGCGCGGCAACGCTGGCGAGCACGTCGGCGCCGGCCGACCGCACAAGCTCGGCGAATTCCTCGGCGCGGCGGGCGGCGTCGCCCTCGCCGCGGGCGTGCGGCAGGACCAGCACGGCGCGCTCGCCCTTCTTCTGTCTATCGAACACTGGGTTGGCGTGGCCTGTGGGAACGGATTCGCGCCATCGACGGGACGGCGCGGGGCCGGCATTGTATGCCCATCAGCACGCGGCCGTCGGCAAGGCGCCACGGCCCATGGCCGCCGGCGGGCCAGGTAGCCTGCCAGCGGCGCGTGGAACCATCCATGGGGTCAGTCTTCGCCCTCGGCGGGTGCGTGGCTGTCGACGTGGCCTTCGTGGCCATTGCCCATGCGCACGTTGCGGCTCGGCACGACGGTGGAGATGGCGTGCTTGTAGACCATCTGGCTCACCTGGTTGCGCAGCAGCACCACGAACTGGTCGAACGACTCGATCGTGCCCTGCAACTTGATGCCGTTGACGAGATAGATGGCCACCGGAACGCGCTCACGGCGAAGTGCGTTGAGAAACGGATCCTGCAAAGACTGCCCTTTGGACATGTTGTTGTACCCCCTCGCGAACCTTCGCGGGCCGGAGAAAAGACGCGCACGTGGCGGCCGGCCCAAGTCGCAGCGATCTTAACCGCTTTTAAATGGCGGGCGGAAGCGCGGGAACCACGACGTGCGTCGCGGCATCGTCTGCTTGTTGTCAGGGTGCTGACGCTGGCCGGACAGCCGATCAGGAAACGCGGCCCACCACGGGCTTTCCAGCAGACGCTACAGGAACAGGTCCAGGGCATCGCAGGCGAGGTCGAGCAGGCGCGGTCGATCCGGGTCCAACGCGCGGGCATCCAGCTCGGCACGCAGCCAGGTGATCTGTCGCTTGGCCAGCTGCCGGGTGGCGAAGATGCCCTTGTCGCGGAAGGTGGCCGCATCGGTGGCGCCATCCAGGTGCTCCCATGCCTGGCGGTAGCCGACCGCCCGCAGCGCAGGCAGGTCCGGGGCGAGGTCGCCGCGCGCGCGCAAGGCGCGCACCTCGTCGAGGAAGCCGGCCGCGAGCATGGCGTCGAAACGCTGTGCGATGCGCGCATGCAACGGGCCGCGGTCGGCAGGCAGCAGCGCCAGCTTGAGCACGCGCCAGGGGAAACGGCCGCCGCTGCCGCCGGTCTGCTGTTCGGAAAGCGGCCGACCGGTCAGTTCGATCACTTCCAGCGCCCGCTGCAGGCGTTGGGCGTCGTTCGGCCCGATGCGCGCCGCCGCCGCGGGATCGCTGGCCGCCAGTCGCGCGTGCAGCGCGGGCCAGCCGTGTACCGCCGCTTCCGCGGCCAGCCGCGCGCGGATGTCCGGCGCCGCATCGGGTAGCGCCGACAGGCCGCGCTGCAGCGCACGGAAATACAGCCCGGTGCCGCCGACCAGCAGCGGCACCCGCCCCTGCGCGCGGATGCGCGCCATGGCCGCCAGCGCGTCGGCGCGGAAATCGGCCGCCGAATACGGTTCGGACGGGTCGCGCAAGTCCAGCAAGGCGTGCGGATGTCGGGCCAGTGTGGCGGGATCGGGCTTGGCCGCGCCGATATCCAGCCCGCGATAGACCAGTGCCGAGTCCACGCTCACCAGCTCGAGCGCGAAGCGTTCGCGCAGCGCACAGGCCAACGCCGTCTTGCCCGAGGCGGTCGGGCCCATCAGGAAAACGGCTGGCGGTCGGGCGTCGGCAGGCATCGGGCCATTGTAGCGGCCGGCTTGCGCGGCCACCGCGTTTGACGAGGGTCAAGAACGATCCACCCGGCACGTCCTACAACGGTTTCCCGGCACCGGGAGGCCTCCATGAAACCCATCCCAAACGTCGCTGACAGTCCCGATCGCACGGTGGAAGACGGTCTGCAGTCAAAAGAAGGTGAATCCGGTCACGTCATGGGCGATAATTCGGCCATAACCCCGAACGATGGCTTGCCTGCAACCTTGCACCGGCACACCATCGGGGCACGGCAGGCACACAGAATTCACGCAATGGCGCACCGAATCGACGCGGAACATGATCAGGACGGCGGACACGGCGCCGTTGTCATGCTGCGGCCGGGAGTCGCCACGGCTGCGCCACGCGTCCGTCCGGCGAACCAGCCCCTGCCCTCGCGTCCGACGCAGGCAGAGCCGCCGGCGGACCCCAAGCCGATCTGGGACAAGGACAATTTCGGTTTCTGGCTGACCGTGTGCATCCTCATCAGCCTGGTCTTCTCGATCGCCTGGCACGCGCTCGGCTGAGTGCGCGGCCGCCTCCGCGGCAAGGCCCTATAATCGTCCGCTTCCCCGCCCGCCTATGCGGGCCAGACGATGGTGGTCCCATGCCGCAGACGATGAAAGCCCTGGTCAAGCGCAAGCCCGAGCAGGGCATCTGGATGGAAGAGGTGCCGGTCCCGCAGATCGGCCCCAACGAGGTCCTGATCAAGGTCGAGAAGACGGCCATCTGCGGCACCGACCTGCACATCTACAAGTGGGACGAGTGGTCCCAGCGCACGATCCCCCAGGGCCTGACGATCGGCCATGAATTCGTCGGCCGGATCGCCGAGCTCGGCAGTGCCGTCACGGGCTACAAGGTCGGCGACCGCGTCTCGGCCGAGGGCCATATCGTCTGCGGCCATTGCCGCAACTGCCGCGCCGGCCGCCAGCATCTGTGTCCCAACACCGTGGGCATCGGCGTCAATCGCAACGGCGCCTTCGCCGAATATGTGGCGGTGCCGGCGTCCAACCTGTGGCCGATCCCGGACCAGATCCCGAGCGAACTGGCCGCCTTCTTCGACCCCTACGGCAACGCCGCACACTGCGCGCTGGAATTCGACCTGATCGGCGAAGACGTGCTGATCACCGGCGCCGGCCCGATCGGCATCATCGCCGCGGGCATCGCCAAGCACGTCGGTGCGCGCAACGTGGTGGTCACCGACGTCAACGATTACCGGCTCAAGCTCGCCGCCGACATGGGCGCCACCCGCGTGGTCAACGTGTCCAACCAGTCGCTCAAGGACGTGGTCAAGGACCTGCACATGGAAGGCTTTGATGTCGGCCTGGAGATGAGCGGCAACCCGCGCGCCTTCAACGACATGCTCGAGGTGATGTACCACGGCGGCAAGGTCGCCATGCTCGGCATCATGCCGCGCGGCGCCGGCGTCGACTGGGACAAGGTGATCTTCAAGGGCCTCACCCTGCAGGGCATCTACGGCCGGCGCATGTACGAGACCTGGTACAAGATGACCCAGATGGTGCTGACCGGCTTCCCGCTGCAGAAGGTGCTGACCCACCAGATCGCCATCGACGATTTCCAGAAGGGCTTCGACCTGATGGACGCGGGCCAGTGCGGCAAGGTCGTCTGCTCCTGGACCTGAGCCCCGGGCCACCTGCACAACCACCGACTCACCTTTGACTGGACGTCATTCCCGCGAAAGCGGGAATTCCTTCTCGCCTGCGCCCCAACAGCGGGGCGGACTCCCGCTTTGGGGAATGACGCCGCGGCGAGGTTGTAACGAGCGCTCTGCGCCCTCCCCGAGACTGGAGATCACCGTGACCTACACCACCCGCGACCGCTACGCCGCCGAACTGGACTCCATCCGCGACCAGGGCCTGTTCAAGGGCGAGCGCATCATCGTCTCGCCGCAGTCTTCGGAGATCACGCTGGCCAACGGCCGCAAGGTGCTCAACTTCTGCGCCAACAACTACCTGGGCCTGGCCGACCACCCCGACGTGATCGCTGCGGCCAAGCAGGCGCTGGACACGCACGGCTTCGGCATGGCCTCGGTGCGCTTCATCTGCGGCACGCAGGACCTGCACAAGCAGCTGGAAGCGAAGATCGCCGAGTTCTTCGGCACCGAGGACAGCATCCTCTATGCCGCCTGCTTCGACGCCAACGGCGGCCTCTACGAGCCGCTGCTGGGCGAGGAGGACGCGATCATCTCCGACGCGCTCAACCATGCCTCGATCATCGACGGCATCCGCCTGTGCAAGGCCAAGCGCTTCCGCTACGCCAACTGCGACATGGCGGACCTGGAGAAACAGCTGCAGGCCGCCGATGCCGCGGGGGCCCGCACCAAGCTGATCACCTCCGACGGTTCGTTCTCGATGGACGGTTTCATCGCCCCGCTGGACCAGATCACCGCACTGGCGAAGAAGTACAACGCGATGGTCCACATCGACGAATGCCATGCCACGGGCTTCCTGGGCGCCACCGGCCGCGGCTCGGCCGAGGTGCACGGGGTGATGGACCAGATCGACATTTTCACCGGCACGCTGGGCAAGGCGCTGGGCGGTGCCCTCGGCGGCTTCACCACCGGCCCGAAAGAAGTGATCGAGCTGTTGCGCCAGCGCTCGCGTCCCTACCTGTTCTCCAACTCGCTGCCGCCGCACGTGGTCGCCGCCGCAATCAAGGTCTTCGACATGCTGGTGTCGGCCGGCGAGCTGCGCACGCGCGTGCAGGAGAACACCGCCTACTTCCGCAAGGCGATGACCGAGGCCGGCTTCGACATCAAGCCAGGCGTGCACCCGATCGTCCCGGTGATGATCTACGACGCGCCCAAGGCGCAGGCAATGGCGGCGGCGCTGCTGGAGGAAGGCATCTACGTCACCGGCTTCTTCTACCCGGTGGTGCCGCAGGGCCAGGCGCGCATCCGCACGCAGATGAGTGCGGCGCACTCGCGCGAGCACCTGGACCGGGCGATTGCGGCGTTCACCAAGATCGGCAAGCAGCTCTGCGTGATTTGACTCTCGGTGCGCTCTCCCCACCGTGGAGAGGGCTTAGATCCGGCCGCTGGCCGGTGGATCGACGTCGCGCGCGCAGCGCTTCACGTCCTCCACGGCCAGATGACGCTTGGGGGGGATCTGAGCTTCTGCTCCCTCCGGGGAGATGGCTGGGGTGAGGGGCCGCTCCCGGGTAAACGTCACATCCATCAAGCCCCTCGACAAGCGGCCTGATCACCTTCACCGCGAGCCCCTCCCCTCATCCAACCCTCTCCCCGGAGGGGAAAGGGCTCAGGTCCGGCCGCCGGTGGCTCGGGTTCTCGCGCGCAGCGCCTGGACTTCTTCCACGGCCAGGTGACGCCACTGGCCTTTCGGCAGGTCGCCGAGCGTGAGCCCGCCGATGGCCACGCGTACCAGCCGCAGCACGCCGATGCCATGCGCCTCCAGCAGGCGCCGGATGTGCCGGTTGCGTCCCTCGTCCAGCACGATTTCCAGCCAGGCGTTCTTTTCGCCCGCGCGCAGCACGGCGACCCGTAGCGCGGTTAGCCGCTCGCCGCCGTCGACCGCGCCCTCGCCGAGCCGCCCCAGCAAGGCCGCATCGGGCACGCAATCGACCTGTACGTGGTAGGTCTTCTCCCGGTGGGTGACCGGATCGGTGATGCCTGCCGCCCACGCGGTGTCGTTGCTCAGCAACAGCAAGCCCTCGCTGGCCTTGTCGAGCCGTCCGACGGCGCCCAGCCACGGCAGGCCGGCCTGGGCCAACGCGTCGTAGACCGTGGCGCGGCCTCGCTCGTCCGACGCGCTGACCACCAGGCCGCGAGGTTTGTTGAACATCACGTACACCGGCGCGGCCTCACCGATCGGCAGGCCGTCGACGGTAATGCCGGCCTGCCCCGGTGCGGTCGGATACTCCGGGTCGCGCACCACGCGGCCGCCCAGTGCCACCCGGCCGGCGCGCACCCACTGCTCGGCCTGGCTGCGCGAGCACACGCCTCGCTTGGACAGGACCCGCGCCAATCCATAACGTGGACCGGTGGGAGCGGAAGCAGACGAGGGGCGGCGGCGCGCGGGCATCGGGAAAGCGTATCGACCGCGCCGCAAAGCCGGCAAGCGGTTCGGTGCATCCGGCCGCGCGGCTCATCCGTATTCACTTGGGCAACACGCACCGACAGGGCCACCCATGAACGAGACCGCCGAAGCTGTTCCCGGATTCACCCGACGCCTGGTGACCGGCGTCCTGCGCTGGTTCGATACCAGCGCCGTCGAAGCGGCCGACGACGACCGCATCGACTGGGCTCGTGTGCTGCCCTTCATCGGCATGCACGTGGCTTGCCTCGGCGTGCTTTGGGTCGGTTTCTCCTGGTTTGCGTTCTGGGTGGCGCTGGCGCTATATGCCATCCGCATGTTCGCGGTGACCGCGTTCTACCACCGCTATTTCTCGCACCGCGCCTTCCGTGCCTCGCGTGCCGTACAGTTCGTGTTTGCGGTCATCGGCGCAAGCGCGGTCCAGCGCGGACCACTGTGGTGGGCCGCGCACCACCGCAACCATCATCGCCACGCCGACACCCCGGCCGACGTGCACTCGCCGGTCCAGCACGGTTTCTTCCGCAGCCACGTCGGCTGGTTCCTGAGCCGCAACGGCTTCCGCACGGACTGGAAAGTCATTCCTGACCTGGCGCGCTTTCCCGAGCTGCGCCTGCTCGACCGCTTCGACCTGCTGGTGCCGGTGGCGCTGGCGGTAGGCCTGTACCTGCTCGGTGCCTGGCTGCGTACGGCCCACCCGGGACTGGGGACGGACGGCCCGCAACTGCTGGTATGGGGTTTCTTTGTCTCGACCATCGTGCTGTTCCACGTCACCGTGACGATCAACTCCCTGGCTCACCGCTTCGGCAGCCGGCGTTTCGTCACGCGCGACAACAGCCGCAACAACTGGCTGCTGGCGCTGCTCACCTTCGGCGAGGGCTGGCACAACAACCACCACTTCTTCCCCGGCTCGGCGCGGCAGGGCTTTCGCTGGTGGGAGGTGGACCTCACCTTCTACCTGCTCCGGCTGCTTGCGCTGTTCGGCGTGGTGCGCGAGCTCAAGGCCGTTCCCGCTGGCTTCAAGCGCGGCGGTGGTTGAACCATGCGCATTGCAGTCATCGGATCGGGCATCGCCGGCATGGCCAGTGCGTGGCTGCTTTCGCGCCGACACGAGGTCACGCTGTACGAGGCCAACGCCTATATCGGCGGGCACACCCACACGCACGACGTCACGCTGGGCGGGCGCAACTACGCGGTGGATACCGGCTTCATCGTCTTCAACCGGACGCATTACCCGCTGTTGAGCCGCCTGTTCGACGAACTGGAAGTGACCACGCAGCCGACCACGATGAGCTTCGCGGTGCACGACGAGCGCAGCGGGCTCGAGTACGGTGCCGCGTCGCTGCGCACCCTGTTCTGCCAGCGGCGCAACCTGGTGTCGCCACGCTTCCACGGCATGGTGCGCGACATCTTCCGCTTCTATCGCGAGGCGCCCGCGCTACTGGAGCAGGACGGCGAGGGCCCGACGCTGGGCGACTATCTCGACGCCCAGGGCTACGGGGCGATGTTCCGCGACGACCACCTGGTGCCGATGGCCTCGGCGCTGTGGTCCTCGCCTTCGCGGCAGATCCTCGCCTTCCCTGCCAAGTACCTGGTCGCCTTCATGGCCAATCACCAGATGCTGCAGGTGGAAGGCCGGCCGCAGTGGCGCGTGGTCAGCGGCGGTTCGCGCCGCTACGTCGACGCGCTACGCTCGTGCTGGCAGGTTCGCGAGCGCCTGGCCTGCCCCGTGCTGGCCGTGCATCGGCCAGCGGCCGGTGGCGTGGAGGTGCAGAGCCTGGCCGGATCCGAGCGCTTCGACCAGGCCGTGCTGGCCTGCCACAGCGACCAGGCCCTCGCCCTGCTGGCCCAGCCAAGCCCGGCCGAACGCGAGGTGCTGGGCGCGATCACCTACCGCTCCAACGATACGGTGCTGCACACCGATACGCGCCTGCTGCCACGGCGGCGCAGCGCGTGGTCGGCCTGGAACGCGCTGGTGCCGCGCGACCGCGACGACGCGTGCACGGTCACCTACTGCATGAATCTGCTGCAGTCCATCCGTGCCCCCGAGACGTTCTGCGTGTCGCTCAACTGCACCGACCGTATCGACCCGGCGAAAGTCCTGCGCCGACTGAGCTACGCGCACCCCGAATACACCCACGCCTCGGTCGCGGCGCAGCGGCGCAAGGCGGACATCCAGGGCACCGACCGACTGTGGTACGCGGGCGCCTACTGGGGTTGGGGCTTCCACGAAGACGGCATGCGCAGTGCAGTGGCCGTGGCCGAAGCGCTTGGGGTGCGCTGGTAATGGCCGCGCCCCTGGCCAGTGCGATCTACGAGGGCTGGGTGCGGCATCGGCGCCATGCGCCGCGGCCGCATGCGTTCCGCTATCGCATCGCGCTGCTCTACCTGGACCTGGGCGAGTTGCCCCGATTGTTCCAGGGCCGCTGGCTGTGGTCGTACGGTCGTACCAACCTGGCCCAGTTCCGCCGCAGCGATTACCTCGGCCCCGTCGAACTGCCGCTCGACGAGGCGGTGCGCCGACGCGTGGCCGAACACACCGGCCGGCGCCCCGAGGGGCCCATCCGCCTGCTCACGCATCTGCGCTACGCCGGTCACTGCTTCAACCCGGTGAGCTTCTACTACTGCTACGGCGCCGATGGCCGCACGCTCGAGGCGATCCTCGCCGAGATCACCAACACGCCCTGGAAAGAGCGCCACGCCTACGTGCTGCCACTGGCCGGGGCCGAACGGCACGGCCGCGTATGCGCATGGCGCTTCGCCAAGACCTTCCACGTGTCCCCGTTCATGCCGATGGCGCGCGGCTACGACTGGCGCTTCTCCGAGCCGGCCGAAGCCCTGCGCGTGCACATGAACGTGCTGCGCGACGGCGGCCGCGACTTCGACGCCACGCTCGTGCTCCAGCGCCGTCCCTTCGACGGCACGCAGCTGGCGCGCGTGCTGTGGCGCTTCCCGCTGATGACCCTGAAGGTCGTCGCCGCCATCCACTGGGAGGCGCTCAGGCTCTGGCTCAAGCGCAACCCGGTTTACGACCATCCACGCCACCACGGGACCTGACATGGATCTGGAACTGAATTCGTCCGAACAGCGCACCGTCGGTGGCGTCGTCGATCCACCCCGCTACGCCGACGTGGCCACGGTCGCGAAGCTGCCTCGTCCGTCCGCGCCCCTCGGGTATGGCCGATTCGACCGCGCGCTGCGTTCGCGTCTGCTGGGACAGATGGCGCAACTGCAAGGCGCGCGCGTCGTGATCGTCGATGCACTCGGCCGCGTGGAACTGGGGCAGCTTGCCGATGGCGAAGTCCCGCTTCGCGTGCAGGTCCACGTGGACGATCCGCGCTTCTATCGCCTGGTCGCCGCCAACGGAAGCGTGGGGGCCGGCGAGGCCTACATGGAGGGCCTGTGGCGCTGCGACGATCTCGTGGCGCTGATCCGCGTCATGGTCCGCAACCGTGACCTGCTCGACGACATGGAAACCGGCGTGGCGCGCCTGGGCGGCTGGGCGCTCAGGGCCTGGCACGCGCTCAACCGAAACACCAGGCAGGGCAGCCGGCGCAACATCGCCGCGCACTACGACCTGGGCAACACGCTGTTCGACCTTTTCCTCTCGGACGACCTGATGTATTCGTCCGCGATCTTCGCGCGCGAGGATGAGCCGCTGGAGGTCGCCTCGCTGCGCAAGCTCCAGCGTATCTGCGACAAGCTCGCCCTCGGGCCCGATGATCACGTGCTGGAAATCGGCAGCGGCTGGGGCGGCTTCGCGCTGCACGCGGCCATCCACCATGGCTGCCGCGTCACCACCACCACGATCTCGCAGGAACAGTACGACCTGGCCTGCGAGCGCGTGCAGGCTGCCGGGCTGGGCGACCGGGTCACCGTGCTGCTGCAGGACTACCGCGAACTGCGCGGCCGATATGACAAAGTGGTTTCGATCGAAATGATCGAGGCGATCGGTGCGGCCTACATGCCGACGTACTTCGCCACCATCTCGCGGCTGCTGAAGCACGACGGGCAGGCGCTCATCCAGGCCATCACGATCGAAGACCATCGCTACGCGAGGGCGTTGAAGTCGGTCGATTACATCAAGCGCTACATTTTCCCGGGCAGTTTCATTCCCGCGGTCAGCGCAATGCTCGAGGCCGCGCGACAGGCGAGTGACCTGCGCCTGTTCCACCTGGAAGACATAGGGCCAAGTTACGCGCTGACGCTCAAGCACTGGCGCAAGCGCTTCCTGGCCAAGCGCGACCACGTGCTGGCGGCCGGTTACGACGAACGCTTCGTGCGGATGTGGGAGTTCTACCTGGCCTACTGCGAGGGCGGATTCCGCGAGCGCTCCATCGGCGACGTCCAGATGCTGCTCACCCGGCCCGGCTGCCGGCGCGAGTCCTACCTGCCGGACCTGGGGCCGCGATGAACCCCTGGCTCAACGCCATCGGCTACCAGGCGGTCTGGCTGGCCGCGGTCTGGGGCGCCTCGCACCAGCGGGCCTGGCTCGGGCCGCTGGTGCTGCTCCCGTTCGCGCTGCTCCATCTGCGCGGGCGCGACGGGCGGCTGGACGCGTGGCTGCTGCTGGCCGCCGCGGGCGCGGGCACGGCGCTCGATTCGCTCTATGCAGCGACCGGCACCATTGCCTACGCATCGCCCTTCCCTACCGCCCATGCCGCGCCGCCGTGGATCATCGCCCTTTGGGCGGCCTTCGCGCTGACGCTGCGGCACAGCCTGCGCTTCCTGCAGGGGCGCTGGCTGCTGGCGACGGTGTTCGGTGCCGTCGGCGCGCCGCTGGCCTACTTCGCCGCGGCCCGCGGCTGGCGGGCGGTCAGCTTCCCGCAGGGCCCGGTGGCGGCCATCGGCGCACTGGCGCTGGGCTGGGCACTCATCCTGCCGTTGCTAATACGCCTGGCGATGCTCATTGAAGCCCAACCAGGTCCGCAGGCAAAACATGTCCACGGCTGAATTCCTGCACCCGCCCGGCTGGGTCTGGGTGGCGAGCGCCATCGCCATGGGCCTTGGCTGGCTGGTCCAGCGACGCACGCGCAATGCCGGCATCGTCGACGCGATCTGGACGGCGGGCATGGGCGGCAGCGCGCTCTACTACGCCGCGATGGGCGAAGGACTGCCCGACCGCCGCCTGGCCTTGGCGTTGCTCGGCAGCCTGTGGGCGGCGCGCCTGGGATTGCACCTGGGCCTGCGCATCCTGGGCGAAGCGGAAGATGGCCGCTATCGCCATCTGCGCCGGCACTGGCATGACGACCAGTGGAAGTTCTTGCTGTTCTTCCAGGCACAGGCGCTGCTGGTAGCCCTGTTCTCGCTGCCGTTCCTGGCGGTAGCCGCCAACCGCGCTCCGTGGTCGGGCTGGGACGGCGCCGCCGTCGCGGTGTGGCTGGTGGCCATGATCGGCGAGAGCCTGGCCGACCGCCAGCTCGCACGCTTCCGCGCCGATCCGGCGAACCACGGCCTCACCTGCCGTCAGGGCCTGTGGCGCTACTCGCGCCACCCCAACTATTTCTTCGAATGGCTGCAGTGGTTCGCGTACCTGCTTCTGTCGGTGGGTTCGCCGCTGTGGTGGCTGGCGCTGCTGGGGCCGGTGCTGATGCTGGCCTCGCTGTACTGGATCACCGGCATTCCGTTCACCGAGGCACAGGCGCTGCGCAGCCGCGGCGAGGACTACCGCGACTACCAGCGCCGCACCAGCCCTTTCTTCCCCTGGTTCCCCAAGGACCCTTCGCCATGACCGAGAGCCTCGCGCTCGACACTCCCGCCGCCGTTCCCGAGCGCGGCCTGATCCATCTCGCCGAGCGCGGGCTGGTTCCCGATGCCGTACTGCGGCTGGGCATCCGGCGCCTGTGCGCGCAGCGGCTTCGCGAGGAGCGACAGGGCGGCACCGAGGCGAGCTGGGAACGCTTTCGCGCCCTGCTGGACGAATTGCGCCACAGCCCGCTGGCACTGCACACGGACGCGGCCAACGCCCAGCACTACGAACTGCCGCCCCCTTTCTTCCAGCTCTGCCTCGGTCCGCGGCTGAAGTATTCGAGCTGCTACTACCGGCTCGGCACCGAAAACCTGGAACAGGCCGAAGAGGCGATGCTCGGGCTCTATGGCCGCCGCGCACAGCTGGCCGACGGGCAGGACATCCTGGAGCTGGGCTGTGGCTGGGGCTCGCTCACGTTATGGATGGCCGAACGCTATCCCGGCTCACGCATCACTGCCGTGTCCAACTCGCGCCTGCAACGCGAACACATCGAGGCGCGCTGCCGCGAGCGCGGGCTGCACAACGTGACGGTGGTTACCTGCGACGTCAACCGACTGGCACTCGATGCTGCGACCTTCGATCGAGTCGTGTCGGTCGAGATGTTCGAACACGTGCGCAATTACCACCGCCTGTTCGAGCGGATCGCGCAATGGTTGCGGCCTGACGGCAAGCTGTTCGTGCACATCTTCTGCCATCGCGAACTGATGTACCCGTTCGAGACCGCCGGCGGCGACAACTGGATGGGGCGGCACTTTTTTACCGGCGGATTGATGCCTGCGGCCGATACCTTCCTGCATTTCCAGGATCACCTTGCCCTCGAGCACCAGTGGCGCCTTCCCGGCACCCACTACCAGCGCACCGCGAACGCCTGGCTGGATCGCCAGGATGCCAACCACGGGCAGGTCCTGCGCGTGCTGGCCGAGGCCTATGGGAAGGCGGCCGCGCCGCTTTGGCACCAGCGCTGGCGCATGTTCTGGATGGCCTGCGCGGAGCTGTTCGGCTACGACAACGGCAACGAGTGGCTGGTGGCCCATTACCGTTTCGGTCGGCGCGGCTGAGCGTTTGCGGCGTGGGCTTCAGCCCACGCCCCGCCCTCTCCTTCGAAAACCTCCCGTTGGGCGGGAGCCCAGCCTGCGGTTGATCTCTCAAGCGCGATACAAAAGAAAAGCCCGGCTTGCGCCGGGCTTTTCCTGTTGCGTTGCAGTTCCGGTTACTGCTGGACCTGCAGCTCCGTGCGGCGGTTGCGCGCGCGGCCTTCGTTGGTGTCGTTGGTGTCGATCGGATCGGCTTCGCCGTGGCCGATCGGGCCTTCCAGACGGCTGGCATCGATGCCGTGGGCGGTCAAGTAGTCGTACACGATCTTCGCACGACGCTCCGACAGCGCCTGGTTGTAGGCGTCGGTACCAACCGAGTCGGTGTAGCCGGCGACGGTCACGTGCACCTGCGGATAGCGCTGCAGCGTGTCGACGGCCTGGTCGAGAATGGCCAGCGAGTCGGAGGTCGGCTCGGCCAGCGCCTTGCTGATGTCCATCTCGCCCTTCGACGGACGGTCGAACTTGAAGTTGACGCCACGCAGGTCGATCACGACCTTCTGCGGGCAACCGTCCGGACCGACGATGGTGCCGGCGGCGGTGGCCGGGCACTTGTCTTCGCAGTCGTTCACGCCGTCGTTGTCGCTGTCCTGCGTGGAGCAGTCATTCGCCGGCGGGGGCGGCGGCGGGGCAGCCTGCTCCGGAGCGGCAGCCGGCTCGCCGAAGCGCGAGACGATGCTGAAGCCCAGGAACCAGTCGCCGTAACCATCCTGCGCCGGCTGGCTCTTGTCGTCCCAGTCGTAGCGGTAGCCGGTCTCGATGCGGATGTCCGAGCTCTCGGCGACCTTCTTGGACACGCCCACGCCCAGCTCGGCGGCCGGGGACCAGCCGTGGTCGGCCGCGTTCTTGTGGTAGCTGCCCATCACGCCGGCGAGCAGGTACGGGCGCCAGGCGTTCCAGTCGCCGGCGTAGAAGCGAGCGGCCACGCCATAGTTGGTGTTCGACCAGTTGCCGCCGCCCACCGCGGTATCGCGGTCACGGTTGGTGCGGTCGATGAACAGGTCGATCGAAGCGTTCGGAGCGATGAAACGGCCAACACCAAGCCCGTAATAGAACTGGCGGCTGTTGGTGTTGCGATCGGTGTCGTTGTAGTAACCGCCAAGGGTCGGGGCGATATACCAACGGCCGTCATAATCGCCCGTGGTGCTCATCGGAGCGGTGTCGCCGGCGGCAGCGGTATTGTCCTGCGCATGAACGGCACCTACGCCGCCCAGGGCCAAGGCAATAAGGAAATACAAGCCCTTACGTTTCATCAGGTGTCTCCTTCATTTATTGGTGTTCGCAGCCGTTTCACCTCAATACGGACCGCGCGTCAAACTCACTTTGACTTCCGGAAGCTTGAGCCGCCCCCTCGCTTATGTCCCTACGGGCAAGCGGCACGAGTGTAGCAAAACCGTTAAGCCGTTCTCACAACGGCGCAGGTCCCCCGGTGAGGCCTTGTTCAGCAAAGCCCCTTGTCCATTGCGACCCGAATGGCGTGGAAGTGGCGTGAATACGAGAAAACCCGGCCGCTGGGACCGGGTTTTGCCGAGGGCGCATTGCAGGCGTTAGCCTGTTCTCATTGCCCCGCAATAGCCGATGCGGGGCTAATTGTGGTTAAAGCGTGAAAAGGCCGAGGAAGCGCTGGATCGGCATGGCGTCCAGCGCCGCCGGATCGGCAGTCGCCTCCAGAATGGCCTTGACGCGGTGCGCCGGCAGGTGGCCACGCAGGGCCGCCTCGAACTTCTTCAGCAGCACCGGAATGCCCTCCGCGCGGCGCTTGCGGTGGCCGATCGGGTAATCGATCGAAACCTTCTCGGTGGACGAGCCGTCCTTGAAGAACACCTGCACCGAGTTGCCGATGTAGCGCTTGTCCGGATCGAAATAATCCTTGGTGAACTGCGGGTTCTCGCGCACTTCCATCTTGTCGCGCAGCGCGTCGATGCGCGGGTCGGCGGCGATGTCGTCGTTGTAGTCCTCGGCGGTCAGGCGGCCGAAGATCAGCGGCACCGCCACCATGTACTGGATGCAGTGGTCGCGGTCCGCGTAATTGGCCAGCGGGCCGGTCTTGTCGATGATGCGCACGCCCGCTTCCTGCGTTTCGATCACGATCTTCTCGACCTGGTCGAGCCTGCCGGCCACCTGCGCGTGCAATTGCATGGCGCACTCGACTGCCGTCTGCGCGTGGAACTCGGCCGGGAAGCTGATCTTGAACAGCACGTTTTCCATCACGTAGCTGCCGAAAGGACGCTCGAACTGGAATGCGTTGCCCTTGAAGGCGACGTCGTAATAGCCCCAGGTCTTGGCGCTGAGCGCCGACGGATAACCGACCACGCCGCGGTAAACCGCATTGATCGCATGGGTCACGGCGCGGCGGCAGGCATCGCCCGCAGCCCAGCTCTTGCGCGGGCCGGTGTTCGGCGCGTGGCGGTACGTGCGCAGCGCACCGTTGTCGATCCAGCTGTGCGACACGGCGGTGGTGATCTGCTCCTTGGAGCCGCCGAGCATCGCGGTGGATACCGCGGTGGAAGCCAGGCGCACCAGGATCACGTGGTCCTGGCCAACGCGGTTGTAGCTGTTCTTCAGGGCGTAGCAGCCCTGGATCTCGTGCGCCTTGATGGCGTAGCCGAGCACGTCACGCACGGTGAACGGCTGGCCACCCTCGCGTTCGGCCTTGCGGCTGAGGTAGTCGGCGACCGAGAGGATCGCGCCGAGGTTGTCCGAGGGATGGCCCCACTCGGCTGCCAGCCAGGTGTCGTTGAAATCCAGCCAGCGGATCTGCGTACCGATCGCGAAGGCGCCCTGCACCGGATCGAGCTCGTGGCTGGTGCCCGGCACGCGGGTGCCGCCCGGCAGCGTGGCACCCGGCACCACGGGGCCGAGGTGCTTGACGCACTCGGGGAACTTCATCGCCAGCATCGCGGTACCGAGCGAATCCAGCAGCATGTAGCGGGCGGTGTCGTAAGCCTCCTTCGACTCGATCCGGTAGTCGGCCACGTAGTTGGCGATGTCGACCATCGGCTGGTCGGGATCGGGGCGAACGGCGGAGCGGATGTCGTGGGCACTCATGGAGGGCTTCTCGCGGGAGGAAAAACCGCCATTGTAGCCGGCCGGCCGCGCCGCTGCCTCTCTCTCTGCAGGAGCGCACCTGTGCGCGACCGCCAAGTGCGGCTGTCTGGAGAGGGCAGTCGCGCGGGTGCGCTCCTGCAGGTTTCTGCTTGACCGCCGCCGGCGTCGCCCCCGACAATCGCCACACACCCAAAGGGGAGTAGTTCCGGCGCCGCAGTTTGACGTGCGGCGCCGTGCGGTGATCGTCATCACGGACGCCTTCGCGTCCCGGTCACGCCGGCGAGGGTCCCTCGCGAACGAGACTTTTGCGGTGGTGTCGGGCCACTGCGCGTGTCCGCCACCATCGCCATGAGTCACGCGCGGGAGTTCTGCATGGACATCAGCGGTACCGATTTCGTCTCGGGCCTTCTGGCCATCATCCTGCTCGACCTCGTGCTCGCCGGCGACAACGCGATCGTGATCGCGCTGGCCGCGCGCAACCTGCCCAAGACGCTGCAGAGGAAGGCGGTGTTCTGGGGCACCTTCGGCGCAGTGGCGGTACGCGTGGCGCTGACCGCGGTCGTGGTCTACCTGCTCAAGTTGCCCGGTCTGATGCTGGTGGGCGGCCTGTTGCTGCTGCCGATCGCATGGAAGCTGATCAAGCCGGAAGCCGAAGGCGGCCACGAGGTCAGTGCGGCGGACAGCTTCTGGGCCGCGCTGCGCACGATCGTGGTAGCCGACGCCTTGATGGGCCTGGACAACGTGCTGGCGATCGCCGGTGCGTCCAAGGGCCACCTAGGCCTGGTCGTGCTGGGCCTGCTGATCAGCGTGCCGCTGGTGGTGTGGGGCTCGACGCTGATCCTGAAGCTCATCGAGCGCTTCCCGGCCATCGTCTACGTCGGTGCCGGCGCGATTGCGTGGACCGCAGGCCGCATGATCGCGCACGACCACCTGTTGCGCGCGTGGTTTGACGCCCATCCCTGGTACGGCTACGCGCTCGACTTCCTGCTGATCGCGCTGATCTGTGGTGGCGGTTGGCTGGTGCAGCGCCGCCGCGCCAGGGCCGGGTAACCGCGGCGGGCCGCGGCCGGATCCGGCGGCGGCCCTTTCTTACCAGCGGAGCTTGACGAAGGCGGAGGGGCCGCTGAGCGTCATGTCCAGGTCGGCGTCGTAGGTGCTGCGGTTCCAGTGCAGCTTGATCTGGCTGTAGCCGTATTCCAGCCCGAAGCCGAGGTTCTCCAGCGGCAGCCACTCCATGCCCAGCGCGGCATTGTAGATGTGACCACTGATGCGCCCACCGTTCTTGCGCACGCCCGATGCGTCGAGGTACATGCGCCACTGGTCGTTGAACATGTGCCGCCAGCCGAGCTGAAGCATGGGCGCCCAGGCGCTGTCGTTGCTGGTGGTGGCCACCGATACCGGTTGCGCGCTGCCCTGCCCCAGGTCGTATGAGCCGTCGCCCACGAGCGCGGTCTTGACGCGATACCAACCCGCGCCCAAGCCGACGCCGTAAGCATCGTTGCCCTGGCCGAACCACCAGCGCCAGGCAACGCTCCCGAAGTTGAAATCGAGCTTGGCGCGGACATCGGCGTTGGCGCTGTAGTCCACGCCGTCGTAGCTGATATCGCGCGCAAGCGTCTGGTGGCTCGAGCGATCGATGTTGTAGTAATCCAGTGCCAGGCCCTGGTGTTCGCCGAACAGGAAGTCGGCGCGCACGCGCGGCACGGTCTTGTCCTGGTCGAAGCCGAGGTCGTCCTCGAGGTTGATGGTGCCGCTGAGCGTGTCGCTCGGATCGGCCAACCTGACGTCCGTGTCCACGCTGGCGTAGTAGCCGCCCAGTCTCACGCTGGCCCGGTCGAGCACCGGGGACGCGTCCTGCGCCATGGCTGAGGTGCTCGCCAGGGCGAGCGGAACCAGGACAAGGCCTGCGCCGAGCGCGGGCCACGACGGACGCTTTGCTGGATGTCGCATGCAGGGTCTCTCTCGGGGATGGCGAGCCATGTTAGGCAGCGCCCCCGTGGACAGGCCGTGGACAGTGCAGCAGTGATATGGCGTGGATCTGTCGCCTGAGGCAACGCCGAAAGCTTTTCGCTCCCGCACGCCCGCGATCACCCCGAGCCATCTCCCCCAGCCCTCTCCGCGGGGGAGAGGGCTCCCAGGCAGGCCTCAGCGCTTTTCGATCGGCACGTAGTTCTGGTCTTCCGGGCCCGTGTAGTTCGCGCTCGGGCGGATGATCTTGCCGTCCTGGCGTTGCTCGATCACGTGCGCGCTCCAGCCGGAGGTGCGCGCGATGACGAACAGCGGCGTGAACATCGCGGTCGGCACGCCCATCATGTGGTAGGCGCTGGCCGAGTACCAGTCGAGGTTGGGGAACATCTTCTTGAGGTCCCACATCAGCTTCTCGATGCGCTCGGACACCTCGAACAGCGTCGGGTTGCCGCCCTCGGTGCAGAGCTTGCGCGAGATCTCCTTGATGATCTCGTTGCGCGGGTCGGACACGGTGTAGACCGGGTGGCCGAAGCCGATGATGATTTCCTTGCGCTCCACGCGCGCGCGGATGTCCGCCTCGGCGTCGTCGGCATTGCGGTAGCGGGCGATGATCTCCATCGCCACCTCGTTGGCGCCGCCGTGCTTGGGACCGCGCAGTGCGCCGATCGCGCCGGTGATGGCCGAGTACATGTCCGAGCCGGTGCCGGCGATCACGCGGGCGGTAAAGGTCGAGGCATTGAACTCGTGCTCGGCGTAGAGCACCAGCGACTTGTCCAGCGCCTGCGCATGCAACTCGCTGGGCGCCTTGCCGTGCAGCAGGTGCAGGAAGTGCGCGGCGATCGACTCGTCATCGGTCTGCGTCTCGATGCGCTTGCCGTTGTGGCTGAAGTGGTACCAGTACAGCAGCATCGAACCGAAGCTGGCCATCAGGCGGTCGGCGATCTCGCGCGCGCCGGTGAGGTTGTGGTCCTCCTTCTCCGGCAGCACGGTGCCCAGCATCGAGCAGCCGGTGCGCAGCACGTCCATCGGATGGGTCGCCGCCGGCAGCAGCTCCAGCGCGCCCTTCACCGGCGCCGGCAGGCCGCGCAGGCGCTTGAGCTTGGCCTTGTAGTTCTGCAGCTCGCGCCAGTTCGGCAGCACGCCGTGCACCAGCAGGTAAGCCACTTCCTCGAAACTGCCCTTGGCGGCCAGGTCGTGGATGTCGTAGCCGCGGTAGTGCAGGTCGTTGCCGCTGCGGCCGACCGTGCACAGCGCGGTGTTGCCGGCAGGAACGCCGGAAAGCGCGACGGACTTCTTGGCCTTGGGGAGGACTTGTTCGGTCATCGGGTATCTCCTGGATGCAAGGGTTGGTGCCAGGCGGAACTCTCGCCGGAGCGCCCCCTGTGCGCGACCGGATGTGCGAAACACGGGTCGCGCGCAGGTGCGCTCCTGCACGGAGCCCGATCAGCTCTCTTTGGAAAACAACGCGTCGAGCTTGTCCTCGTAGGCGTGGTAGCCGAGGAAGTCGTACAACTCCTCGCGCGTTTGCAGGGTATCGATGATGCCCTTCTGCGTGCCTTCGCGGCGCACGGTTTCGTAGAAGTTGAGCGCGGCCTTGTTCATCGCGCGATAGGCTCCGCAGCAGTAGAGCGCGATGTCCACGCCAGCCGAGCGCAGCTCGTCGGTAGTGAAGAACGGCGTGGAACCGAACTCGGTGAGGTTGGCCAGGATCGGCACCTTCACCGCGGCCTTGAACCGGCGATAGTCGTCCAGCGTTTTCATGGCCTCGGGAAAGATCATGTCGGCGCCGGCCTCGACATAGGCACAGGCGCGCTCGATCGCCGCGTCGATGCCTTCCACGGCCGCCGCGTCGGTGCGCGCCATGATGACGAAGCCCGCATCGGTACGCGCGTCCACCGCCGCCTTCACCCGGTCGACCATCTCCGCCTTCGACACGACCTCCTTGCCCGGCCGATGACCACAACGCTTCTGGCCGACCTGGTCCTCCATGTGCACCGCGGCCACGCCGACGTTGATGAACGACCGGATGGTGCGGGCGATGTTGAACGCGCCGCCCCAACCGGTATCGATGTCCACGAGCAAGGGAAGCTGGGTGGCGTCGACGATGCGCCGCGCGTCGGTGAGCACGTCCTCCATCGTGCTGATGCCGAGGTCGGGCATGCCCAGCGAATTGGCTGCCACGCCGCCGCCGGAAAGGTAGAGCGCCTTGTAGCCGACGCGCTTGGCCATCAGTCCGGCGTAGGCGGTGATCGCGCCCATCACCTGCAAGGGTTGTTCTGCGGCCAGCGCGGTGCGGAAACGGGCGCCAGGGGATGCGGTGGGGGACATGGAAGGCTCCGCGGGAAAAGCGCCATTTTAGCGCACCGGCCGCCCCGCCCCCTGTCCGGGGGCTTGACCCTCACGTAACGTGAGGCTGGAACCTGCCGGCCCGCACCGAGGAGACCCGCATGCCGCTGACCGTCGGCGAACTCGCCCGCCGCTGCGGACTGACCGTCCGCACGCTGCACCACTACGACGCCATCGGCCTGCTCAAGCCCTCGCTGCGCTCCGATGCCGGTTACCGCCTTTACGACCGCGCCAACGTGGAACGCCTGCACCGTATCCAGGCACTACGCCAGCTCGGCCTTTCCCTGGCCGACATCGGAACCGTCCTGTCCGGACCCGAGCAGCCGCTGGCCGAGGTCATCGACCGCCAGATCGCCCAGCTCGATCAGGAACTCGCGCAGGCCACCCGGCTGCGCGGGCGGCTGGTCGCGCTGCGCGGACAGCTCGCCGCCGGACAGTCCCCCGACCTGGCCGACTGGCTGGACACGCTGGAACTGATGACCATGTACGAGAAGTACTTTTCGCCGGAAGAACTGAAGCAGTTGCCGATGCATTACGATCGCGACGCGCAGGCCCAGTGGCAGGCGCTGGTGGCTGCGGTGCAGGCGGCGATCGACCGGGGCGCGCGCCCCGACGACCACGACGCGCAACTGCTGGCGCTGCGCTGGATGCAGAACCTGCAGCGGGATACCGCGGGCAATCCGGATTTCCTGCTGCGGCTCAACGCGATGCACGAAAGCGAGCCAGGAATGGTGGCGCTGTCCGGAATCACGCCGGCGCTGAAGCAGTTCGTCGAGCAGGCGATCGCGGAGGCCCGGCTGGCGATCTATGCGCGTTATCTGGAGCCGCAGGAACTCGCGTTCATGCGCGAGCACTACCGCGAGCAGATGTACGCCTGGCCGTCGCTGATCGCCGAATTGCGCAAGGCGATGGATACGGGGGTTTCGCCCGCGTCGCCCGAGGTGCAGGCGCTGGCGCGGCGCTGGATGGCGATGTTCCGCACCTACGCCGGCGACGACCCGGCGACGCATGCGCGGATTCGCGAGGCGAACATGAAAGAGCCGGACCTGATGAACGGGACGTGGGTGGATGAGGCGCTGCTGGCGTATCTCAGGGAGGCGATGCGTGCGGCGGCGTGACGTTTCCAACTGCACGAGGAGCGCTTGTCGCAAGAGTGGCCCCTCACCCCAACCCTCTCCTCGGAGGGGAGAGGGAGCCGATCAGGCAAAGTGGGGGAGGTCCGATTGCCCGAGACCTTGCTCCCTCTCTCCTGCGGGGAGAGCGCTGGGGCGAGGGGCCAAGGCTTGCGGGTAGTTCCAGCGGAAGCAAAAAAAGGGCGGCCCCAGGCCGCCCTTTTTCAAACCCCATGAGGTGGCCTTACTTCTTCGCGAACAGATGCTCGACGCCACCGCGCTCCTCGCGCAGTTCCTTGTCGGTGGCATCCATGCGGCCACGCGAGAAATCGTTGACTTCCAGGCCCTGCACGATCGTGTACTTCCCATCCTGCACGGTGACCGGATAGCCATAGATCACGCCCGGCGCGATGCCGTACGAACCGTCCGACGGGATGCCCATCGACACCCAGTTGCCCTCTTCGGTACCCAGCGCCCACGAGCGCATGTGGTCGATCGCGGCCGAGGCGGCCGAGGCGGCCGAGGAAGCACCGCGGGCCTTGATGATCGCCGCGCCGCGCTGCTGCACGGTCGGGATGAAGTCGTTCTCGTACCAGGCCTGGTCGACCAGCGAGAGCGCCGGCTTGCCGTCGACGGTGGCGTGGTGCAGGTCCGGGTACTGGGTCGAGCTGTGGTTGCCCCAGATGGTGACCTTCTTGATCTGCGTGGTGTGCTTGCCGGTCTTCTCGGCCAGCTGGCTCAACGCGCGGTTGTGGTCCAGGCGCACCATCGCCGTGAAGCACTTCGGATCGAGGTCCGGCGCGTTCTGCTGGGCGATCAGCGCGTTGGTGTTGGCCGGGTTGCCGACCACCAGCACCTTCACGTCGCGCTTGGCGTGGTCGTTCAGCGCCTTGCCCTGCGGGCCGAAGATGGCGCCGTTGGCTTCCAGCAGGTCCTTGCGCTCCATGCCCGGGCCGCGCGGACGGGCGCCGACCAGCAGCGCGTAATCGACGTCCTTGAAGGCGACGTTGACGTCATCGGTCGCCACCACGCCGGCGAGGGTCGGGAACGCGCAGTCGTTGAGCTCCATCACCACGCCCTGCAGCGCGGGCAGCGCCGGGGTGATCTCCAGCAGGTGCAGGATCACCGGCTGGTCGGGACCCAACATGTCGCCGGCGGCGATGCGGAACAGCAGTGCGTAGCCGATCTGGCCAGCAGCACCGGTGACGGCAACTCGAACGGGGGCTTTCATAACTTTCTCCGGGAATCGTGAATGGAAAATCGGGAATCGGAAAAGCGGCGATCCCGGGTTTACTGAAGTTCGGCGAAGAACTGCTGGATGCGTTCCAGGCCCGGCTGCAGCTGGGCCGTCGGGCAGGTGTAGGAAATGCGCAGCGAATGCGGCTCGCCGAAGGCGGAGCCAGGCACGCAGGCGACGCCCTTGGCTTCCAGCAGGGCCGCGCAGACGTCCACGTCGCTGTTGATCGGCGTGCCGTTGTGCGACTTGCCGAAGGCAACGGAGATGTCAGGGAAGGCGTAGAACGCCCCCTGCGGACGCGGGCAGACCACGCCGGAAATCGCGCGCAACGCGGCAACCACGATGTCACGCTTCTGCGCGAACTCCGCACACTTGGCCTGCGGCACGTCCTGCGGACCGCTGAAGGCGGCCACCGCGGCGGCGGTGATCACTTCCGGCACGCTTGTGATGTGGTTGGAATTGAGTGTGGTCACCGCCTTGGCCACCGACTCGGGGCCGGCCAGCATGCCCACACGCCAGCCCGGCATGCCGTAGGTCTTGGATACCGAATCGACGAACACCAGCCGCTCGCGCAGCTCCGGCCGGGCGAACACGAAGTTGTGGTAGCCGATCCCGTCGAACACCATCGAGTTGTAGATGTCGTCGGTGATGATCCAGGTGTCCGGATAGCGCACCAGCACGTCGGCCAGCGCGGCGATCTCCTCGCCCGTGTAGACCATGCCGGTCGGGTTGGACGGGTTGTTGAACAGGAATACCTTCGGCTTGCGCTTGAGCGCTTCCTCGAGCTGCGCCGGCGTGAGCTTGTAGTTCTGCGTCGACGGGCACGGCAGCACGTTGATCCTGGCGCCGACGATGTCCGCGATGTCGCGGTAGGTCGTCCAGTACGGCGCGGCGAAGCAGATCTCCTCGCCCTCGTCCAGCAGCGCTTCGGCGAGGTTGTAGAGCACCTGCTTGGCGCCGATGCCGATCGAGAGGTTCATGCGGCCGTAGCCGCTGAAGCCGAGCGCCTCGATGTGCTTGAGGAAGGCGTCCAGCAACGGCTCGGCGCCGCGGTTGCTGCCGTACTGGCCCGAGTCGTGGCTGAGCGATTCGCGCGCCGCGGCGTAAACGTGCTCGCCGGGCAGGAAGTTGGGGACGCCGATCGAGAAGCTGATGATGTCCCTCCCCTGCGCCTTCAACTGCTTGGCCTTCTCGGCGATGACCATGATCGCGCTGGGCTTGGCGCGGCCGACACGCTGGGCGAGCTGGGGCATGGCTTCCTCGGGGATGTGGGAGTGAGGTAACCGGCGGATTTTAGCACGCGGCCCGCGGCTGCTTGGCGCGGGGCCGATGCGCCCTGCCGGGTGCGTGGTGGCCACGCTCCGGTCGCCCCCAACCCGCCCTTCGGGACTCTTCCCCCGCGACGCGGGGGAAGGGTCGGTTTGCTCAGCCGCGCTGGTCGAGCTTTTCGTTCCAGTCCTTGATGCGATCGGCTTGCGCGGCCATCAGCGCGTCGACGTCGCCTTCGACGGCGACCCGCTCGATCGTGTCGCCCTGGCGGATCGCATTGACGACCTTCTGGTCGTCCCCGCTGACCACTTCGCCGAATACGCTGTGCTTGCCATCCAGCCACGGGGTCGGGCCGTGGGTGATGAAGAACTGGCTGCCGTTGGTGCGCGGGCCGGCGTTGGCCATGGACAGCACGCCCGGCTTGTCGTGGCGCAGCGAGGGGTGGAACTCGTCCTCGAACTTGTAGCCCGGGCCGCCGGTGCCGGTGCCCAGCGGGCAGCCGCCCTGGATCATGAAGTCGTTGATGACGCGGTGGAACGACAGGCCGTCGTAGTAGCCGCGGCGTGCCAGGTTGACGAAGCTGGCGACGGTGACCGGCGCCTTGTCCTCGTGCAGGCGCAGGTGGATCGGACCGCGGTTGGTCTCGAAGGTGACGTTGATGGTCATGGGCAAACCCTTGGGACGTGAGCGAAAGGCCGGCAAGAATAACGCAGCCGCCGGCCGTCGCCCGTGAACCACCGCTTCAATGCACCGCGGGCGCCTGCGTGCTCTGCGCGGCGGCGGGTGCCTGCGCGGGCGCGCCCTGCAGCAACTGGTGCAGTTTCAGGTACACCGCGTTGGTCCAGCCGAAGCCGATCACGTTCGTCGTGTAACCGGCGGTGATCTTTACGTCCGCGTTGCCCAGCACCATGTTGTATTTCTCGCGGATGGTGCCGTCGTGGGCGAAGCCGGTTTCCACGGTGCCCATGAACTTGCGCGCGAGGCGCTGCGCATCGTCGTGGAAGCCGTAGGCGTCCAGGCCGGAGATCGCCAGCCAGTTGGTCGGCGCCCAGCCGAACGGCTCATCCCATTGCGCACCGCTGCTGAGGTTGTCCATCGACAGCCCGCCCTTGCGCTCGAACACGGCCAGGTGCCTGTCCAGCGCGGCGGCCTGCGCCTTGGAGGCGAGCCCCGCCCAGAGCGGCCAGTAGGTGGTGACGTAGGGTTGCTCCGAGGCCTTGCCGCGCGTGAAGTCATAGTCCATGAACATGCCGCGCTTGTCGTTCCACAGGTACTTGCCCATGGCCGCCTTCCGCTTCGCTGCGGCATCCGCCCACGTCTGTGCTTCGGCCACCTTGCCCAGCTGCAGCGCGAGGTCATGCAGATCCCGCTCGTAGCGGTAAAGCAGGCTGTTCAAGCCCACGCCGGCGTAGTGGTGGGTGGTGCCGCCGTAGGGGCCGAAGTGGAAGTTGGTGTCGAAGCCGGACTCACGCATGGCGCGGTCGCCCAGGTAGTAGTCGGCGCTCAGCCGGTAGCCACTGGCCCAGGCACCGGCGCAGACGGTTGAGGCTTCGATGTCGCAACTGCTGGCTTTCAGCTTTGCCATCTCGGCGGCATCCGGATGCTCGGAGGCTTTCACCAGGTAGCCGGGATCCTGCTGCGGATGCGCCAGCACCCAGGCGATCACGCCACGGTAGTACTCGCTGCCGTGCATCTCCGGCACCGGTCCCTGGCCAAGGTCGAAATAGCGCGCCAGGCCGGTGTCGCCGGCACGGTGCTCGGCTCGCGTCCAGATGTGGTAGTTCGCGACGACCAGCGGATAGGCGTGGGCCAGCCAGGCATGCCGTTCGGCCTCGTCCTTGAAGGCCTTCGGCGCGGCCAGCACGTCGGACACCATGCGGCTCAGGAACGGCGGCTGCGAGCGGGTCAGGTAATAGGTGCGGTTGGCGTTGAGCACGCCGCCGTAGTGCTCGACCTCGAACAGCATGTTGTCGGTCATGTCGCGCGCCAGATCGTCGCGGTGGTCGGCGAGCAGACCCAGCTGGATGAAGTAGCTGTCCCAGCCGTACATCTCGTTGAACTGGCCGCCGGGCACCACGTAGGGCCGGGGCAGGTAGAGCAGGCCTTCGGCCGGAAGCTCCGAGGGCATCAGGTCGCCGAGCCGCTCGATGCGCTTCGGTAGCGTGCGTACCTCCACCTTGCAGCGTTTGGCGATGTCATCGATGCCGGCGGGCTTGTCCAGGTCGGCGGGCAGGTAGAGCACCGGGCGCGCGTCCATCTTCGGATCGTGCAGCGCCGAGCAATCGTCCAGCGAGCGCGTGAGGGTGTTCCAGGCCTTGTGGATGTAGGCCTGCGTCTTCGCCGGGCTGGGCGTGGCGGCGCTGGCCGCGGTGAAGAGGACCAGCGCCGTGGGGCCGAGCAGGGAGACGATCCGCGGACGGGTCTTCATGGATGGGCTTCCTCTTGCGGTGGGGCGAGGTGGCGCTCGAAGAACGCCACGATGGTGCGGTAGGCCTGCTCCGACTCGGGCAGCTCGGGATCGGAGAAGAACGAATGCCACATGCCTTCCCAGACGTGCAACTCGGCGTCGACACCCGCCTGCGCCAGCAGCGCGTGGCTGTGGACGACGGAGCTCATCGCCATGTCGCGCGTGCCGGTGATCAGCAGGGTCGGCGGGAAGTGTTTCAGCAGCGCGGGCGACAGGCCCGGCTGCACCATCGGGTCGCGGGCATCGGTGCCGCGGAAGTACGGCAGCGTGGCGAGGTCCAGCGGCTCGTCCGGCACGCCCTGCCCATTGAGCAGCGGGCCCACGTAGGCCGAGTCGCCGGCGATGGTCACCAGCGAACCGCAGAAGGTGCCGATCGCGCCCGGCACCGGCAGCTTGTCCGCGATGAAGCGCGCCACCGCCTCGCCGGTCAGGATGCCGCCGGCGGAGCAGCCATAGATGCCGATCTCGCCGGGTCGGTGGGTTTCCAGCAACTTGCGGTAGACCGCCTCGACATCCTCGCTGGCGGCGGGAAAGGTGTGTTCGGGCCCCTGCCGGTAATCGAGCGTGATGACCTCGATGCGACCGAGGCTCGCGATCGGGATGGCCTCGACCAGCCCGCCGCTGCCCGCGCCCCACAGGAAGGCGCCGCCATGCAGGTTGATCAGCACGCGATGGCGGTTGGCCGGGCTCACCCCCTGCGCAGGCAGCACCACGTCCGCGCCGACGCCCGCGAGGGTCTGGTGGCGCACGGTGACCCGGTAGCGCTTGCGCATGCGCGCGGCGCGGTCGCTGTTGAGGCGGTCGTAGAAGCGCCGACTCTGCTCGATCGGCCCGCTGAGCGGCGGCGCCTGCGCGCCCGCGGCGAGCATCTTCGGGAAGAATGCGCGCGCCTGCGGCGAGGCGAACTGCGAATACGGGATGGCTACCGTGGCGGCCGTCACCGTGCCGTCGGGCTTTACGCCCGCCGCAGGCTTCTCCGCCAGGGCAGCCGGGCACCCGAAAATCCACAGGCAGGCGAACACGAACCTGGCCACCCGCGATGCCGCCCTTTGTCCGGCTTCCCGGGGAAGATGGCCGAGGCGTTCCTCACGCCACGGCAAGTACCAGCCACCCCCTCCCAACCTCCCCCTGCACGCAGGCGGAGGAGCCTGATCCGTTCCCGCGGGGAGATGCCGCCATGCTCCCTCCCCTGCCTGCAGGGGAGGGTTGGGGAGGGGTTCCGCACGTCGCGGCGAGCCCCGGCAGCTCCCTTCCCACGCCCCCCCGACGGCTGGGAAACGACTCCGATGGCGGATTCTCGATCCAGTCATGGCGTGTCCTCCGCGGGTCGGCGCGTGAGCACCACGCGGCCGGTGCGGTCGCGGCTCACGGTGATGTCGTAGTACGCGCCACGCAAGGCTACGTGCGTGAGCGTGAAGGCATGCCACGTCGGCGGCAGCAACGGCGGATAGGCCTCGACCAGCCCCCCCGGCTGCAGCCGCAAGCCGGTGAAGCCGTACTCGATCGTCTGCAGCAGGCCGCCGGCGGCGGTCACGAAGTAGCCGGTGTTGTTGTTCGGCGTCTCCGTGCGCACGTTGAACGGCGGCTGCATCACGCCTGCGTGGCGGTTGCGCTGGAACCAGGCATTGGCCGCGGCTGCGTCGCCCAGCGTGGCGGCGTAGATGGCCATCGGCGCCAGGCCCATGCTGTTCGGATCGCGGTGCGACTGGGTAATCGGCGCCATCGCGTAGTCGTAGTCCCGCCGGCGCACGCCCGCATCCATCGGCAGGTCGAGCGAGGGATAAGCCAGCATCGGCAGGGAACTGCCACCCCAGGAATCGATGTCGTGCGGCACCGACGGGTCGAAGTCCAGGTGATGGCCGGCCTTGGCATCGAACGGGATGTACAGCTTGCCAGCGACCTCCGTCCAGCGCGGATCGGGCCGTTCGCCCAGCACGGCGGCGGCCTGCGTGGCCAGTTGCAGCGCCTTGCGCGCGGACACGTTGGTGAAGGTGTCGTTCGGTACGTCGTTGTAGTCCTCGTCCACCGAGGTGACGTGCAGTATCTCGTAGCGCTTGCGCGCGGGAATCCAGCTCGCGCGGCTGACCCAGAAGTCGGCCACCGCACGGATCACGGGCCAGCCGTGGCTGCGCAACCACTCCTCGTCGCCGCTGGCCAGCCAGTACTGCCACTGCGCGATGGCGACGTCGGCGTTGACGTGGATCTCGCGCTCGCCCAGCACGTGGGCGAAGTGCGGCGTCTGCTCGGTGCCGTACTGCGGATCGGACTCCCACGGGTACATCGCCCCGCGCAGCCCGCGCTCCTGCGCGCGCGCCTGGGCCGCCGGCAGCGTGCGGCTGCGGAAGTCGACCAGCGACCGGGCCCGTTGCGGATGCAGCAGCAGCAGCGCCGGAAAAACCCAGGTGTCGTTGTCCCAGAAGACGTGCCCGGCGTAACCGGGGGTCAGGCCGCAGGCACCGCTCGGCCAGGCGGTGCCGGGGCTGACGTTGGACAGCAGGTAGTAGAGGTCCGAATGCACCATGCGCTGGGCCTCGGGGTCGCCCTCGATGCGGATGTCCGAACGCCACAGGTCGTGCCAGGCCGCCACGTGCGCCTCGCGCAGGTGCGCGAAGCCGTCCTCGCGCGCCTGGCGGACCAGCGCGAGGTCCGCCTTCGCATCCCCGCCCCAGCCTTCGCGCGACAGCGCCACGAACTTGCCGAAGACGTAGGTGTGGCCCTTGCGCACCTTCGCCTTGAGTTCGATGGATAGTCGCCACGGGCTGCGGTAGACGCGTGCCTCGCCCGGCACGAGGCCCTGGGGCAATGCCACGGCGACCGCTTCGGCCATCGCCAGGCCCTGCTCGGCGCGGCCGTCGAGCGACAGGGTCAGCGCGCTGGCGTCACCGTGCGCGGCGAGCAGGTGGGTGTCGCCGTGGTACCACAGCGGTGCGCGGTCGGGGGTGGCCGGTGGAACGGCCTGCAGCTTGAGGTTGCTGGCCGCCACCGCCTCCTGCATCTGCTCGCCGGTGAGGCGGGCCAGCGCAAAGCGCGGCTGGTGCGGTGCCCACAGCGCCAGCGGGAAGGACAGTTCCACCTCGCCATCGAACTCCGGCGTGATCGACAGCTGCGTGGCGGCCAGGTGCGGCGAGGCCTGGCTGACCAGCGAGACGACCTCGATGCGGGTGGCGCGACCGTGATCGTCGTAGCGGTAGCGCGTGGTCAGCGTGCCCTCGTGGAGGTCCAGCACCTGCCGGTAGTCCTGGAAGACCGCGGGATCCAGCGCGACCTGGTTCAACCAGAAATGCCCGGCCGGCGAGTGGCCGGTGCTGTAGTCGATGCCGCTGAAGCCCGGGACCGCCGCGGGGCGCGCGATGTCGCCCTTGGCGTAGTCCATGAAGGCAACCATGTAGGCCAGGTTGTCCTCGGTGCCGCGCGGCGCGCTGAGCGTGGCGACGTAGCCGTTGCCGAGCTGGGTGGGGAAGTAGCTCTGGAAGTCGCGCGCGGTGGCGGTGAGCAGGAAGCTCGGGTCGGTGGCGGCGGCCGGCGCGGACAGCGCGAGTGCGGCGCAGGCGAGCAGCCAGAGCAGCCACAGGGTCAGGCCTTCGAGCGAACTCCGGCTACCGAACAGGCGCCCTGTAGGAGCGCACCCTGTGCGCGACCGCCATCCCGGTCGCGCACAGGGTGCGCTCCTACAAGGGTTATTGGCATTCATGGCAGTGCCTTGCGCACCAGCTGCGCCTTGCCGTCGGCGCCGCGCTCGACGCGGATGTCGAAACGCTGCCCGCCGAAGTGCACACCCTTGAGGGTCAGCCCGTTCCAGCCCGGCGGAAGCACCGGCGCGTACTTCTCGCTCAGGCCCTCATCGTCGATGCGCAGGCCGGTGAGGCCGTAGAGCATGCTCTGCACGAAGCCCGCCGACGTCGCGAGGATGTAGCCGGCGTTGTTGGCCGCCGTCTCGGTACGCACGTTGAACGGCGGCTTGAGGAAGCCGACCAGGTTGCGGTCGATCCAGGCGCCTGCGGCCTTGGCATCGCCCAGTTCCGCGGCGCCGACGGCCAGCATCACCATCATCATCTCGTTCGGATCGTCGCCGTGGCTCTTGAGCGCATCGAGCTGGAACTGGAAGTCGTTGCGGCGCACCTGCGCCGACATCGGCAGGTCAAGGTTCGGATACATCAGCCAGGCCAGCGAGGAGCCCATCCAGGTGATCTTGTCGTGCGGCACCGACTTGTCGAAGTCGAGATGGCGCTGGCCGGTCGCATCGAAGGGGATGTACATCTTCGAGGCGATCTCGCTCCAGCGCGGATCGGCCTTCGCGCCGACCACGCCCGCGGCCTTCACGGCGATGTCCAGCGCCTTGCGCGCGGCGGCGTTGGTGAACGAGTCGTTCGGCACGTCGTTGTAGGCCTCGTCGGGCGAGGTGACGTGGTGGATCTCGTAGCGGTCGTGCGCCTTGTCGTAGGTGACGCGGCTGGTCCAGAAGGTGGCGATGCCTTCCAGTACCGGCCAGGCGTGGGTCTTCAGCCAGGCCTTGTCACCCGTCGCGAGGTAGTACTGCCACTGCGCGATGGCGATGTCGGCGTTGACGTGCACCTCGCGGTAGACCTCCCAGGCGAAGTGCGGCGTGACGTCCACCCCGGTCTGCGGATCGGCTTCCCACGGGTACATGGTGCCTTCGACGCCGTACTGGCGGGCGCGGGCGCGCGCCGGCTCCGTGGTGCGGTCGCGGAACATCACGATGGGCTTGGCACGCTCCGGATGCAGCAGCAACAGCGCGGGGAACACCCACGAGTCGCTGTCCCAGAACGCATGGCCCGCGTAGTTGGGGGTCAGCGCGCAGGCGCCCATCGGCCAGGCGGTGCCGACGGTGCTGTTGGACAGCAGGTAGTAGAGGTCCGAGTGCACCGCCTTCTGCACCGCCGGGTTGCCGTCGATCACGATGTCCGACTGCCACAGCGCATGCCAGGCGGCCTGGTGGTCGGCGAGCAGGCGCTCGAAACCGGTGGTGCGCGCGGCGGTCGCCAGCGCCAGCACGTCCTGGTCCTCGCCCCAGCCCTCGCGCGAGAGCGCCAGGTACTTGGTGAAGACATAGCGCCGCCCCTTGTGCAGCGTGGCGGTGATCTGAAGCGACAGCCGGGTCGGCGTCCGCTCGAGCTTGACCGCATCCGGCGAGAGCCCTTCAGGTAGCCCGATCGCGGCCGCCTCGGTCATGCCGAGCCCGTGTTGCGCCCTGCCCTTCAGCGCGAGCGTCAGCGCCTTCGCGTCGCCGTCGGCGGAAAGCACCTGTGTGTAGCCCGGATACCAGACCGGCGCGCGATCGGGCGTGGGTACCGGCTTGTTGTCCAGCGTCTGCCCGCTGGCGATCACCGCGGAGATCATCTCCTCGCCGCCCATGCTGGCGATCGGGAAGCGCGGCTGGTGCTCGGACCACAACCGCAGCGGGAAGCTGAGCTGCACCGGCCCGTCGAACCGGGGCGTGATCGCGATCTGCGTGGCCGCCAGGTGCGGCGAGGCCTGGCTGACGAAGGTGGTGACCTGGACATCGCTGGCCTTGTTGGCGTAGGCAAAGCGATAGCGCGTGGTCAACGTGGCGCCCTGCATGTCCAGGGTCTGCGCGTAGTCCTGGAAGATGCCCGCATCCAGCCGCGTGCGGTTGAGCCAGCCGCCGCCCGGGTTGTAGTCGATCTCGCTCCAGCCGGGGATCGCCGCGGGACGGGAAATGTCCCCCGGCTTGTAATCCATGAACGCGACCATGTACGCGGCGTTCGGCTCGGTGCCGCGCGGCGAGGTCATAGTGGAGAAATAGCCGTTGGCCAGGTAGCTCGGGAAGTAGCTGCCGAAATCCCGGGCCGTGGCGGTGAACAGGAAACTCGGATCGCTGGCGAAGGCCGGAGCGGCACCGGCGGCGGCCAGCAGCAGCGCACACCGGAATACGAGGACGAGCAGGCGACCGGGCTTCATCGCGCCTCCGCAGTGGATTCGGAAAAAAAGCGCCTGCACCCGTCCGGGCAGGACGGGTGCAGGCGATCCGGGGTCGGATCAGAACATATCGCTCTGGGAGCGTTCGCTTCAGAACAGGTATTTGACCTGCAGGTTGACCTCGCGGCCTTCCAGCGGACGGGCCAGGATCACGCCGGTGGTGCCGGCGGCCGAACCGAAGATGCGCGAGTTGCTCTCCGTCAGGCCCAGCTCGTTGGTCATGTTGGTGCCCTGCAGGCGCACCTGCCAGTTCTGCTCGATGTTCGCGACCACGCCGAAGTCCCAGGTGTGGTAGCTGCCAAGTTGCTGCAGTCCGGAGATGTCCTGCGTGTGCGGGCCGACGTGCGTGAAGGTGACGAAGGCCAGCACGTCACCCCAGCCGAACGGGATGTCGTAGCTGGGCGTGAACATGTAGCGAACCTTCGGCTGGCGCTGCAGCTGCACGCCGTTGATGAGCGCGCAACCGTCGCCCGCGACCGGGTTGGTGTACGGCAGGCACGAGTTGTTGTGCGAGTAATGGCCGTCCAGGTAATTGCCGACCAGTTGGAACTTCAGGTTCCTGGTCGGGCTCCAGGCCGTGTTGACGTTGATGCCCTTGGAATCCGAACCGTAGGTGCTCTGCGGGCCGTTCGGCACGCCGGCCGCGTCGGTGGGCTGGTACAGCAGGCCGATGAACTGGCGGTGGTAGGCGCTCAGGTCCAGGAACCACTGCTCGCTCTGGTATTTGAAGCCGCCCTCGAAGTTCTGGATCTTCTGCATCGGCGCGGTGTTGTCGGTGGTGTTGCCGCGGATGCCGTTGTCGAAGTCGTCGAAGTGGCCACCCTGGTTGGCGCGGATGTACACGCTCATGTTGTCGGCGAGCTCGTAGTTCACGCCGAAGGTCCACGACGGGTGGGTCTTGTCGTAGCGGGTGTGGGCGAAGGTGCCGTTACACACGGGCACGCTGTTGTTGTAGATCGTGTTCGGATCGTCATCCAGCGGCACGTTGGTCAGGTTGCAGACGTCGTTGTAGGCATCCTGGTTCTCGATGCGGCCGGACAGGTCGATCAGCCACTTGCCGATGCGCCAGATGTCGGACAGGTAGAACGCCTTGTTGTTGGCGACGCCGTGCTGGGCGATGTTGTAGCCACCGTAGTCCAGGAAACCCTGGTTGTCGGTCAGGTAGTTGGTGCCGCTGGCGTCGACGTAGGTGACCGTGATCGGACGCGCGTTGGGCGTGTTGGTCATCAGCATCTGGTTGCCCAGCGCCCACTCGTCGTCCATCGTGTAGTGCGCCAGGTACACGCCGGCAGTGAGCGTGTTGCCCTCGAACACCTCCTTGCTCAGGCGGAAGTCGTTGCTGATGTTCTTCAGGTGCTTGTGGATGAACCACCAGCCCTGGTGGATCACGCTCTGGTTGGGGTCCACCGCGCCGCCGCCGACATAGGTGGCCGTGGCCGAACCGGGCGCCAGGTTGAACGCGCCGATCTGGCTCTGGTCGGTGTAGAGCATGTCGTTGAGGCTGCCCGGGTTGGTGCCGGAGAACAGCGCGTTGGTATCCGCATCGCCGCCGTCGATCAGGAACTTGTCCGACAGGTTCCAGCCGTTGCCCAGGTCGTAGTCGAAGTTGCCGCCGAAGAAGCCGAACTTCGCACCGCGCCCGTTCGCCAGGTTGGCGTCGCGCCCGCCGCCCGGGTAGCCACGCAGGAACACGTGCTGGATCGCCGGACCGTTGTAGGTGTCGGTGAGCGGGTCGAAACCCGGATAGGCGCTGAAATTGTCCGTGCCGGTCTGGATCAGCGGGATCGGCGTGATGAACTGGTTGCGGTCGTTGAGGTAGCGCGCGTACAGCATCATCGTGCCGTTGTCGCTGTCGTGGGTGAACGTGCCGGTGAGCTGGCCGCCCTTGTCCGCCGAGAAACCCGGATCGCGCACGCCGTCGGAGTCGCGGTAGAAGCCGCCGATGCTGCCGTAGGTGTCCTTGCCGAGCGGGAAGCCGAAGAAGCCGTCGATGCGGCGCAGGTTCTCGTTGCCGTAGGTGACCCCGATGCTTCCCGAGGGCACCTCGGTGCCCTGCTTGAGGATGAAGTTCTCGCTGGCGCCGATCTGGCCGTCGGCGAACACCACCGACGGGCCGCCCTGGATGATTTCCGCGCGGTCGACGGTGTCGTCCAGGCGGAAGATGGAGGTCTGCTCGAAGAACGACAGCGTGGGCATGCCGTAGAGCGGCGAGCCCATCAGCTGGACCGTGTTGAACGGGGCGTCGCCGCCGCCGGGAAAGCCGGCGATCTCGATGTTGGCGCCGGTCTGGCCGCCGGTGGACTCGGGCCACAGGCCCGGCGCGATCTTGAGCAGGTCGGCCGTGCTCTTGGGGTTGGCCATGCGGATCTGCTCGGCGGTGGCCGTGGTGACCGTATAGCTGGTATCGATCTTCTTCAGGCCGCCGGTGGCGGTGTTGCCGGTGACCACGACCTGTTCGAGGTTCTTGGCGGTCGCCTTGCTGGGCGGCTGCTGCTGTGCCTGGGCGTTGCCCGGCTGGGTGGTGTCGGTCTGCGGCGCAGTGTCCTGCGCCTGGTCGTCGTTCTGCGCCAGCGCGACGCTGGGCATCAGGCAGGCGGCAATCGCCGCGGATAAGGCCAGTCGCACGTACGTGTTCATCAGCTTCGCTCCCCGCATAAGTGATGTTCAGACGGCATGGACCGCGCGCGCAGCCCTGCCGCTTCGCCCTTGTTGCGCCCCACTTGTGTGCCTTTCACCCGCGGGCATCTGCCGCAAGCCGGCACATGGTTGCCCTGCTTTGACAGCGCTGTCAATTCGCCCTGCAACAAATTTCTTACACCGATTTCTCCTACGCCGCCGACGCGGTGGACTCGCGCAGTTCCAGCGAGAACGTGGCCTGCACCATCGCGCCGGACCGCCCGCGCAGGGTGTCGAGCAACTGCAGGGCGGCGATGCGGCCCATCTCCCGGCTGGGCTGGTGGATGGTGGTGAGCGTGGGCCAGATCTGGCGCGCGATCGGGGTGTCGTCGAAGCCGCAGACGGAAACGTCCCGGGGCACCGACAGGCCGTGCTCCCCGGCCGCCCAGATCACCCCGGCGGCCATGTCGTCGTTGGCGGCAAACACCGCGGTGGGCCCGCGCCCGCGCGGCAGCGAGAACAGCCGCCGCGCCGCCGCCACGCCGCTGCCGAAGGAGAAATCGCCCGCCACTTCCAGTTCCGGGCTGCGCGGCAGCCCGGCCTCGGCGAGCGCATGGCGGTAGCCGTCCAGACGCCACTGGCTGGCGCCGTGGTCCGGATGACCGATGACGTGCGCGATGCGCCGGTGCCCCAGCGCCACCAGCGAGGCCACCATCCGGCGCGCTGCCTCCGGCTCGTCGATGAAGGCGCCGATGGTGCCGGCGTGCTCCACCGGCGAAATGCTGGCGTAGGGTACGCGCCGCTCGCGCAGGCGCTGCAGCAGCGCGGGGTGGTCGGTGATCGGCGGGGTCAGTACCAGGCCGTCCGGGCGGTGGTGGGAGATCAGGCCCTCGACGCGCTCGACGAAGCCCGCCTGCTCCATGTGCAGCGGGCGAACCATCATGCTGTAGTGGTGCAGGTCGCAGGCTTCCAGCACCCCGGCCTGGATCTCGGTGAGGTAGTTGGCCGAGGGGTTGTCGTACAGCATGGCGATCAGGAACGAGCGGTTGCTCGCCAGGCTGCGCGCCGACTGGTGCGGACGGTAGTCCATCGCCGCCATGGCCGCGAGCACTTTCTCGCGCGTGGGACCACGCACGTTCGCTTCGTCGTTGAGCACGCGGGAGACCGTCTTGGGCGACACCCCGGCGGCGCGTGCCACATCTTCCAGGCGTACCCGCATGGCGCGTCCTGCATCGACAGCTGGTGGCGGTCGACTATGCGTGTTGCGCCCGCCAGGCACAAGCGGTTTGGGGTACTCACGCCAATCGCCTGCGCCGGCCGAACCCGCGTGCTACAGCGGTTCGAGCGACCGCCGGCTCCGGAACTCCCGCGCCTGACCGGTCAGCGGATCGACGAATGCCAGCCCGCGCGCCAGCAATTGCAGCGGCCGGCTGAAGTCGTCGCCCGGGCGATTTTGCAGCGTCGGATAAAACCGGTCATTGACGATCGGCGCACCGAGCGCAGCCATGTGCACGCGCAACTGGTGTTTGCGCCCGGTGAGCGGCTCGAGCACGTAGCGCCACTGCCGCGGACCGCGCTCGATCACGTCGACGCGGGTCAGGCTGTTCGCTTCGCCCTGACCTTCGCGCACGCGGAAGAATGGCTCGCCCGCCTCCAGCCGCGAACGATGCACCAGCGGAAAAGTGCACTGCGGAAGCGGCGCAGCCAGCGCCTCGTAGCGCTTGACGATGCGCCGCTCCCGGAACAACGAGAGATAGGCGTCGCGCGTGGCCGGCTGTACTGAGAAGAGCACCAGCCCGGCGGTATCGCGGTCGAGCCGGTGCAGCGGCACCAGCGCCGGATTGCCGAGCCGGCGCGCGAGTCGCGCCAGCAGCGTCTGCTGCACATACCCGCCGGCCGGGATGACCGGCAGGAAGTGCGGCTTGTCGACCACCACCAGGTGCCCGTCGGCATGCAGCACGATCTCCTCGCCGGGAATGACCGGCTCGCTCTCGACCTCGCGGAAGTAGCGCAGCTTCATGCCGGCGCGGTAAGGGGTGTGCTCATCGATCGGGCGGTCGTGGGCATCGAGCACGCGGCCACGGCGCACCCGGTCCAGCCACTGCGCGCGGGCGATGCGTGGGAAGCAGGCGCACAGGCCGTCGACCGCGGTGGCCCAGTCGCCTTGGGGCAGATGCACGGTGCTGGGTGCGGCGGCATGAATCATCCGGTTCAGCTTACCTCCGGCGGCCGCGTACAATGGCCGATTACCCGCACCGGCAAGCCCATGGCCCTCAACGCCACCATCCACAAGGCTGAACTGTCGATCAGCGACATGGACCGGCATTACTACGCCACCCATGCACTGACGCTCGCCCGCCATCCATCTGAAACCGAGGAGCGGCTGATGGTGCGCCTGCTCGCCTTCGCGCTGCACGCCGACGACCGGCTGGAGTTCGGCAAGGGCCTGAGCGACGAGGACGAGCCGGCACTGTGGCGGCGTGCCTACACCGACGAGATCGAGCAGTGGATCGAACTCGGCCAGCCCGACGAGGCACGCATTCGCAAGGCCTGCGGGCGGGCGCGCCAGGTCGTGGTGGTCAACTATGGCGGGCGCGTCGCGGACATCTGGTGGGACAAGGTTGGCGCCTCGCTTTCGCGCAATGACAACCTCACCGTGCTCGACCTCGACGAGGAAGCCGTGCGCCAGCTCACCGGACTGTGCGACCGCGGCATGCGGCTGCAGTGCCTGATCCAGGATGGCGAACTGCAGTTGATCAGCGGCGACACCACCATCGCGATCCGGCCCCGCGCGCGCATGGGTGAATACGCCGCCGCCTGAAGCCGCCCGCCATGCGCGCCGGTGCCAGTCGGGCCCGGCGAGGCCTCTTTCCATCGCGAGCGTGGCTCCTGGAGCCGATCCGCAGCCTCCATTTGGCGCGGCCCGGTCACCCGGCCGGAGCGGGCGCGACGAGCCATTCATCCGCGCCACGGGCAAAAAGCCCCGCAAGTCCGTATAATTGCGGGGTTTACCCCTCCGAAACTTACGTGGCGGCTGACCAAGCGCCGCCCGGGCCTGTGCCATGTCCATCGAAAAACTGCGCAATATCGCCATCGTCGCCCACGTCGACCATGGCAAGACCACCCTCGTCGACCAGCTCCTGAAGCAGTCCGGCACCCTGTCCGAACGCACGGTGCTGGCCGAGCGCGTGATGGACTCCAATGACCAGGAAAAGGAACGCGGCATCACCATCCTGGCCAAGAACACCGCCATCAGCTGGCAGGGCAACCGCATCAACATCGTCGACACCCCCGGACACGCCGACTTCGGCGGCGAGGTCGAGCGCGTGCTGTCGATGGTCGACACCGTGCTGATCCTGGTCGACGCGATGGACGGCCCGATGCCGCAGACGCGCTTCGTCACGCAGAAGGCGTTCGCGATGGGCTTCAAGCCGATCGTGGTGATCAACAAGATCGACCGCCCCGGTTCGCGCCCCGAGTGGGTCGTGGAGCAGGTGTGGGACCTGTTCGACCGCCTGGGCGCGACGCCCGAGCAGATGGATTTCCCGATCGTCTACGCCTCGGCGCTCAACGGCTACGCCTCGCTCGACGAGAATGCCCGCGAAGGCGACATGACCCCGCTCTACGAAGCGATCATGCAGCACGCGCCCAAGCCGGAAGTCGACCCGGAAGGCCCGTTCCAGATGCGCATCAGCCAGCTGGACTACAACAACTTCGTGGGCCTGATCGGCATCGGCCGCATCCAGCGCGGCACGCTGAAGAAGAACATGCCGGTGGCGGTGATCGACCGTCACGGCAAGAAGCGCCAGGGCAAGGTGCTGCAGGTGCTGGGCTTCATGGGCCTGGAGCGCATCGAGCAGGACAGCGCCGAGGCGGGCGACATCGTGGCCATCTCGGGTATTGCCGAGCTGACGATTTCGGACACCGTGTGTTCGCTCGACAAGCCCGAGGCGCTGCCGGCGCTGACGGTCGACGAGCCGACCATCTCGATGACCTTCCAGGTCAACAACTCGCCGTTCGCCGGCAACAAGGATCTTTCCGGCGGCAAGTTCCTGACCAGCCGCCAGCTCAAGGACCGCCTCGAGCGCGAGCAGGTGCACAACGTGGCGCTGCGCGTCGAGCAGGGCTCGGACGCGGACAAGTTCCTGGTCTCCGGCCGCGGCGAGCTGCACCTGTCGGTGCTGATCGAGAACATGCGCCGCGAGGGCTACGAGCTCGCCGTGTCGCGTCCGGAAGTGATCATCAAGGAGATCGACGGCCAGAAGATGGAGCCGTTCGAGCAGTTGGTGGTCGACGTGGAAGAAATCCACCAGGGTCCGGTGATGGAGCGCCTGGGCGTGCGCAAGGGCCAGCTCAAGAACATGGAGCCGGACGGCAAGGGCCGCGTGCGCCTGGAGTACATGATCCCGGCGCGCGGCCTGATCGGCTTCCAGAACCAGTTCAAGACCCTGACCCAGGGTTCGGGCCTGCTGTTCCACGTGTTCGACCATTACGGTCCGAAGGAAGAAGGCCAGATCGCCAAGCGCCAGAACGGCGTGATGATCGCCAACGCCGGCGGCACCACCCCGGCCTACTCGCTCGGGCCGCTGCAGGAACGCGGCAAGCTGTTCGCCGCCGAAGGCGACAACGTGTATGAAGGCCAGCTGGTCGGCATCCACGCCAAGGACAACGACCTGACCGTCAACGCCATCAAGCCCAAGCCGCTCACCAACATGCGCGCCTCCGGCAAGGACGATGCGATCCAGCTCACCCCGGCGATCAAGTTCTCGCTGGAACAGGCACTGGACTTCATCGACGACGACGAGCTGGTCGAGGTCACGCCGAAGGAAATCCGCCTGCGCAAGAAGCACCTGACCGAGAACGACCGCAAGAAGGCCTCGCGCGCGGCGTGACCGCCGTCGCAACGGGACCGCGAGAAAGCCGCCGCAAGGCGGCTTTTTCATGCGCGTGCACGCGGCGACCACGGCGGCGCGCGCAACGTCGTGGGCGTCCGGCGCGGGGGCGCCGGCGTGCGATCCGAGGGAATGTCATGGAGATTTCGAGCAGCCGGCCGGTGTCCTTCACCCAGGTCGGCAACGAGCTGGATGGCTTGAAGAACGAGGTGGAAGCGATGTCGCTGGTGCTTCGCGCGCTGGTCGAATCGCATCCGGCGCCGACCGAGCTGGTCAAGCAGTGGCGCGCGCTGAGCCGCGAGGTGATCGAGCAAACCCGCCCCAAGGGCTGCCACCAGGGCGTGCTGACGCGGCAGGAGCGGCTCTACCAGACGCTGCAGCGCTGGTCGCACACCGTGCACAGCGCCGAGATATCCGGTGCGGTGTCGCCACCCGGCAGGGGCGTGGGATGAGCCCGGCGGCGCCTCGCTAGCGGTTGTCGCCTTTGGGGAACTTCACCCGGTCGGGCTCCGCGTTGAGCCGCGCCAGCATCGTCCCGATCAGCCGCGTCTTGACGCTGCCGGCCTGACGCGGATCCACCACGTAGCGCACGATGGCATCGATCCATGTGTTGGCGTTGACGCGGAACAGCACCGACGGCCGCTCGTTGACCTGCAGTTCGTCCACCGGCGTCTTGGCCAGCACCTCGCGAAAGATGCGAACGTGTTCGAGCATGGCCTCGCCCAGCTCTTCCTCCGCGGCTTCGCGCATCACCTTGGCCACGAAGGCAAAGTCACTGTTGTAGGCGATCTGGAAATTGATTTCGTTCCAGACGTACGGGAACACCGGCCAGGAATAGTTGTAGACCGGGCTGGTCAGCACGTTGGCGTTGGGGAACTTGATGATCCGCCCGCTCGGATGGTCGGAGGAAAGATACGGGCCGCCGACTTCCCACAGCGTGGTGTCCAGGTAGGTCACGTCGATCACGTCGCCGGTGGCGTCGCCGATCTGGATGCGGTCACCCACGCGGTAGGGCTCGCGCACCAGGATGTAGACCCAGCCGATGAAGCTGGTGATCGGCGTCTGCAGCGCGAAACCCAGCACCAGCGAGATCAGCCCCAGTGACGCCACCGCGGCGTACCAGTTGGCGAACAGCACCGACACCACGATCAGCGCCAGGATGATGTACACCACCAGCCGCAGGATGCGCTTGAGGTTGTAGCGCGTGACCGCCGTCTGCGCGCGCTCGATGGCGAAGGCGCGCACCAGCCGCGAGGCGGCCAGCGTCAGCACGATCGCCATCGCGCCCACGGTCGCGCGCCTGGTCATCGGCAGGTAGCGGCCGAGGATGCCGAAGAACTCCAGCCGCAGCAGGTAGAACAGGACGGCCAGCGCCAGCAGCACCAGGGCGTAGATGCCGAGCCACAGCTTGTGTCCCGAGCGCACCGGACGCTTGTGTTTTCGGTGCGTGGCGGTGCTGGTCGCCAGCGCGCGCCGCACGTCGGCGCGGCGTTCCACCTTGCGTACGGCCTTGTCGGTCATGCGATCTCCAGGGACGGTCCGCGCACAGCAGACAACCGCGGCGGTGCCGGTCAGGTGAAGGCGTTGACCCGGGCTGCACGCGTGCGCGGGATGATGAGCCCGGTGACCATGCGGGACGCGCTCGACGCGCAACCGGCGCGGTGTAGTGCGCCCAGGGGCGCGCCTGAAGGGCTGCCACCAGCTGAGGAGAACCGATGCCCGCTGTATCCAACCGCGACACCAAGCCAGACGCACCCGCGCGGCCGAACTGGAAGCGACGCGCGCTGTGGGCCGGCCTGGGCGCGTTCGCGGCGCTGGTGATTGGCGTGGTGGTGCTCAACCTGATCCCGCAGACCCAGCAACTGGTCCATCCGCTGGGTCCGCTCAGTCCGGTCGAGAGCCCGCAGTTCCGGCGCGAGATCGGCAACCTGCTCGGCCCGACGATCGTCGACGGCAACGCCGTGGCGGATTTCCAGAACGGCGCGGAGATCTTCCCGGCGATGCTCGAGGCGATCCGCTCGGCGAAGGTCAGCGTGGACATGGAGACCTACATCTACTGGTCCGGCCACGTCGCCGACCAGTTCGTGCAGGCGCTCACCGAGCGCGCCCGCGCGGGCGTGCGCGTGCACGTGATCGCCGACTGGGTCGGCTCGTCCAAGATGAAGGAGGACGTCGTCGCGGCGTTGCGCGCCGGCGGCGTGCACTTCGAGTACTTCCACCCGCTGCGCTGGTACGACATCGACCGCTTCAACAACCGCACCCACCGCAAGCTGCTGATCGTCGACGGACGCGTGGCGTTCACCGGCGGCGTGGGCATCGCCGATGAATGGAACGGGCATGGCGACAGGCCCGGCATCTGGCGCGACATGCAGATCCGCGTGACCGGCCCGGGCGCGCTGCAGATGCAGGCGGTGTTCGAGGACAACTGGATCACCACCACCGGCCAGGCGCTGCTCGGTTCGGCGTATTACCCCGAGGTGCCCGCGGCCGGCGACATCGCGGTGCAGACCGTCGCCAGCTCTCCGGAAGGCGGCAGCGAGAACCTGCAGCTGATGTACCTGATGGCGATCGACGGCGCGCGCAAGGCGATCGACCTGGAAGCGGCCTACTTCGTGCCGGACGAGCTGACGATGTCCGCGCTCAAGCGCGCCCTGGCGCGCGGCGTGCGCATCCGGCTGGTGGTACCCGGACCCTACACCGACAGCCAGATCATCAAGAATGCCTCGCAGACCCGCTGGGGCGAGATGCTGCAGGCGGGCGCGCACATCTACCGTTTCCAGCCGGCGCTGTTCCACAACAAGCTCATGATCGTGGACCGCTATCTCACCATCGCCGGCAGCGCCAATTTCGACAACCGCTCCTTCAGCCTCAACGACGAATCGAACGTACTGGTGTACGACCACGGCTTCGCGGCGCACATGACCGAGGTGGTCGACCGCGACATCGGCCGGTCGGAAGAACTCACCCTGGAACAATGGCGACACCGCCCGTGGACGCGCCGCGTGCTGGACTGGCTCTCCGCGCTGGGCGCAGCGCAGTACTAGGAGCGTGGGCGGCAGAAACGTTCCGGGCTGCAAAAGCGGCCGCGCGGTCCATATTTCCGCCTTTTTTGGCCCATAGAAGAACTATGGGCCGGCAAAAATTCGAAATCTGTCCTCACGCGCCCACTTTTTCGCCTCGGAAGTTTCTGCCACCCACGCTCCTGGAGGACCGCCGATGCCCGCCCGCAAGCCGCTCAAGGTCGCCACCTTCAACATCAACGGTGTGCGCACGCGCCTGGCCGCGCTGCTGGCCTGGCTGGAGCGCGAGGCGCCGGACGTCGTCTGCCTGCAGGAACTGAAGGCGCCGGACGAGGCGTTTCCGGTCGAGCCCATCCGCGACGCCGGCTACGGCGCCCTCTGGCATGGCCAGCGCTCGTGGAACGGCGTGGCGATCCTGGCTCGCGGTGCCGACCCACTGGAAAGCCGCCGCGGGCTGCCGGGCGACCCGAAGGACGTGCAGAGCCGCTATCTGGAAGCGGCCGCACACGGTCTGATCGTCGGCTGCCTGTACCTGCCCAACGGCAACCCGCAGCCCGGACCCAAGTTCGACTACAAGCTGGCCTGGTTTGACCGCTTCATCGACTACGCGCAGGGCCTGGTCGAAAGCGAGCATCCGGTGGTGCTGGCCGGCGACTACAACGTGGTGCCCACCGACGAGGACATCTACAACCCCCGCTCGTGGCGCAAGGACGCCCTGCTTCAGCCGGAAAGCCGCGAGCGCTACGCCGCCCTGCTGGCCCAGGGCTGGACGGACTCGCTGCGCCAGCAGTTCGGCGAGGAGCGCGTCTATACGTTCTGGGATTACTTCCGGCAGCACTGGGAACGCAATTCCGGATTGCGCATCGACCACCTGCTGCTCAACCGCGCGCTGGCACCGCGGTTGAAGGACGCGGGGGTAGACCGGTGGGTGCGGGCCTTGCCGCATCCGAGCGACCACGCGCCGACGTGGGTCTCGCTGGCGCGCAAGGGCTGAGGCAAGGCTTCCCCCATCCGCCCTTCGGGCACCTTCCCCCGTGAACGGGGGAAGGAACACCAGCGGCAGCCCCCCCCCCTACCGAGCCTTCTCCCGTTCACGGGGGAAGGTGCCGACAGGCGGACGGGGGCAGCCCCGCCACGCCACCGCATTTCTGGCACATTGGTTCCCGTCTTTCCGCACACTCGGGGAACCCATGCGCCTCCTGCCCTGCCTTGCCGGCTTCGTGCTGGCCGCCACCGGCCTGGCGGCCCACGCCGCCGACACCATCACCGCCAGCGCCTTCGCGCGGGACCCGGCCCAGCCGATCGACCAGGCCTACACCGCGCAGATCGCCCGTTTCACCACCGATCCGAAGTTCAACACGCCGCTGACCGACTACCTGCCCGCCTCGGCGAGCGTGCCCACGCCGCTACAGGTGCTCGGGCATATTTCGGGCGCCGCCGACTGGCTGCCCTATTCGGCGGACGTCCATCGCTACTTCCGCGCGCTGGACGCCGCCAGCCCGAGGGTCAAGGTCTTCAGCATCGGCAGGACCGAGGAAGGCCGCGAGATGATCGCCGTGGCGATCGCCGACGAGGCGCTGCTGGCCAATCTGAAAGCCAATGACGCGCGCCTGGCGCAACTGGCCGACCCGCGCACGATCGGCATGGACGACGCGAAGGCCGATGCGCTCATCCGCGAAACCACGCCGGTCTACTACGTCACCGGTTCGATCCACTCCACCGAAACCGGTGCGCCCACCGCGCTGATGGAGCTGGCCTATCGCCTTGCCGTCGACGATGCGCCTTACATCCGCAACATCCGCTCGCACGTGATCACCCTGATCACGCCGATCGTCGAGGTGGACGGGCGCGACCGCATGGTCGACCTCTACAACTGGCACAAGGCCAACCCGGGCAAGGACTACCCGAGCCTGCTCTACTGGGGGCACTACGTCGCGCACGACAACAACCGCGACGCCATGGGCATGACCCTGGCCCTGACCCGCAACGTCGCCAATACCTATATCGGCTGGCACGCGCAGGTGCTGCACGACCTGCACGAGTCGGTGCCGTTCCTGTACGACAACACCGTCGGCGACGGCCCCTACAACGCCTGGATCGACCCGATCCTCACCAGCGAGTGGCAGCAGCTGGGCTGGGACAACGTGCAGAAGATGACCCAGCTGGGCCTGCCCGGCGTGTTCACCCACGGCGACTTCGACACCTGGAGCCCGGGCTACCTGATGTTCATCGCCGCCATGCACAACGGCATCAGCCGCCTGTACGAAACCTTCGGCAACGGCGGCGCCGACACGCGCAAGCGCATCCTCGATCCGTCCGAGTACGAGCGCACCTGGTACCGGCCCAACCCGCCGCTGCCGGAAGTGACCTGGTCGCAGCGCAACAACAACAACTACGAGCAGACCGGTGTGCTCACCGCGCTGGACTACTTCGCCCGGAACGGCCAAACGTTCCTGAAGAACTTCTACCTGAAGGGCAAGCGCTCGATCGAAAAGCCGACCGAGGCCGGCCCCGCGGCCTACGTGCTGCCCGGCGACGAGAAGCGCGCCGGCACCCAGGCCCAGCTGCTGCGCGTGCTCGAGCGCCAGCACGTGGAGATCAGCCGCGCCAGCGCGCCTTTCAGCGTGACCCTGCCGGCGACCGGCGACGACAAGAAGACCCGCACGCGCCGCTTCCCCGCCGGCAGCTACGTCGTGCGCATGGACCAACCGTACTCGCGCATCGCCGACACCCTGCTCGACCGCCAGTACTGGTCGCCCAAAGACCCGCAGCAGCATCCCTACGACGACACCGGCTGGTCGATGGGCGACCTGTTCGATGTCGAGGTGGTGCGTGTCACCGATCCGGGCGTGCTCGAGGCGTCGATGGCGCGACTGGACAAGCCCGTCGAGGTGCCCGCCGGCCTGGCCGGCGTCGACGCCACCGACGCCAGGCTGCCCCGCGTGGCACTGATGCATACCTGGCTCGACACGCAGACCGAGGGCTGGTGGCGCATGGCGCTGGATCAGCTGGGTGTGCACTACGACTACATCAGCACGCAGGACGTGGCGCGCATGCCGGACCTGCATGCCAAGTACGACGCGATCCTGTTCGCGCCCGTCGGCGGCGCGAGCCTGCGCCGCATCGTCGACGGCCTGCCGATGTGGGGCGCGCCGATGCCCTGGCAGACCAGCCCGCTCACGCCCAACCTGGGCCACATCGACAGCACACCGGACATCCGCCCGGGGCTGGGCGAGGCGGGACTGGCCAACCTGCGGCGCTTCGTGCGCGAGGGCGGCCTGCTGGTGACCGCCGAGGACACCGCGCGATTTGCGATCGACGCGGGCCTCGCGCCGGGCGTGTCCGTCACGCCCACGGCCAAGCTCAAGGTGGTCGGCAGCGTGCTGCAGGCGGACTTCGTGGGCCATGGCAGTCCGGTGGCCGCGGGCTATGGCGATCACCTGGCGCTTTACAGCTCGGAGGGGCAGTCCTTCACCGTCTCCAACCTGCTCACCGGCGACCGCGGCCTGCCCTCCGCGCGCGATGCCGAACGGCCCACCGGCCGTGGCGGCCCGCAGGATGAGGACATGCCCGAAGGCCGCCCCTTCGCCCAGCCGCCCGCCCTGCCCGACGCCAAGCCGTGGCAGGCGCTGCCGCTCAACGAAGACCAGGCCTACAACAACCCCTGGCTGATCCCTGAAGACCAGCGGCCGCGGGTGATCCTGCGCTTCGCCGACGCCAAGCGTCTGCTGGTCTCGGGCCTGCTCGATGGCGGCGGCGAAATGGCCGAACGCGCGGCGGTGGTCGAGGCGCATTACGGCAAGGGGCACGTGCTGCTGTTTGCCGGCAACCCTATCTGGCGCGGAGAGACCCTGGGAAGCTACCCGCTGGTGCTCAATGCGCTGACCCATTTCGATCGGCTGGACCAGGACCGCTGAGGCCGGGCGGCCGTTCGACTTCTTCTTCGACACCAAGGCGAACGGTGCCTTTACCGCACCGTTCGCACCCACCACGGCTTTCCAGGCATCCCAGGCGGGCGACGGCTCGAAGCCCGTTCCCTTGGGTACCTGCCTGCCTGAACACGGCCCGCCCGTCTCACGGGTTTTTCATCGCCCATTGCCGTTTGCGCCCGAAGACTCGGGCGCACCACTCCCATGGAGAACGGCCATGAAAAAGCTCGCTTCGATGACCCTTGCGCTGGCCCTCGGCGCCTCCGGTGCAGTGATGGCGCAGCAGGCGATGACCGAGGCACAGGTCCGCGAGACGCTGATCCACCAGGGCTACAGCGACATCGACGACCTGAAGTTCGACGGCGGCATGTGGCGCGCCGAGGCCGAGAGCGCGGACGGCAACGACGTCTCGCTGCGCATCGACCCCAAGAGCGGCAAGGTCTACCCGGACGAGAAGGTCTCCCGCCTGAGCGCGGATGACGTGCGCGCGTCGCTGGCCACGCAGGGTTACACCGACGTGCACGACGTGGACTTCGACGACGGCATGTGGCACGCCAAGGCCGACGACAGGAACGACCACCGTGTCGAACTCACCATCGATCCGTCCAGTGGCAAGGTGGTCGACAGCGACGACTGAGCGTCAGCGCGTCGGCCCGCTCGCGGCCGGGCTCAGCGCCTGGTCCGCGGGCGCGGCGCGGAACTGCTGGCGCCAGCGCAGCGCACCCAGCACCAGCAGCACGAGCAATCCGACCAGCAGCAGCATCAATCCGAGCCGGCGTCTGGGCTTCTTCATCATGTATTCCGTGAGGTTCGCGGCCCACGCTAACGACGCCCGCGTCGCGACCGCGTGCGCACCACGCTAGACGGCGCCCAGCGGCCAGCGCCCGAGCACGCGGTACTCGGTGCGCCCGAGCAGGCTGTGGATGAGCAGGAACTCGCGCACCGTCCAGCCCAGCGGTTCGACCGGTCGCGGCGCCACCATGCTGGCGTCGTAGAGCAGCGTGAGATGCGGCACGAAGGCACGCTCGTGTCGCGCCAGGCCAGCCGCGGCGAGTCGTGCCCCGAGGCTTTCGTACAGACCGGACAGCCCAGTCGAGGCTTCCTCGCCGAGCAATACAAACGGGTGCTTGCCGGCGCGCCCGCGGAAGCTGCCGACGCGATCGAAGCGCGCTTCGAACGAACGCAGCGCCACACCGTCCGCCGCCGCGCAGGCCCCGTCCACCCGCTGCTGCGGCAGGCCGGCGAAGTCGCCCAGGTGATGCAGCGTCACGTGCAGGTGCCCGGTGGGGCGTGGCTGCCCGCGCAAGCCAAGCTGCCCGCGCAGCCCGCCGGCGAGCATGGCGACCTGCGCCGCGACCTCCGGCGGTGGCATCACGGCGAAAAACAGGCGGTCGGTGGGGTGCGGAGCGGCAAAACCGCCCAGGGAGCTCTGGTGCATGGCGACGTCGGGAAGGCAAAACGCCATTGTAGGCGGCGGTGCAGAATGGGGCGCCCACCCACGACGAGCATCCCCATGCCGAAGATCGACGTCCCTAACGTTCCCGAGCGCCGCGGCTCGGGCTACCCGGCCCCCTACGCGGAGGCCGCCAAAGACCGCATCAAGCAGGCGCTGGGCGATGCCGGCGGCCTGTCGGATTTCGGCGTCAACCTGACCCGGCTGCCGCCGGGCGGCTGGTCAAGCCAGCGCCACTGGCACACGCGCGAGGACGAGTTCGTCTACGTGCTGTCGGGCGAGCTGGTGCTGGTCACCGACGCGGGCGAGCAGCCCTTGCATGCTGGCGACTGCGCGGCGTTTCCAAGGAACGTGGCCGACGGCCACCACCTGGTCAACCGCGGAAGCGACACCGCCGTCTATCTCGAAATCGGCACGCGCTCGGCCGACGACGCCTGCCATTACCCGGACATCGACCTGTACGTCGAAGGCGACCAGGGCTACGTCCACAAGGACGGCACGCCCTACTAGCTCATTGCCCGCCCTGGCGCAGGTCGCCTTCGGGGTTGCCCTTGCAGACGGCGTGGCCGCAACCGCACGGACCGGCTTCGGCCCGGCCCGAGGTGGCCGCTTCGCGGCAATGGTCGCTGCAGTACTGCTCGCCGCCAGGCTTGGTGGTGCATTGGCAGGCGGCGTGGCCGCAGCGGTAACCGTCGTCGGACATGGCGCTTGACTCCAGGTAGCGGGCATCGCGATGCCACGGAAACGAACGCGGCGCATCGCGCTTCCTTGCCCTGGCTCAGCCATGGGCCACCGCAGGGGGGGTGCGGGGAGCCGGGTACCACCCGGCAAGGGAAGCGCGATGCGCCAACGCAGCCGAGGTTGCCCAGCCGCGCGTGAAGGCGCCGGCGAGGAATCGCGCAGCGTCCGTCACTTGTCGCGCAGGGCCTCGACCTGGATGCGCAGCGCGACCTGCATGTCGAAGCCATAGTCCTTGCCCGCCTCCAGCCCGAACGCGCTGCGGTCGAAACGGCCCCGTGCATCGGCACCGCAGTATTCGCGCTTGAAGATCGGGTGCGGGATGCACCTGAAGTGGTCGATGCGCAGCTCCAGCGGCCGGGTCACTCCATGCAGCGTCAGGCTGCCCACGACGCGGGTAGGCACGCCGTCCACGAAGTCCGCCAGCCGTCCCTTGTAGAGTGCGCTCGGGTGGTGCGCGGTGTCGAAGAAGTCCTTGCCGCGTGCCCAGGCGTTGAGCGCGTCCTGGCCGAAATCGATGCTGTCCAGCGCGATGCTCACCTGGAGGCGGCCCTGGCCGGCCGCCTTGTCCATCTCCACCCATCCCTGGCTGTGGTTGAACTTGCCGCGCCAGGTCGAGATGCCCATGTGGTCGGCCTCGAAGCTGGGATAGGTATGGTCCGGATCGAATGTGTAACGTACCGGCGCGGCGGTGGCGGCGCCGGCGAGCAGCAACGCAGCGGGTACCAGACGGCGAGCGAGGCGGAATCGGGTGCGCATGGGTTCTCCCTTGGGGTGATTGGCGGCGCCCTCGCGCCGACGTGGAACGACGTGCGGCGGAACGGAAAATCGACACCGCGCCCGCCTTTCCCGGTGTTTGCACCGCTGAAAAAGCCGATCGCAAGTACCTACCGCGTCAGCTTTTTGCGGGGAAAGCTTGCTGCCATGATGCCTGCGCGGTCGCCACCTTGGAGTCATCCATGGTCCAGAGCACGCGGCACTCCTCCTCCTGGCCGGTGGGCCAAGGCGAGATGGCCGACTGCATCCGCCGGCACGACTGGGCCGCCACCGCGCTGGGACCGATCGCCGGCTGGCCGCCGCACCTGCGCGCCGCGGTCGACATCTGCCTGGCCTCGCCGCTTCCGATCGCGATCCTCTGGGGCGAGCAGCGCCTTCAGCTCTACAACGACGCCTACCGCGCCATCGCGCAGCAGCGGCATCCGGCGATCCTCGGGCGGCCGGCGCTGGAGAACTGGGCCGAAGCGCGGGACCTCATCGGCCCCATGCTGGACCGGGTGTTCACCCACGGCGAACCAACCGAGGCGGAGAACTGGCCGGTCCTGCTGAAAGAGGCCTCCGGCGCCCCGGTCGAGCGCTTCTTCACCTTCACCTTCTCGGCCATCCGTGACCGCTACGGACGGGTCACCGGGGCTTTCCATACCGCCATGGAACGCACCTCGCGGTTGCGCGCCGAGCATCGCCTGCGCGGCGCGATGGGCGAGGCGGGCCTTGGCGCAGGCTTCCACGCACTGTTCCGGGCGGCGCCGGCGCCGTTGCTGTTGCTGGCGCCGCCCGATTTCCGCGTGGTCGCCGCCAACGATGCGCTGCTGCGCGCCAGCGGCGAGTCGAGCGACAGCCTGCTGGGGCGGCCGGGCTTCGACCTGCTGGCGTCCTGGACGAACCATGCCGAGGTCGAGCAGCAGTTGCGCGCCTCGCTGGAGCGGGTGCTCCGGCAGCGCGCTCCGGACACCTTGCCGCTGGTGGTGCAGCGCCGGCGGTCGCGCCAGCGCGGCCCGCGCTACTGGTCCATCATCAACACGCCGGTGCTGGACCCGAATGGCGAGGTCGCTCTGGTGCTCCACCGCTGCGAGGACGTGACCGAGCTGGTGCGCCTGCGCAGCGCCAGCGAGGCGCAGGCCCAGCTGGACCGCGACCAGCAGGCGCTGATGGCGCGCCTGCGCGACGTCGACGCGACCGGGCGCGAGGCCCCGCCGCAACCGCCCTTGCGGCTGTTCGGCGCGATGCTCGATTCGATTCCCGACTACATCTACGCGTTCGATCGCGAGCACCGCTTTGCCTACGTCAACCGCGCCATGCAGCAGTTGTTCGGGCCAGCCGGCGACCCGATCGGCAAGACCTTCCACGAGCTCGGCTACCCGCCCGCGCTGGCCGAACGGCTGGACGGTCATCTGCGGCATATCTTCGAGACCGGCGAAACGGTCGAGGACGAGCTGTTCTTCACCGCCCCGACCGGGCCGCGGGCCTACTACCAGTTCATCTGGGGACCGGTGCGTGGCGACAGCGGCAGCATCGAGCAGGTGGTGGGCGTCTCGCGCGACACCAGCGAGCGCCGCCGCATGGAGGAGCGCCTGCGCCAGGGCGAGACGAGGCAGTCGTTCCTGTTGCAGATGGGCGACCGCATCCGCGGGCTGAACGATGCGGCGCAGATCACCCGTGCCATCAGCGAGATGGTCGGCCGCTACCTGCGCGTGGGCCGCTGCGGCTACGGCGAGGTCACCGAGTGCGGGCAGTTCTTCATGGTCGAGCGCGACTGGACCGACGGTGACATGCCCAGCCTCGCCGGGCGCGTGCCGTTGGCCGACTTCGGCACTGCCGTCGTGGCGCAGTACCGTACGGGCCAGACCGTCGTGCTGGACGACACTCTCGAAGACGTCCGCACGCGCGGCAGCGAACAGGTCTATGCCGACGCCGGCCGCGTACGCGCCGGCGTGGGCGTGCCGCTGTTCAAGGGCGGGCGCTTCGTGGCCGCGTTCTACGTCCACCAGAGTCGCCCGCGGCACTGGCGCGACGAGGAGGTCGCGCTGCTGGGCGAGGTCGCCGAACGCATCTGGGCCGCGGTGGCCCGCTCTCGCGCCGAGCGTGCGCTGCGCGAGAGCGAGCGGCGCTACCGCACCCTGTTCGATGCGCTCGACGAAGGTTTCTGCCTGCTCGAAAAGGTCGATGCCGCAGCGGGCCAGCCGTCCGACTACCGCTACCTGGTCACCAACCCGGCGTTCGCCACGCATACCGGGATCGGCGGCGTGGTCGGCCGGACCATGCGTGACGTGTTCCCCGACGCCGCGGCGTTCTGGTACGACACCTTCGACAGCGTGATCGGCAGCGGCGAGGCCTTCCGCTTCGAACACGGCATGGTCAACCGCGGGCGGGTGTTCGACGTCTACGCCTGCCGCCTGGATGAGGGCTCGCACCAGCGCGTGGCGGTGCTCTTCCACGACATCACCGAGCGCAAGCGCCACGAGCAGCACCAGCGGCTGTTGCTCAATGAGCTCAACCACCGGGTAAAGAACACGCTGGTGACCGTGCAGTCGATGGCGATGCAGAGCTTCCGCCCGGGCATCGATCCGGAACTGGCGCGCATCCAGTTCGAAGGCAGGCTGATGGCGCTGTCGCGTGCGCATGACATCCTCACCCGCGAGAGCTGGGGCCGCGCGCCGCTGGCCGAGATCGTGCGCGAGGCGATTGCGCCTTACCGCGACCAGCACCACGACCGGCTGCACGCGGAAGGCCCCCCGGTCTGGCTGCCGCCGCGCCACGCGCTGGCCTTCGCCATGGTGCTGCACGAGCTCGGCACCAACGCGGTCAAGTACGGCGCGCTGTCCAACCAGGACGGCCGGATCGACATCCAGTGGCAGGCCAATGGCACCTTGCGCCTGACCTGGACCGAATCGGGCGGGCCGCCGGTGGAACCACCGGGCGGGCGCGGCTTCGGCTCGCGGCTGATCGAGCGCGGGCTGCGCCACGAGATCGGCGGGCGCGTCACGCTGGACTTTGCGCCCGCGGGCGTGGTCTGCACGATCGAAGTGCCGCTGGACGGGCTCGGGCCGCTGGATCACTTCTGATGCGCCGCGGATGGCCGTGCCCGCTGTGCGCGTGCGCGCAGTTCGGTTATCTTGCGCGAGCAGCCCTTATGCAGGGGGAGCATGGTGGTTGACGCAGGCCCGATCACGTTCGGTTACTACACCGCGGCGCTGGTGGCGACTGCCGGCATCGCGCTCGCGTCAGGCACGCAGTTCGCCGTGATCGGACTGTGGCGCCGGCGCGAGGCGATGTGCCTGTCCTACGCGTCGCTGTGCCTGTGCATCGCTACCCTCGCCTTCGCCAACGCCCTGCTGCACACGGCAAGCAGCCTGGAGGTGGCGACCGCCGCGCTGCGTACGATGATCGGCGCCGCGGCGATTTCCTTCCTGCCGTTCGTGATCTTCATACGTGCCTACACCGGCGGCCCGCCGCAGCCACGACTGCAGCTGGCGGTGGGCGTGACCGCGTGCTTCTTCGTCTGGCTCAACTTCCGGCTGCCGGGCACCGTGTTCTTCGCCCGGCTGGCGCCGGGCACGGGCATCGCCCTGCCCTGGGGCGAGCGGCTGTACGACGTCGGCGGCACCGCCTCGCCCTGGGGCCTGCTGTTCCACGCGCTGACGTATGTCGCCTTCCTGTGGGCGCTGGCGCGGGCAGTGAAGCAGATGCGCGGGGGCGAAGGCCTGCGTGGCGCGTTGCTGGCGGTCTGCCTGTTGGCGCAGTTCGCCGCGCTGCTGTGGGGTGACATCGTGGTGGACGCGCTCGACCACCACTATCCCTATCTGGACGCGTTCTCGTTCCTGCCGTTCGTGCTGCTGATGGGCCTGTCCCTGGCCGCCCAGCTGCACCAGCGCACGGTGCAACTGGAACTGACCACGCGCCGGCTGGAGGCGGAGGCGCATACCCGCCGCGAAGCCGAGTTCAGCCTGCGCCACGCCGCCTACCACGACAGCCTCACCGGCCTGCCCAACCGCCTGCGGGCGCTGGACCACCTGGCCGAGCTGCACGCCGACACGGTCACCAGGGGGCAGCACGGCGCCGTGCTGCTGATCGACCTGGACAACTTCAAGACGATCAACGACGCGCTCGGGCACCCGATCGGCGACCGCATGCTCGAGGCCATTGCTGACCGCCTGCTCGCCGCCGCACCGACCGACGCGATGCTCGCGCGGCTGGGTGGGGACGAATTCGTGCTCGTGCTCGGCCCGCTGGCGGGCACGGCCGAGGCGGTGCAGGCGCAGGCCCAGCAGGCGGCCGAACGGATGGTCGCGCGACTGGCCGAGCCGGTGACCGTCGACAGCCGCGTCCTGGCCGCCGGCGCCAGCGTGGGCGTGGCGCTGTTTCCCGCCGGCGAGGAGGGCGTCGCCGACCTGCTGCGCCGCGCCGACATCGCGCTCTACCGCGCCAAGGCCGCCGGCCGCAACACCGTGCGCCTGTTCCTGGAACCGATGCAGCAGGAGGCGGATACGCGGCTGGCGCTGGAACGCGGCCTGCGTACCGCACTGGAACAGGAGCGCATGCCCACCCAGTTCGCCCTGCATTTCCAGCCGCAGGTCAACCGCCGGGGCGAGCTGCTGGGCGCCGAGGCGTTGTTGCGCTGGCAACATCCGCAGCTGGGCGAACTGTCGCCGTCGGTGTTCATCCCGCTGGCCGAGGAAACCGGCCTGATCCATGCGCTCGGCGCCTGGGTCATCGGCCAGGCCTGCGCGCACATCCGCGCCTGGGACCGGGACGGGGTGGCCTTCGGTGGACGCCTCGCGGTGAACGTGAGCGCCTGGCAGCTCAACCACCCGCGCTTTGCCGAACAGCTGGAGGCACAGGTGCACGCCGCCGGCATCGAACCTTCGCGGCTCGCCCTGGAGCTTACCGAGAGCGCGCTGCTGCAGGATTTCGACAGCGCCCTGCAGACCCTCAACCAGCTCTCCGAGGCCGGCTTCCGGCTGGCGCTGGACGACTTCGGTACCGGCTATTCCTCGCTGAGCTACCTGCAGCGCCTGCCGCTGGACGTGCTCAAGGTCGACCGTGCCTTCGTCAGCGAGTTGAGCCCCAACGCGGCCAACCCGCTGGCAAGCTTCATCGTCGACGTCGCCCATCGCCTGGGCATGGCTACCGTCGCCGAGGGCGTGGAGACCGTGCCGCAGCGGCTTGCGCTGGAGCGGATCGGCTGCGATGGCCTGCAGGGCTTCCTGATCTGCCGCCCGGTAGACGAGCCCGGCTTCCGCCGCTGGCTGGCCGAACACCAGCAGGCGCGCGCGCTGCCGCAGGCGCAGCGCAACGTGCCCGGTGCCACGGAAGCACACGACCTGCCCTCGCGCGACCGGAACTCGTCCGGGGATTAGGCAGGTTGCCGGTGGCGCGGGGCCCGACCCGGGCCGTCCCGTTGAAAGGGAGGGCTTGGGCGTCGCGCCCGCTGCTTCTCCCTTGACGGCTCCAGCATCCGCCCCGGACGCCTCCCCGCTCAGGGGAGGTCCGCTGTCGGGACGGGTGCCCTGCGCCTACGCCATCTCCGGATCGACGTCATCCTGCCCCGCCCGCTCGGCCAGCTTGCTGGCGTACATCGCGCGATCGGCGGCCGCATACAGGCGTGTTTCGTCCTGCCCATCATCCGGGTACAGGGCCAGACCGATGCTGGCGCCGATGGACAGCCACTGGCCCTGGAATTCGGTACTCGCGTCGAAGGCCCGCGCGAGGCGTTCGGCCCGTGCCAGCGCCGCGGCGCGGTCGGCCACCTCGGGCAGGATCGCGGCGAATTCGTCGCCGCCCAGCCGCGCCAGCGTGTCGCCCGCGCGGATGCCCTGCTGCAGGCGCTGCGCCACGAAATGCAGCAACGCGTCGCCGGCGGCGTGGCCCAGCGTGTCGTTGATGCGCTTGAAGTCGTTGAGGTCGATGACCAGCATCGCGATGCGTCCGCCGCTCTCGCGGGCCCGCCGCAGCGCCTGCTCCAGCCGGTTGGCGAACACGCGCCGGTTCGGCAGGCCGGTCAAGGCATCGTGCTGGGACGCATGTTCGGCGTGGCCGATCTGCTCCTCCAGCAGGGTGAAGATCATGCCGGTGGCGACCAGGAACTTGGGCAGGTTCCACGCCTCGTTCTCGATGCCCCAGCCGGCCAGCCACGGGTCGAGCGCCGACGCCACCGGGAACACCGCCGCCCAGGCGACGAAGCTGACCGTGGTGAACACTACGCCCACCGACGGCCCGGTCGCGCCGCGGTAGAAGCAGAACGCCACCGCCAGGTAGTGCCAGAACAGCATCCAGTCGAGCGCCTGGCCGATCGCGCCGTGCCAGGCGAGCATGCCCTGCAGGGCGTAGAAGCCGACCACCACCGGCACGCCCCAGAACGGTTTGCGCCGGTCGCGGCGGAACACCCACGCGGTCGAGGCCAGGCCCAGGACGGTGCACAGCAGATAAGGGATGCGCTCTTCGGAGCCGTAGGCGGCGAGCACGAAGAACGCCACGTCGGGGATCGCCGCCGCCAGCGTGATGGCGAGATCCCGCCACCAGGCCAGCCGCGCATCGGAGCCGGCCCAGATGAAGGCCACGCTGCTCAGCAGCAGCATCGAGAGGGAAACGGCCAGCGCGGCGTCCGCCCCGGGCCCGGCGGCGAGGTTGCGCTCGACGAACTGCGCAACGATGTGCACCAGGATCATTGCCCAGCCGACCAGCCAGTAGCGCGGGCGGGTCTGTCGGGTCCGCCTGAGCAGGCCGGCGAACACCAGCACCAGGCCGCCAATGGCGAGGAAATCGGGAACGACGGACAGGTTCAAGCGTGTGTCTCCGCGCCGTAGGCCGGCGCGTTCGGCAAAAAAACTTCCGATCGCTTATCGGCCGTGCGCGCGCAAGCTTGAATGGGGCCACCGCCGCGCGCAACCACTGAAGCCGCGGCCACGCTCATGCGTGGCGCGCCGGGTTGGCGCGGCCGTTCGCACCGAGCACGTTCCGCACTTTGGCCAGCAACTCCTCGTCGCGGAACGGCTTGCTCACGATGCGGTCGTCCCCGATGTCCTTGAACGCGCCAAAATCGGCGTAGCCGGTGAGGAACAGGATGGGCAGCGAAGGGCGCTTGGCGTGCGCCTCGCGCGCCACCTCCGAGCCGTTCATGCCGGGCATGGCGTAGTCCATCAGCATCAGGTCGACCTCGCCCCCTTCGTGGTCGAGCACGTCCAGCGCGGAACCGCCACTGCCGGCTTCGATCACCTCGTAGCCGCGCTCGGCGAGGATCGCGGCGGTCACCTCGCGCACGTCGGCATCGTCGTCGACCAGCAGGATGCGCTGCCGTGCGGTCCCACCGGCCGGGTGTACCGGCGCTTGCGGCGTGTCTTCGACGTGGTCGGTGGCGCCGGCTGCGCGCGGCAGGTACACCTTGACCGAGGTGCCCTCGCCCAGCCGCGTGAGGATCCGCACGCCGCCGCCGGACTGCTTGGCAAAGCCATACACCTGCGCCAGGCCGAGCCCGGAACCCTTGCCGACCTCCTTGGTGGTGAAGAACGGTTCGAACGCCCGCGCGAGCACTTCAGGCGCCATGCCGCTGCCGTGGTCGGTCACCGCGACCATCACGTAGTCGCCCGGCGCGGGCTCCTCCGGCCGCGCAGCCAGGTCGCGCAGCGCCACGTTCGCGGTTTCCACGATCAGCTCGCTGCCCACCGGCGAGGCGTCGCGCGCGTTAATCGCCAGGTTGAGGATCACCAGTTCGATCTGGGTGGGATCGACCAGTGCGGCCCACAGGGCCGGCTGCAGCTTCATGGTGAGTTGCACCGAGCCGCCCATGGAACTCTGCAGCAGGTCGCGCATGCCGGCGACGATGCCATTGAGGTCCACCGCCTTGGCCTCCAGCCGCTGTCGCCGGGAGAAGGCCAGCAGCTGCGCGGTCAGCTTGGCGCCGCGCGAGGCGGCGTCCTTCATGCAGCCCAGCCGCTGGCGCAGGCGTGGGTCGACGCCCGAGGCATGGAGGGCGCGCTCGAGGATGCCGATGTTGCCGCTGATCACCGTCAGCAGATTGTTGAAGTCGTGCGCCACGCCGGAGGTGAGCTGGCCGACCGCCTCGAGCCGCTGCATCTGGCGCAGCGTCGCTTCCACCCGCTCGCGCTCCTCGATCTGCGCCAGCAGTTGGCGATTGGTCGCGGCCAGCTCCGCGGTGCGCTCGGCCACGCCGCGCTCGAGCGACTCCCGCGCCTGGTGCTCGAGGGTGCGGTCGCGAAGCACCTTGAGGTAGCCCAGCAGCCGGCCGCCGCCGTTGCGCAGCGGCATCATCTGGCCGCTGGAAAAGAAGCGCGACCCGTCCTTGCGCACGCGCTGGCGGTCGTACTGCGCGCGCCCGGTCTCGGCAGCGCATCGCATTTCCTCTTCCAGCACGCCCTGGTTGCGGTCCTCGGGTGTGAAGATGATGTCCGCCCGCTTGCCCAGCACCTCCTCTTCCCGCCAGCCCAGCAGCCGCTGCGCGCCGGAGTTCCACAGCGTGATGCGACCCTCCAGGTCGAGCGCCATGATGCCGTAGCCGGTGGTGCATTCCAGGATCAGCTTGAGCCGGTTGCTGGTCGCACGCAGCGCGGTCTCGGCGCGCGCGCGCTCGACGTTGGCCCAGGTGCGCTCGGCCACCTCGCGCACGACCGCTTCGTCCTCGTCGGTCCAGTGCCGCGGCTCGCGTTGCTGCACGGCCAGAAAGGCGGCCAGCCGGCCGCCCTTGACCAGCGGCACCGTCAGGCTCGCACGCAGACCGCCAAGCGCGTGGTGGACCTTCGCCGCCTCCGGTTCCACCCGCGGGTCGTCGAAAGGGTCGTCCACGCGGATGGCCACCCCGGTCAGTGCTTCGGTGATGAGCGTGGGACCGAACTCGGACAGGCGGTGGCGGCCCACCCCAGTGGGCATGCCACTGCGGATCCACTCGCGTTCGACGGTGAAATACTCGCCGGTTTCGTCCACCTCGCAGTAACCCACGCGATCGGCACGCAGATGTCGGCCCAGCCGGCGTGCGGCCACCGCCATCACGTCGCGCGGGTCGGTCAGGTCGCGCAGGGCATCGCCCAGCCGCGTGCGGAAGCGCAGGCGCCGTTCGACCTGCACGCGCTGGGTGGTATCGATGGCCTCGTTGATGATGCCCATCACCCGGCCGCTTTCGTGCCGTACCGGCCCGATCCAGTAGTCGTAGTAGGCCGCCTCGCGGCGGTTCTGGCGTTCGATCAGGAAGCGGGCGTCGCGGAAGCAGCTGGGCGAGCCCTCCAGCGCGCGTTTGATCACCGGTTCGGTGATGTCGGGCGCTTCGGGCCACACCTCGCGGAAGGGCCGCCCCAACGCCTCCGGCCGGCTGCCCAGCAACGGCCGGTACGCATCGTTGTAGAGACAGGTCAGCTCCGGGCCCCAGCCGAGCGCGATCGGCAGTTCGCTCTCCAGCATCATCGAGACGAGCGTGCGCAGCGATCCGGGCCATTGCTCGAACGGCCCAAGCGGGGAGGACGCCCAGTCATGGGCGCGGATGCACCTTGCCATCTCGCCGCTGCCGGCGATGAAGTCGCCCCCTGCTGACGCTGGCGTGGAGGATCCTGGCAAGCCCACTCCTCGCGAGCTTCCCTGCGCGACATGCTGATTGCACGGATGGTCCGGTTCGACGTCGAGGCGATCCATGCCGGTGCCCGCACCGCGCGCGCTCCGCCTGGCCAGGCCGGAGGCCGGTCGCACGTCACCACCTGTGACGCCGGTCACACTATCGGTCGCCCGTTGTCGCCGGGCCGGCAAGGGGCCGTGAGGGCTCTGTCTCGTCGCGCCCGCTGGCCCGGGGGCGCTTCACGTCGCGGCCACTCGCGCTGGCGCCCCATGACGCACCCGCATGTCCGAAGAATCGCTCGATTGCCTGATCGTGGGGGCCGGCCCGGCCGGTCTTACCGCGGCAACCTACCTGGCCCGCTTCCGCCGGCACATCCTGCTGGCCGACGCGGGGGCCAGCCGCGCGCGCTGGATTCCCGCCAGCCACAACTGTCCCGGTTTTCCGTTCGGCGTGGCCGGCAACGAACTGCTGGCGCGCTTCCGGTTGCAGGCGCAGGCCTATGGCGTGCCCGAAGTGCGCACGCGCATCACCCAGCTCGATCGCCACGCGGAGGGTTTCATCGCCAGCGATGGCCAGCGCCACTGGCACGCGCGGACGGTGGTGCTGGCCACCGGGGTGGTCGACCGCCTGCCCGCGCTGGAAGGCGTGGAGGACGCGATCGCCGCCGGCACCGTGCGCCTGTGCGCAGTCTGCGACGCCTATGAGGCGCGCGACGACGTGATCGGCGTGCTGGGGCCAGCGGAGGTGGCGGTCGGGCACGCGGCCTTCCTGCGCACGTTCTCCCGGCACGTTTGCGTGCTGCCCGCCGATGACGCGTCGCTGGACGAGAACCTGCAGCGACGCGCGACCGACGGCGGCGTGCAACTGTGGCCCGCCCCTCGGCGGCTGGAGCTGCTCGACGGCGTCTGCCAGGCGCATTTCGCCGACGGCCGGCGGCTACGGCTGGAGACGCTCTATCCGGTCCTCGGCGCCGATGCCCAGTCGGGACTCGCCGCGGCACTGGGCGCGCGGATGGACGACGAAGGCGCGCTGGTGGTGGACGATCATCTCCAGACCAGCGTGCCCGGCATCTACGCCATCGGCGACGTGGTCAGCGCGCTGAACCAGATCAGTGTCGCGGTAGGCCACGCAGCGATCGCGGCCACCACCGTGCACCGGCGATTGCCGCCCAACCACTGCTAGGTCCGTCCTGCGAATTCACCGCGCCGAGGCGGTGCCGGCCGGCAATGTGGCGCCGGTCAGCAACGCACGGATCTGCCGCAGCTTTGCCTTCATCCGCGCCTCGTCCTCCGCACCCAGGCGCATCAGCAGTTTCTGCCCCGCCGAACGCGCCTCCAGGCCGGGATCGGCATAGCGGTAGAACACCTTCGGCTGCACCAGCGTCACCGGGGCATCGGGCACCGGCGCGGCCAGCATGTCGTCGATGGCGACCACCAGGCGGTCGTTGAAGTAGCCCTTCGGATATCCCAGGTCACGATAGGCCTGCTGGAACAGCGGATAGTGCGCGACGTACCAGGCCACCAGCGCCTTGGGATCGACGCCTTCGAGCACCTGCATGTACGGCGCGTAGCGCTCGGCATTGCGCGGACTCAGCGTGATCGCGCCCTCGGCCTGCTCGACCAGGAACGCGCCCTGGGGCGTCTTCAGCGGCAGGATGTTGGTGCCCACGCTCTGGCGCGGCAGCGCATCGACCGTGGCCACCACGCGGCGGACGATCTGGTCGCGCTGCAGCAAGCCGTCGAGCGAGTGGCCGCCCAGCCCCAGCAGCGCGCTGGCGACGTCGCTATCGCTGGCATCCAGCGCCGGCAGCGGCGCGGTCGAGGCGGGTGCCGGCGTGGCCTGGGCGATGGGATGCTGGATCGCCGTGGACGCGGCCGCCGGACCGGTCCCTGCGCTGGCCGCCGACGACGATGCCGTCACCGACGTCGGCTCGCCACCCGCCTGCGTGGCTTTGCGCCAGATGAACACGCCAATCGCGATGGCCACGATCACCACCACGCCCGAAACCATCCATTGCCCGATGGAAGACTGCTTCCTCTTCAATGCGCTTACCGCCTGTGTGAATTGCCTGCCCCCTGCATAACGCCCGTGGCGGCGATGTGCAACCCGTGCGGCCGTGCCGTCCTCACGGTACCGCCCCGAACAACATGCCGGTGCCCGTGGTCACCCCCATCGCCAGGGCGCCCCAGAACGCGATGCGCAACGCCCCGACGCCGGCGGCGGCACCGCCCATCCGTGCCGCGAGTGCGCCGAGCAGCGCCAGGCAGGCGAGCGAGACGGCGAAGACCAGCCACAGTTGCATCGCCCCCGGCGCAACCGCCGCCACCAGCAGCGGCACCACGGCGCCGACCGCGAAGCTTGCCGCGGAGGCCGCCGCCGCCTGCAGCGGGCGCGCGCGGAACACCTCGGTGATGCCCAGCTCGTCGCGCGCGTGGGCATCGAGCGCGTCATGTGCCATCAACTGCTCGGCGACCTGCCGCGCCAGTGCCGGCTCCAGTCCGCGCCCGACGTAGATATTGGCCAGTTCGCGGTGCTCGGCATCGGTGTCGGTGGCCAGTTCCTCGCGCTCGCGGGCGAGCTCGGCCTGTTCGCTGTCGGCCTGGGAATGGACCGACACGTACTCCCCCGCCGCCATCGACATCGCCCCGGCCACCAGTGCCGCGACGCCGGCGAGCAGCACCGCATGGCGGTCGGCATGCGCGGCCGCCACGCCCATCAGCAGGCTGGCGGTGGAAACGACACCGTCGTTGGCGCCGAGCACGGCGGCGCGCAGCCAGCCCATGTGACCGGTTCGGTGGCGTTCGTGGTGATGACGGCGCATGGGCGTTCCTCGGATGCAGATGGGGCGAGCATACCGTCGCCGGCCCTTGGCCACTTGCCACGGGCGCGTGTACGGGCTGGCGCGTGCCTGGCAGGTTTTACGGCGTGGTCACCGCGTGACCGCCACCATGGAACCCGTTTCGAGGAGGAATCGCCATGTCCCGATCGACCACCCCGACCGGCCCCGGCCCGGGCACAACCACCAGCAATCCGGCCATCAGCGGTATCGGCACCGGCATGGGCGCGGGCAATGCCGCCGGCCCCCGCGTCGTCGGTGGCGTGCAGGCCGGTACCGTCAACGATGCCGCCCAGGGCGCCAGCACCGGCGACGCGGCCGACCCGAGCCTGGGCAACGGCATGGCCGTGCCCGAACAGGGCAACCGCATGGGCGACGCGGCCACCGCGGGTGCGCCCGGGATGGGCGAGAAACCGCTGGGGATCGGCGGCGCGCCGATCGAACCGAATGAGCTGCCCTACAAGGTGATCGCGCCGCCGAACGCGGGGCCTTGACGCCCTCAAGGCCCGTGCGTGCGAGGTCAGCACACGTCGGGAGCGGCTTGGGGCGACCGCAGAGGCCTGTGCGGCATGGCGGTCGCGCCCGGGGCGCTCCTGCAAAAGGCGCCGACTACCGGGGCCAGCCTCAGGGCCCTCTCACGCTGGCAAAAAACACGGGCGCCCGAGGGCGCCCGTCCGTTTGCAGCGATGACGGATCGGCTTACTTCTCGCCGACCACGGTCACCTTGACCTGGGTCTGCACGTCGGCGTGCAGGCTGATCACGACTTCATACTCGCCGGTGTTGCGGATCGGGCCTTCGCCCTGGATCACTTCACCCTTGCCGACCTTGTGACCGGCCGCTTCCAGTGCCTCGGCGATCTCGCGCGGGCCGACCGAGCCGTACAGCTTGCCTTCCGGGCTGGCGTGCGCGGCGATGGTCACCTCGGCGCCTTCCAGCTTGGCCTTGCGCGACTGCGCTTCGGACAGCAGGTTGTTGGCCTTGGCCTCGTACTCGGCGCGGCGCTTCTCGAAGGCTTCGAGGTTGGCGGCGTTGACCGGCACGGCCTTGCCCTGCGGCAGCAGGTAGTTGCGGCCGTAACCCGGCTTGACCTTGACCTTGTCGCCCAGGTTGCCGAGGTTGCGGACTTTCTCGAGAAGAATCAGTTCCATGGGTCTTTCCTTTCGTTAGCGCCGGGAAAGCCGGCGCAGCCGTGGATGGTTGTCCGAAGAGCTGGGAAGGGACATGGCAGATCGGAAATGGGAAATCGCGGAGCGCTGCTACTGGATTGCCTGTTCCGATTGCCTAGTTGCCGACCTCAGACGTCGTGGTTGTCGGTGTAGGGCAGCAGCGCCAGGAAGCGCGCACGCTTGATCGCGGTGGCCAGCTGGCGCTGGTAGCGCGCCTTGGTGCCGGTGATGCGGCTGGGCACGATCTTGCCGTTTTCGGTGACGTACTGGCGCAGCGTGTTGAGATCCTTGTAATCGATCTCCTTCACGTTTTCGGCCGTGAAGCGGCAGAACTTGCGGCGGCGGAAGAACTTGGACATGGGTCAATGCTCCTGGATCAGTCGCTGTCGCGATCGTTGTCGCGGTCTTCGCGCTCGCGGCGCGCCGGACGGTCGTCACCGTCGCCATCGTCGTCGCGGCGACGCGAGGACTTGGCGTCATCCTTTTCCTTGGACTTCAGGATGAAGGACGGTTCGGTGTCGGCCTCGTCGCGCTTGACGACCAGGTGGCGCAGCACCGCGTCGTTGAAGCGGAAACCGGACTCGAGCTCGTTCAGCGCGTTCTGGCCCACTTCGATGTTGAGCATGACGTAGTGCGCCTTGGCCAGGTTCTCGATCGGGTAGGCCAGCTGGCGGCGACCCCAGTCCTCGAGACGGTGGACCTTGCCGCCGTCGGCCTCGATCAGCGCCTTGTAGCGGTCGATCATGGCCGGGACCTGCTCGCTCTGGTCAGGGTGGACCAGGAACACGATTTCGTAATGACGCATGGTCATTGTGGTATTGGCTCCTTGTGGATGCGGCCCCGAAGGACCCCGCAGCCTCCCGCCGGATGCAGTGAGGCAAGTGCCTGCCCACGCCAATGCGGCGCGGACAGAAGCGGAAGTGTAACCGGCGCGTCAAGGTGCGCGCAAGGCGCTGATCCGCGGGGACGACGGGGCTGCCGTCGCCGGGTCATCCGACCGTGAAGCTTTCCCCGCACCCGCACTCGCCCGTGGCGTTCGGGTTATGGAACACGAACGCGGCATTGAGACCCTGGCGGCGGAAATCGATCACCGTGCCTTCCACCATGGGCAGGCTCTTGGCATCGATGATCAGGCGGATGCCGTCCACGTCCAGCGCCTGGTCGTCCGGGCGCGCGTCTTCGGCCAGGTCCACCACATAGGCGAAACCGGAACAGCCAGTGCGCTTGACGCCAAAGCGAACGCCCACGGCGTCGGGTGTCTGGGCGAGGAACTGGCGGATGCGCTCGCGGGCAGGGGGAGTGATCGAGATGCTCATGGCGCCTGAAGGTGAAGAAGGCCGCGGCCCTACATTATCATGCGGGTTTGCCCCGACGCGCCGTGCTCCGGCGCGGCGAATCGAACACGACAGCGTCCAGATGCGGCGCGCGCGCAGGAGTTTCAATCCCATGGCGGTAGCGAGCCCGACCTTGTCCAGCGTCAAGCAGGCCCTTTCCGGCGCCATCGAAGCCGGCAGCACCGTGACCGTGCGCGGCTGGGTGCGCACACGGCGTGATTCCAAGGCGGGCCTGTCGTTCGTCAACGTCAGCGACGGCTCCTGCTTCGACCCCATCCAGGCGGTGGCGCCGGCTACGCTCGCCAACTACGAAAGCGAGATCCGCCACCTGACCGCCGGCGCCGGCGTGATCGTCACCGGCACGCTGGTGCCCTCGCAGGGCAAGGGCCAGGCGTTCGAGATCCAGGCGACCGACGTGGAGGTCACCGGCCTGGTCGACGATCCGGAAACCTACCCGATCCAGCCCAAGCAGCACTCGATGGAGTTCCTGCGCGAAGTTGCCCACCTGCGACCGCGCACCAACCTGTTCGGCGCGGTCACGCGCGTGCGCCACACGATGATGATGGCGATCCATCGCCACCTTACGTCCGAAGGCTTCTTCTGGATCAACACGCCGATCATCACCACCTCCGACGCCGAGGGCGCCGGCGACATGTTCCGCCTGTCCACGCTGGACCTGGCCAACCTGCCGCGCACGCCCGAGGGCAAGATCGATTTCCGCAAGGACTTCTTCGGCCGCGAGGCGTTCCTGACCGTGTCCGGCCAGCTCAACGTCGAGGCCTACTGCCTGGCGATGAGCAAGGTCTACACCTTCGGCCCGACCTTCCGCGCGGAAAACTCCAACACGCCGCGCCACCTGGCCGAGTTCTGGATGATCGAGCCGGAGATCGCCTTCGCCGACCTCGCCGCCGACGCCGACTGCGCCGAGCGCTTCCTCAAGGCGATCTTCAAGGCCGTGCTGGACGAGCGCGCCGACGACATGGCGTTCTTCGCCGAGCGCGTGGCACCGGACGCCATCACGCGCCTGGAGAACTTCATTGCCCAGCCGTTCGAGCGCATCGATTACACCGACGCGATCGAGATCCTGAAGAACTCAGGCCAGAAGTTCGAATACCCGGTCGCCTGGGGCGTGGACCTGCAGACCGAGCACGAGCGCTACCTCGCCGAGAAGCACGTCGGCCGCCCGGTGGTGGTGATGAACTACCCGGAGGCGATCAAGGCGTTCTACATGCGCCTGAACGACGACGAGAAGACCGTCGCGGCGATGGACGTGCTGGCGCCGGGCATCGGCGAGATCATCGGCGGCAGCCAGCGCGAGGAGCGCCTGGACTACCTCGACCGGCGCATGACCAAGTACGGCCTGGACCTCACCACCTACGGCTGGTACCGGGACCTGCGCCGCTACGGTACCGTTCCGCACGCCGGCTTCGGGCTGGGCTTCGAGCGCCTGCTGTGTTATGTGTGCGGGCTTTCCAACATCCGCGACGCGATCCCCTACCCGCGCGCCGCCGGGTCCGCTGATTTCTGATCGCCATGCTCCGTCGCCTTCCGCTGACACTCCTGCTGGTCGCCCTCACCCTGCTCCTTGGCGCATGCCACGGCGTCAAGGTCCTGGTGCCGCCGAACCTGCGCGCGCCGACCGACACCGGCAATGCGCTGGAGCAGGCCAAGCTGCAGTTGCAGAAGGCCACGCCCTGCTGCGGCAGCTTCGCCGATTTTTCGTATCTGACGCCGCTGCCGTGGCGGCCGAAGAAATTCGAGCTGGGTCCCGGCAGCATGGTCGCCAGCCTCAATGGCGTACGCAGCTACTTCCTCGCCTTCCGCCTGCCCACCGATGCCAAGCTGCCCTACCGGGTCGCGCTGAAATCCGAATTGAACGGCCGCTGGCTGCATTCGAGCTACCTGTTCGCGCCGACCACGGTGCTGCTCGATGCCGCGTTCCAGCCGATCGACTCGCAGGACATCCCGCTGTGCGAATACATGGGCTGGAGCAGCGCCACCACCGGCGCCTTCGGCCAGCTCAAGGTGACCAGCGACAAGGCGCGCTACCTGGTCGTATACAGCTCGGCCGACCAGCAGGCCGGCGATACCTACTGGGAGCAGTCGCCGGCCACGTTCTCGGCGGAGGCGCCCGTGCGGATGACTTCCAACGGCAGCTTCCGCATTCCGCACGGCCCTGACGGCACGATCTGGATCGGCATGATGAACGAGAGCTACGCCAAGGCCGTGGAGAACGGCATCTGCGACAAGGCGCCGGAAGGCAAGGGCCTGCTCAACACCCTGCGCACCGCACTGCCCACGCACTGGAGCAAGAGCGGCACGTGAACGCCCTCGTCGCGCTCTACCTGTTGCTCCTGACCGGCGGCATCGCCTGCTTCGTGCTGTACTACCTGGCGCAGTACCGCATCGCGCGACTGCTACGCGAGCGTCACCCGCAGCAGTGGAAGATCATCGCCGAGCCCGAGCAGGGACGGCCCAGCGGCATGCGCACATGGATGCGCATGCAGCACGTGCTGCGCTCCTCGCAACCGCGCCTGCCGGAGCTGCTGCAGGACGACGCCATCACCCGCTGGTTCGGCCTGTGGCGGGTGGCGCCCTGGCTGGCCTGGGGCTGCTGGTTCGCCGCGATGTTCCTGCAGTGGAAGGCGCGCTGAAGACAGCGTCGCACTTGTCGCAGGAGCCCGCTTGCGGGCGATGCCCTTGCCGGCCAGCCGTCAAAAGGCATCGCCCGCAAGCGGATGGCTGCAAGGGGGCATCTCACCACGGAGGCATTCGATGCAACTGGATCTCACAGGCCGCCATGCACTGGTCTGCGGCGCCTCGCAGGGCATCGGCCGTGCCAGCGCCATCGAACTGGCGCAACTGGGCGCCACGGTGACCCTGCTCTCGCGCTCGCCCGGGCCGCTCGAGGAGCTGGCCGGCCTGTTGCCGCGCCCGCGCGAACAGGAGCATCGCTGGCAGGCAGTCGACATGCTCGACACCACCCGCCTGCAGGGCGTGGTGACCGACGTCGCCGCGGCCGGTCCGGTGCACATCCTGGTCAACAACAGCGGCGGCCCGCCCGGCGGCCCCGCGCACACCGCCGATCCGACCTCGTTCGAAGCGGCGTTCCGCCAGCACCTGATCGCCGGCCAGGCCATGGTGCAGGCCCTGCTGCCCGGGATGCGCGAGGCGGGTTACGGCCGCATCGTCAATGTCATCTCCACTTCGGTCAAAGAGCCGATCCCGAACCTGGGCGTGTCCAATACGGTGCGTGCAGCAGTCGCCGCCTGGGCCAAGACGCTATCCGGGGAACTGGCGGCCGACGGCATCACGGTCAACAACGTGCTGCCGGGCTACACCCGCACCGGCCGGCTGGACAGCCTGCTCGGCACGCAGGCGAAAACCAGCGGTCGCAGCGAGAACGACATCGCGCGCGACCTGATGGCCACGATCCCCGCACGCCGCTTCGGCGAACCGTCCGAGGTCGCGGCAGTGATCGCCTTCCTGTGCACGCCGGCCGCCGCTTACGTCAACGGCGTCAGCATCGCCGTGGACGGCGGCCGCACCCGCGCGTTGAGCTGACCGCTTTGCGCCGTCCCCCCCCCCCCGGGAAAGGGCGCCGGGATGAGGGCCGGATCTGCGCCCGCGCAAGTCCACATACGCCGCCGTCCGGTGCAATCCCCACCCCCAGGTCGTAAGCTGCCCGGATGCCAACCCTGCGCCTCGCCAACCTGATCGACGGCCGCCTGGTGGCCCCGCGCGCCGACCGCTGGCTCGACGTATACGAACCGGCCACCGGCAACGTCTTTGCAACCTGCCCCGATTCCGACGCCGTCGACGTGGCTGATGCCGTCGCCGCCGCCCGACGCGCCGCCCCGGCCTGGGCCCACACGCCCGTCGAACAGCGCGCACGGCTCCTCAATCGTCTGGCCGACCTGATCGAGCAGGACCTGGACGCCTTCGCCGCGCTCGAGTCCCGCGACAGCGGCAAGCCGCTCGCGCTGGCGCGCAACCTGGACATCCCGCGGGCGGTCAGCAACCTGCGCTACTTCGCCGCCGCGGTGCAGGGATGGGAGAGCCAGTCGCACGCCATGGGGCTGGGCCAGCCGGACATCGGCGCGGTCAACTACACGCTGCGCCAGCCGCTGGGCGTGGTCGGCTGCATCAGCCCGTGGAACCTGCCGCTGTACCTGTTCACCTGGAAGATTGCCCCGGCGCTCGCCGCGGGCAATGCGGTCGTGGCCAAGCCTTCCGAAATCACCCCCTGCACCGCGGCGCGGCTGGCCGAGCTCAGCATCCAGGCAGGCCTGCCGCCCGGCGTGCTCAACATCGTCCAGGGCCGCGGCCCGAGCGTGGGCCAGCCGCTGGTCGAACATCCCGAGGTCAAGGCGATCTCGTTCACCGGCAGCACCGCGACCGGCTCGGCGATCGCCGCCGCCGCGGCGCCGCGCTTCAAGAAAGTGTCGCTGGAGATGGGTGGCAAGAATCCGGCGATCGTGTTCGCCGACGCGGACCTCTCGGACGCCAACCTCGACACCATCGTGCGCTCGGGCTTCGCCAACCAGGGCGAGATATGCCTGTGCGGGTCGCGTCTGCTGGTGCAGCGCTCGATCTACGAGCGCTTCCGGGAACGCTATCTGGAGCGCGTGCAGCAACTGGTCGTGGGCGACCCGGAAGAGCCCTCGACCCATCTCGGCGCGCTGGTCTCCCGGCCGCATTTCGACAAGGTGATGGGATGCATAGCCCAGGCCCGGGCCGACGGCGCCACTGTGCTTTGCGGCGGCGACGCGGTGCACCTGTCCGGGCGCTGCGCCAACGGCTGGTTCGTCGCACCCACCGTGATCGAGGGACTATCCAACGCCTCGGCCACCAACCAGACCGAGATCTTCGGCCCGGTGGTCAGCCTGATCCCGTTCGAGGACGAGACCGAGGCCGTCGCATTCGCCAATGACAGCCGCTACGGCCTGGCCGCCTCGGTGTGGACGCAGGATCTCTCCCGCGCCCACCGTGTCGCCGCGGCACTCGATTTCGGCATCGTCTGGACCAACTGCTGGCTGCTGCGCGACTTGCGCACGCCGTTCGGCGGCGTGAAGCAGTCGGGCCTGGGCCGCGAAGGCGGGACCGAGGCGCTGGCCTTCTTTACCGAGCCGAAGAACATCTGCATCCGTTACTGATCTGGAAAACCCATGCCGCACACCCTGAAGGACCTGCTCGAAAAAAATCGCCGCTGGGCGGCCAGCGTCAGCGCCTCCGACCCGGACTTCTTCGAGCAGCTCTCGCAGCAGCAGGCGCCCAAGTACCTGTGGATCGGCTGTTCCGATTCGCGCGTGCCTGCCACGCAGATCGTCGACCTGCCGCCGGGCGAAATCTTCGTCCACCGCAACGTGGCCAACGTGGTGGTGCACACCGACCTCAACGCGCTGAGCACCATCCAGTTCGCGGTCGACGTGCTCAAGGTCGAACACATCCTGGTGGTCGGCCACTATGGTTGCGGCGGCGTGGGCGCGGTGCTGCGCAAGGACCGGCTCGGCCTGGTCGACAACTGGCTGCGCCACGTCAAGGACGTGGCCTTCAAGCACGAGGCCTCGCTGCAGCCGCAGGTGCCTTTCACCGAGCGCCACGAGCGCCTGTGCGAACTCAACGCCATCGAACAGGCGCTCAACGTGTGCGGCACGAGCATCGTGCAGGACGCCTGGGAGCGCGGCCAGAAGCTCACCGTGCATGCCTGGATCTATGGCCTCAACGACGGTCACATGCACGACCTGGGGCTGATCGTCACCGATCGCGAAAGCATGGCCGAAGCCTATCGAAAGGCGCTGGACGGCCTGGCCGAGCGCTGGCAGCAGAAGGCATGAGTGGGGGCATCCGCACCGATGCGGCCCCGGCGCCGGTGGGCGCGTACCCGCATGCGCGACGGGTGGGCAACCTGCTGTTCCTGTCCGGCGTCGGCCCGCGCGAGCCGGGCACCAACCGCGTGCCGGGCAACGTCCATGAGCACGACGGCAGCCTCGCCGCCTACGACATCGAGGCGCAGTGCCGGCAGGTGTTTGCCAACGTGCGCGCAGTGCTGGAGGCCAGCGGCGCGCGCTGGGAGGATCTGGTCGACGTGACCGTGTTCCTCACCGACATGGCACGCGATTTCCCGGTCTACAACAAGCTCTACGCCGAGTATTTCGCCGGCGTCGACGCCTGCCGCACCACCGTGGGCATCGATGCGCTGCCGACGCCGATCGCGATCGAGCTCAAGTGCATCGCGGCGCTGCCCGCGGACCGCTGACACAAAAGACCCCGCCGGCGTCGCAGGCGGGGTCAATGACGGTAGCCGACGGATTACTTGCCGGCAGCCGGCTTTTCCGCCGTCTTCTTCATCGCCTTGTGGGCGTGATGGTGGTGGGTCATGGCCTTCTTCGGGGCCGCGGCCGCCTGCTCGGTCTTGGTCGCCGCCTTGGGAGCTGCGTCCTGGGCCAGCACAACACCGGAAAGGGCCACGCCCGCCACGAGCAGGGAAGCGATCACGAGCTTACGCATAGGGAAACCTCGGAACTGTTCAAGGAGCCGCGGACCCGGCCGGAACCCGGCATCGCGGGCGGCGCGGCGAAGGCACGATGCGGCGCGCGCCGGATACGGCGACTGAACACCTGGCGCATCGACAGGCACGCCGATCGCGCCCGGCCCTTGACTTGCGACGGCCGGTTTTCCGCACGAAGGAACTTGCGTCAGGCCAGGCAGGTGCGCAGCAGCGGCTCGATCGCGGTGCGCAGCTCCGCGGCCTTGCCTTCGTCCCACGCGAAGCTCTCTTCATCCATGTAATTGTGCTGGGTCATTTCCAGCTGCACCGCGTCGACGCCTTCGTTTGGACGTCCATACTGCCGCGTGATGTACCCGCCCTTGAAGCGGCCGTTCACCGCGAAATCGAAGCGGTCCTGCGCACGCAACACCTCCTCCAGGCGATGCTGTAGCGACGGCGAGCAGCTCGCGCCATCGGCGGTGCCGAGGTTGAGGTCGGGCAGCCGGCCGTCGAACAGCATGGGCACCCGGCTGCGGATCGAATGTCCTTCCCAAAGCACGACGCGGCCATGCATCTGACGCAGTCTCGCAAGTTCCTGCTGGAGCGCGGCGTGGTAGGGACGCCAGTATTCGTTCACGCGGCGTTGAACTTCGGACTCGTCCGGCTCGCCTTCCCGGTACAGCGGCTCGCCGTCGAAGCCGATGGTCGACACCAGCCCGGTCTCGCGCCGGCCCGGGTAAAGCGCGTGGCCATCGGCGGGGCGGTTGAGGTCGACCACGTAGCGGGAAGCCAGCGGGCGCAGCAGGCTGGCGCCCAGCGCCTGCGCCAGCGGCGCGTACAGGCGGGTGACGTGCCAGTCGGTATCCGGTGAGCGCCGTGCCGCCGGATGCATGCGTGCGGCGATGTCGTCGGGAATGTGGCTGCCGTCGTGCGGCAGGCTGATCAGCAGGGGCGCGGTGCCCGGGTCGAGGCGGAAAATGTCCATCGGGCCAGTGTAACCCCGGGCCTCCGCACCTCAGTGCATCAGGAGCAGCTCTTCCGACGAGGTCGGGTGGATCGCCACCGCACTGCGCAGCTGGCCGCGGGTGAGCCCCTGGCGCACCGCCACGGCAAAGCCCTGCAGCATTTCGTCCACGCCGGGCCCGAGCGCGTGCAGGCCGAGCACGCGCTCGTCGTCGCCCGTGCAGACCAGTTTCATGACGGTCGGCTCGCGTTGTCCCGCCACCGCGAACTGCAACGGCACGAACCGCTTGCTGTAGACCGCCACGGCGTCACCATGGCTTGCCCGCGCCTGTTCCTCGGTGAGGCCGATCTTGCCCAGCGGCGGATCGGCGAAGACTACGGTGGGAATGGCCTGGTAGTCGAAGCTCGCCTCCGGCTGGCCACCGAACAACCGCTCGACCAGCGCATACCCGGCCGAGACCGCCACCGGCGTGAGCGCAGGGCAATCCGTGACGTCGCCAATGGCGCTGATCCCGGGAACGGTGGTGTTCTGGTGCGCATCGACCCGCACGAAGCCCTTGCCGTCGCGCGCCACGCCCACCTCGTCCAGCCCGAGCGCATCGCTGTTGGGCACGCGACCGACCGCCCACAACACTGCCTCGTAGGGCCCGTGCGCGGCGCCGCGTGCATCGTCCAGCAACCATGCGCCTGCTTCGCCGCGGGCGCCGTTGACGTTGCTCTGCGGTGTAATGCGGATGCCCTGCGCGCGCATCTGCGCTGCCAGCGCCTGCACCAGCTCGGCGTCGAAGCCATCGAGCAGTTGCTTGCGGATCAACAGCTCCACCTCGCAACCGAGCGCGCGCAGGAGGCAGGCAAATTCGGTCGCGACGTAGCCGCCACCGACGATGCCGATGGAGCGCGGCAGCGTGCGCATCGAGAAAACGTCGTCCGAGACCATGCCCAGCTCGAAGCCCGGCAAGGGCAGTCGCCGGGGCCGTGCGCCGGTGGCGATGACGATTTGCGGCGCGCGGTAGTGCGTGTCGCCGGCCTGCACGGTGTCGCGCGCCAGCAGGCGGCCCGCCGCGCCGATCCAGGTCACGCCCGCCTCCTGCAGGCGCTCCGCATAACGCTGGCGAATGCCCTCGATGTAGCGGTCGCGCAGCAGGCGGAAATGGTTCCAGTCGAGCCGGCCGGGCGTGAGGTCGAAGCCGTACTCGACGGCCAGCGCCTGGGCATGCGCCAGTTGCGAAGCGAACCAGAGCGCCTTCTTCGGCACGCAGCCCAGGTTCGCGCAGGTGCCGCCCGGCGGTCCGGGTTCGACCAGCGCCACCCTGGCGCCGTAGCGCGCCGCGCGCTGCGCCACGGTCAGCCCGCCGGAGCCGGCGCCGAGCACGATCAGGTCGAAGTTGCGTGTCATGCAGCCTCCACGGTGTGCGCTTCGAAGCATGCCTGCGCCATGGTGACGGCCATGAGCAGGCACGTCCGCAAGACCCTTGCCTGAAGGCCGGGTGAAATCTAGTCTGGCGTCGAGTCATTCGAGGGGTAGCCGCCGCATGACGTTCTGCCGATCTGCCTTCCTCGCCCTTCTGCTGGCTGCCGCGGTGCAGCCGATGCCGGCGCAGGCCGGAGGGGTGTCCACGCGGCAATTCCTGGCGGCGATGCGCGAGGGCAACGAGCTGGGCCGCTACGGTTATCTGCTGCGGACCCTGCCGGAACTGGATGCGACGACCCGCGGCATGGCCCAGCAGTATTACGCCTTCAGCGAAAACGAGCTCGGTCTCTATGGGGAGGCGGTGCGGGACTTTCCACTGAAGGCCCGGCTGCCCGAGAACATTCCCCTGCCCTCGCCCGCCCAATGGCAGGCCGTGGACGCCGTCGACGCCATCGCCGGCCTGGCCGCGCAGCGGCGTATCGTCATGGTCAACGAGGCGCATCACGACGCGCATACCCGGCTGCTCACCCTCGCGCTGCTGCCGCGGCTGCGCGCGCTGGGCTTCACCCACCTGGCGATCGAGGCGCTGGTCGAGGATGGCAATGCGTTGCGCCAGCGCGGCTACCCGACCGACCACAGCGGCACCGAGTACATGCGCGAACCGGTCTATGGCGAGATCGTGCGCGAGGCGTTGCGGCTGGGTTATGTGCTGGTGCCGTACGAATCGACCACGCCCGGTGGGCAGGAGCGCGAAGCGCAGCAGGCGCGCGCGCTCTACCAGAAGGTACTGGCGGGCAATCCCAGGGCCAAGCTGCTGGTCCACGCGGGCTACGCACACATCGACAAGGCGAGGGGAAGGCTGGGCGACGTGCTGCCGATGGCCGCGCGCATCGAGGCGCTCAGCGGGCTGGACGTGCTCAGCATCGACCAGACCGAACTCCGCGAGGAGGAGCCGTTCAACGAACTGGAAGCCTACCGGGTGGTCAACAACGCGGTACGCACCGGCGATTCGCTGCGCGGCGTGCCCCAGAACGGCCTGACGCCCCACCTGGACACCCGCAACGCCCTGCGCGAGCCTTACCACCAGCTCGTCGAGGCCTTCCACCCGCAGCGGGCGATCGTACTGCGCCACCTGGGGGACGGCCGGTGGTGGAGCGCGCGCCCGCAGGTCTACGACATGAACGTGATCCTGCCCCCGGCCAACCAGCGCGTCAGCTCCTACGTGCGCAACCGGGTCATCCCCCTGACGATCGACGGCAAGGCCGCCATCGCCCTGCCCCCGGCCGCCGACGGCCACCGCCCGGACTGGCTTTCGCTGCACGGCAAGCGCGTGGCCGCAGCGGTCAGTTCGCGGCTGTGCCAGGGCGCGTTCCCCTGTCTGGTGGAAGCCCACTACGCGGATGAACCGGACGACGCGGTAGCTGCCGACCGTTACGTGTTCCTCGAAGGCGGCAGCGACAACACCCTCTGGCTGCGGCCCGGACGCTATCGCCTGCGCAGCATGAATACCGCGGGCAAGGTGCTGACCGAGCGTGCCCTGCAGGTCGACGCGACGCACTGACAGTTGCCGCCGGTTCTCACGAGCTTGACGCAAGCCATTGACTGGATAAGCTCGGGCAAAACACTGCCGAGGTTGCCATGACTGCGTACGGACGTCCTTCCTCCGCCACGCGCCTGCGCCTCGTCCTGCTCGGGACGGCGTTGCTGGCCGGCTGCGCCGGCAGCCCGCACCGGCGCGAGCCCACCTTCAAGGCTTCGCATTCGTCTCTGTCGGACCTGCCCGCGAAGGCGCCCTCGGCGGCCAGCGCCGGCACCGCCAACGACGTGCTGTTCCGGGCCATCGCGCTGGTCGGCACGCCCTACCACTGGGGCGGCAACACGCCCGACAGCGGTTTCGACTGCAGCGGGCTGGTCGACTACATCTATCGCCAGGCAGCGGACATCCTGCTGCCGCACAGCTCGCGCGCCATGTCCGAAATGGACGGCCGCAAGGTCCGTCGCATGACGGAACTCGCCAGCGGCGACCTGGTGTTCTTCGACATCGGCGGCGACATCAGCCACGTCGGCGTGTACGTCGGCAAGGGCCGCTTCGTGCACGCACCCAACAGTGGCGGGACGGTGCGGCTGGATGACATCGACGGGCCGTACTGGCGCGACCACTTCGCTTTCGGGAAGCGGTTGCTGGATTGAGGGTCTGGGGCAAGGCCTCCCCCATCCGCCCTACGGGCACCTTCCCCCCGCAGGCGGGGGAGGATCGACCCGCACGCCTCTGGCTACCAGGCCTTCCACCGTAGGCGATCAACTCGCGAAATGCGGTGACCGAACCTTCACCCGCGGGGGAAGGTGCCGAAGGCGGGGGAAGCCTTGCCTCAGCCCTACCCGCGAAAAAAACGGCGCCGAAGCGCCGTTTTCCTTGCCACCTCAGTGCGCTTCCTGCCCCGGCGGATGCGCGTGGCCGTGCTTGACCTCGTCCTCGGTGGCATCGCGCACTTCCTCGATCGCCACGTCGAAGTGGAGGGTCTTGCCAGCCATGGGATGGTTCAGATCCACGTCGATGGTGCTCATGCCCACCTTGTGCACGGTCACCGCGCGGTGGCCGCCTTCCTTCAGCGCCAGCACCGTGGCCATGCCTGGCTTGAGCTTGTTCGCCTGCTGGAAATACTTCTTCGGCACGCGCTGGATGCGGCCGTCCTCGCGCTCGCCGTAGCCCTCGGCCGGCGCGATGTCCACCGCGAGCGTCTCGCCCGCCTCGTGGCCTTCGAGCGCCTTTTCCAGGCCGGGAATGAGCTGGCCGTGGCCGAGCAGGATCCACAACGGCTCGCCGTTGTCGCGCGAGCTTTCCACCTTGTTGCCGTCCACCGTGAGCGTGTAGTGGAACGCGATGACCTTGTCCTTGCCTGCCTTCATTGCCGTTCTCGTGGGATGCAAAGCGCGGGATTCTATCAGTCCCGCGTGTGCCCGAAGCCCACCCCGCGCGCCTCCGGCCCCAGCCAGGCGAGCAGCGCCAGCACCAGTGCCACCAACGCGATCCAGACCGACATGGCGAAGGCATAGTCGCCGCCGTGCGCCTTGGCGATCCACGCCTGCGCCGTGGCGGTGACCGCCGCCAGCAGGTTGCCGGTCTGGTAGGCGAAGCCCGGCAGCGTGCCGCGCACGTGGCCGGGCGAGAGCTCGTTCAGGTGCGTGGGTACCACGCCCCAGGCGCCCTGCACCATCACCTGGATCAGGAAGGCGCCCACGCCATAGAGCACCAGCGTGCCGCCGTACATCCACAGCGGAATGACCGGGATGGCCAGCAGCGCGGCGATGACGATCGCGCGGCGCCGTCCGATCCGCTCCGACAGCGCGCCGAAGAACAGCCCGCCCACCAGCGCGCCGAGGTTCAACAGCGCCACTAGCACGAACGCGGCGGTCGAGCCGGTCGGCAGATGCAGATTCACCTCCTCGAACGTGTGGTAGAGGTCCTGCGAGCCGTGGCTGAACATGTTGAAGGCGGTCATCAGCAGCATGAGGTACAGCGCCAGCTTCCAGTGGCCGCGCATCGCTTCGCGCAGGCTGCGCCGCGGGGCCTGGCGCTGCTGCTGCCACACCGGCGACTCGGGCACCTTGCGGCGGATGTAGAGCACGAGCAGCGCCGGTGCGGCGCCGACCACGAACAATCCACGCCAGCCGATGTGGTCGATCAACAGCCAGTTGGCCAGTGCGCCGAGGAAGAACCCGCAGGGGTAGCCGCTCTGCAGCAGTCCCGAGACGATGCCGCGCGCCTTGGGCGGAATCGCCTCCATTGCCAGCGAGGCGCCGATGCCCCATTCCCCGCCCATCGCGATGCCGAACAGGAAGCGCAGCACCAGCAGCATGGTCAGCGAGGTGGAGAAGGCGGTGGCCAGCTCGAACAGCGAGAAGAGCACCACGTCCAGCATCAGGATCGGCCGCCGGCCGTAACGGTCGGCCAGTCGCCCGAAGATCAGCGCCCCGAAGGGCCGCGCGGCCAACGTCAGCAGCAGGGCCAGCGTCACGTCGGTCTTGTCCACGCCGAAGTCGTTGGCAATGCCGACGATGACGAACGTCAACAGGAAGTAATCGAAGGCGTCCAGCGTCCAGCCGAGGAAGCTGGCCAGCACCGTGTGGCGCTGGTCATGGTCCAGCTCACGCAACGTGGACACGATAGTCATCCAGCGGCTCCCAGCATCAGACCGTCATCAGGCTAGCACGCGGTCCTGCGAGGGCCGCCGCCCGGATGCTGCGCGGCAGGATGACATGCTCCCCGGGCTGGCGTAGGTTGCCCTGTCGGCACATCGCTCCCTGGGGAGGATCGGCGAGTGCCGACGTGACGGCGGGACGTGGCAGGAGGCTACCGAACGCCCATCCATTTCCTCGGGAGGGAAACACCAATGATGCAAAAACCGCTTGCCGGCGCCCTGCTGGGCGCCCTCGGCCTGGTCGTGGCCGCCGCTGCCCCGGCTGCCACGCCGAACCACATCCATGCACCCGCACTGGGCCACCTGAGCGCCACTGCGCTGAACCAGCGCCTGGGCATGGACCCGCAAGCCTCGCTGGCCCCGGGCCTGCAGCTGCGCACCGCCCACGGCACGATCAAGACCCGTGAGCACCAGATGTTCCGCGGCGTGCCGGTCTATGGCCGCAGCGTGGTGGTCGAGCGCGATGGCGCCGGCAACGTGCGCAGCGTCGACGGCCATCTGTCCAACGGCCTGGGCTTCGACCTGGCGTCGGTCACGCCGCGCATCAGCGGCACCCAGGCGCTGGCCGCGCTGCGCCAGCACGCCGGCTTCCTGCCGTACGGCATCGGCACCCACGCGGTCTCCGACGCCAGCCTGCAGAACGTCAAGCACGAGCTGTACGTCTATGCCGAGGGCAAGAAGGCGCGACTGGTCTACCTGACTTCGTTCTTCGATGACCACAATGGCCGTCCGACCCGCCCGACCGCGATCATCGACGCCAACACCGGTGTGGTGGTCAAGAGCTGGGAAGGGCTGACGACCAAACGGCCGGGCGGCGGCGGTGGCGGCAGCGGCACGCCGGCGTCGGCCAATGGCCCGGGCGGCAACCAGAAGACCGGCCAGTACTTCTACGGCACCGACTATCCGGCCCTGGCGGTCACCCAGTCGGGCAGCACCTGTTCGATGGTCAACACGAACGTGAAGACCAACAACATGAACCAGAGTCGCACCCGCGCGACCCTGTGGACGTTCACCTGTCCGACCAGCAGCGGCGACGGCATCAATGGCGCCTATTCGCCGATCAACGACGCGCACCACTTCGGCGCCGTCGTGCACGACATGTACACCGCATGGTTCGGCGCGCCGCCGCTGAACATGCAGCTGGTGATGAACGTGCATTACAGCCGCAACTACGAGAACGCGTTCTGGAACGGCTCGTCGATGAACTTCGGCGACGGCGCGAGCTACTTCTATCCGCTCACCGCCCTGGACGTGACCAGCCACGAAATCAGCCACGGCTTCACCGAGCAGCACTCCAACCTGCAGTACTCGGGACAGTCCGGCGGCATGAACGAGGCCTTCTCGGACATGGCCGGCGAAGCGGCCGAGTACTACGACCGTGGCGCCAATGACTGGCTGGTCGGTGCCGACATCACCAAGACCGATCCGGCGCTGCGCTGGATGTGCACTCCGAGCAAGGACGGTGGCTCGATCGACAACGCGTCGCAGTACTACAGTGGCCTGGATGTGCACTACTCCAGCGGCGTCTACAACAAGGCGTTCTGCACCCTGGCCAAGACATCGACCTGGAACACGCGCAAGGCGTTCGAGGTGTTCGAGCGCGCCAACGCGATGTACTGGACCGCAACCTCGACCTTCAATTCCGGCGCCTGCGGCGTCGAGAACGCGGCAGACGACTACGGCTACTCGCGCAGCGACGTGGTAGCCGCATTCAACGCGGTGGGCGTGACCTGCCAGTAAGCGATCCACGACGCGGTACCCCGACGAGCCCGGCCCCGTGCCGGGCTCGTTCTTTTTGGGGCCCATGCGTTCCCGCAGGGCTGCTCCGCGACATGTCTCCAATGCGGTCGCGCCCCCGTGCGCGACCGTGCCGCCCCGACCAGCGCGCGCCATGAGGCCGCCGCTGGAACGTCGGCCCCGCATGCATCCCCTGCACACCCGGCGACCTGGCCCTTGCCTATACTGCCCCCCCGTCCGCGGAGCACGACCATGCAACGATCGTCCCGACACGAGGCCCGCCGCCCGTCCATGCTGCCGGAGCACGCGCGTTGACAGTGCGCCCGCGGTATCACCTCGATCGCTCGATGCGCGCCACGCTGTCGGCCCGCTTCACCGGCTTCAACCAGCGCCAATACGTGCGCGGAAAACTGGCCGGGGACCCGGTTTATGGCGCCGTCGCGCGGCTCTTGCAGGAGGCTCCGGCGTTCCCGCTGCTCGACGTCGGTTGCGGCATCGGCCTGCTCGGCCACTACCTGCACGGCTGCGGCGTACTGCGCGGCTACGTCGGCATCGACCATGACGAGCGCAAGATCGCCACTGGCCGGGCGGCCGCAGCGGCGATCGGCGATGCGCTGGACCTTCGCCGCGCGGACGTGGCCGATCTGCCGGACTTCCGTGGACATGTCTGCCTGCTCGATGTCCTGCACTACCTGCCGGCGGCACGCCAGGCTCCGCTGCTCGAACTGCTGGCCGCCCACGTGGCGCCGGGCGCGCAGCTGATGATCCGCAACGTGCTTCGCGCGAAGCACTGGCGCTTCCACGCGACCGTGCTGGAGGAGCATGTGCTGCACGCCACCGGCTGGATGCGCGTGGGCGCCGATCACTACCCGACCGCGCAGGAGGTGACCGGACCGCTCGAGCGCGCCGGCCTGGTCACCACGCTCACGCCGTTATGGGGGCGTACGCCGTTCAACAGCTACCTGGTCGTGGCACGGCGGCCGGCATGATCGCTCGCCTGCGGTGAGCCCCGGGGAACGTCCCGACGCAGCCCTCCCGGTCAAGGGAGGAGCCGGGTAGGGATGGATTCAGGCCGCATGCGCCCGCCGTAGCGCCGATCGGCTATACTGCGCGGACGGCTTCCTGCCGTTGCAGCTTTCAGCTGCCCCCTTCCCCATATCGCAACGCGGTTCTGACTGAACGCTCCGGGTTGCACAGGAGTGTGTTCATGTCTTTTGAATCGCTGGGCCTCGCGCCCGCGTTGCTGCGTGCGCTTGCCGAACAGGGCTATACGCAACCGACCCCGATCCAGGCCGGCGCCATCCCGCTGGTGCTGGAAGGCCACGACCTGCTGGCCGCCGCGCAGACCGGCACCGGCAAGACGGCCGCCTTCGCGCTGCCGCTGCTGCAGCACCTGTCCACCGCCGGCGCCACCCAGACCCGTCGCCCACGCGCGCTGGTGCTGACCCCGACGCGTGAGCTGGCTGCCCAGGTGCACGACAACCTGCGCGACTACGGCAAGCACCTGCGCGTCTCCAGCACCACCATCTTCGGTGGCGTCGGCATGGGCCCGCAGATGCAGGCGCTGCGCCGCGGCGTGGACGTGGTGATCGCCACGCCCGGCCGCCTGATCGATCACATGCAGCAGCGCTCGGTCGATCTCTCCGGCGTCGAGGTGCTGGTGCTGGACGAAGCCGACCGCATGCTGGACATGGGCTTCCTGCCGGCGATCAAGCGCATCCTGCAGGCGCTGCCGAAGCAGCGGCAGACGCTACTGTTCTCGGCCACCTTCGCCGAACCGATCAAGGCGCTGGCGATGCAGTTCATGCGCTCGCCGCGCGAGGTGTCGGTGACCCCGCCCAACACCGTGGCCAATACCGTCAGCCACCACGTGCACCCGGTCGATGCCGCGCGCAAGCGCGACCTGCTGCTGCACCTGCTCTCGCAGGACAGCCGCCGCCAGAGCCTGGTGTTCAGCCGCACCAAGCACGGTGCCGACAAGCTGGTGAAGTTCCTGGACGCCTCCGGCGTGCGCTCCGCGGCGATCCACGGCAACAAGAGCCAGAACGCGCGCACCAAGGCGCTGGGCGATTTCAAGAACGGCCGCATCACCGTGCTGGTTGCCACCGACATCGCCGCGCGCGGCATCGACATCGACCAGTTGCCGATGGTGATCAACCACGACCTGCCGATGGTTGCCGAGGATTACGTGCACCGTATTGGCCGCACTGGCCGCGCCGGTTCCGAAGGCATGGCCGTGTCGCTGGTCAGCCACGACGAGTCGGGCCTGCTGCGTGACATCCGCAAGCTGCTCAAGCAGGACATCGCCATCACCGACGTGCCCGGCTTCGAGCCCTCCGCGCCGCTTCGCCTGGATGCCGGCGCGCCGCGTCCGGTGCAGGGCCAGCGCCAGCCGCGGCCGGCGCGCAACGGGCATGCGGGGCATGGCGGCAATCACGCGCAAAACCGCAATACGGGCAACGCCAGTCGCAACAACCGCCGGCGGCGGCCGGGCGGCGGTACGGCCCGACCGGAAACGCGCGGCTGACCTGGCTGGCGCCTCCGCTCTGGCCGGGAGCAGCCGGTCGTTCAATGAACCCCGGCTCGCCTACAGGCCCAGCGCCTTCGCGTGGTGGCGCAGGTGGTCGTCGATGAAGGTGCTGATGAACCAGTAGCTGTGGTCGTAGCCCGGTTGCCGGCGCAGCAGCAGCGATTGCCCTGCCTCGGCGCAGGCACGCTCGAACAGCTCCGGGCGCAGTTGCTCGGCGAGGAAGCGATCCGCCTCGCCCTGGTCGATCAGGATGGTGCCGGGGAAGGTGTGTCGCTGCACCAGCGCACAGGCGTCGTAGTCGCTCCACGCGGCGCTGTCCTCGCCCAGGTAGCGCGTGAACGCCTTCTGCCCCCACGGCACCCGCGCGGGCGCCACGATCGGGGCAAACGCGGACACGGAGCGGTAGCGTTGCGGATAGGTGAGCGCCAGGGTGAGCGCGCCGTGACCGCCCATGGAATGCCCGCACACGCCCGCGCGTTCGGTATCCAGCGGAAACTGCGCCGCCAGGAGCGCGGGCAGTTCCTCCGCGACGTAGCTGCGCATGCGAAAGCGCGAGGACCATGGCGGCTGCGTGGCATCGAGGTAGAAGCCCGCCCCTTCGCCGAACTCCCAGTCGCCGGTGGCTCCCTCGAAACCGGTATCGCGTGGACTGGTGTCGGGCATCACCAGCGCCAGTCCGAGCTCGGCGGCCAGCCGCTGCGCACCGGCCTTGATCGTCGCGGTCTCTTCCGTGCAGGTCAGGCCGGCCAGGAAGTAGAGCAGCGGGCACGGCTGCCGCGCTGCCTGCGGCGGCAGGAAGAGCGCAAAGCGCATCGGCCCGCCACAGGCAACCGAGGCGTGCCGGTAGAAGCCCTGCATGCCGCCATGGCAGCGCTGCTCGGAGATCGTTTCGATGGTCGCCATGCGCCGCTCCACTATGACAAACGCACGATCATAACCACGGTCCACCCACGCACCGTGTACTTCGCACCGACGGCCCACCGGCCAGCCTGATAGAATGTCGCGCCCGCGCGGCGCACGCCTTTGCTCGCCGCTGCCCAAATCTGAGGTTCCCATGTCATCCCCCGTTCCAGGTCCCACGCCGGCCGATCACGACCCGGTGCCGGCCGGTTTCGCCGCGCTCGCGCTGCGCCCCGAAGTGCAGCAGGCGCTCGCCGATGTCGGCTACGAGTCGCCCTCCCCCATCCAGGCCGCCACCATCCCGACGCTGCTCGAGGGCCGCGACGTGCTCGGCCAGGCGCAGACCGGCACCGGCAAGACCGCTGCGTTCGCGCTGCCGATCCTTTCGCGCATCGAGGCGAAGCCCGGCAAGCCGCAGGCGCTGGTGCTGGCGCCCACGCGCGAATTGGCCATCCAGGTGGCCGAGGCGTTCCAGCGCTATGCGGCCCACATTCCCGGCTTCCAGGTCCTGCCGATCTACGGCGGCCAGAGCTACGGCCCGCAATTGCACGCGCTGCGTCGCGGCGTGCACGTCGTGGTCGGCACCCCCGGCCGCGTGATCGACCACCTGGACAAGGGCACGCTGGATCTGTCCGGCCTCAAGTACCTGGTGCTCGACGAGGCCGACGAGATGCTGCGCATGGGCTTCATCGACGACGTCGAGAAGGTGCTCCAGGCCACGCCGCCGCAACGCCAGGTAGCGCTGTTCTCGGCGACCATGCCGGCGCCGATCCGCAAGATCGCCCAGGCGCACCTGAAGGATCCGGTCGAGGTCACCATCAAGGCCAAGACCACCACCGCGGCGAACATCCGCCAGCGCTACTGGTTCGTCAGCGGCATGCACAAACTCGATGCGCTGACCCGCATCCTGGAGGCCGAACCGTTCGACGCGATGATCATCTTCGCGCGCACCAAGCAGGCGACCGAGGAGCTGGCCGAGAAGCTCACCGCGCGCGGCCTGGCCGCCGCGGCGATCAACGGCGACATTGCCCAGGCGCAGCGCGAGCGGGTGATCCAGCAGCTCAAGGAGGGCAAGCTGGACATCCTGGTCGCCACCGACGTGGCCGCGCGCGGTCTGGACGTCGAGCGCATCAGCCACGTCTTCAACTACGACATTCCCTACGACACCGAAAGCTACGTCCATCGCATCGGCCGCACCGGCCGCGCGGGGCGCAGCGGCGAGGCGATCCTGTTCGTCACGCCGCGCGAGAAGGGCATGCTGCGCGCGATCGAACGGGCCACCCGCCAGCCGATCGAAGAGATGAAGCTGCCCACGGTCGAGGCGGTCAACGACGTGCGCATCGCGCGTTTCAAGCAGCGCATCACCGATACGCTCGCACAGGACGACCTGGGCCAGTTCCAGCAGTTGATCGAGCAGTACGAGCAGGAACACAACATTCCCGCGCTGGAGATCGCTGCGGCGTTGGCACGCATCGCCCAGGGCGATCGCCCGCTCCTGCTCACCCCGCCGCCGAAACGCGAGTACGAGCGCCGCGAGACCACGCCGCGCGAGCGTGACGGCGAGCGCCCGGAACGTCACGAACGCAAGCCGCGCGAGGCGCGCGAGCCGCGTGGCTTCGACGCCCGCCCGCCCCGTCCGCACAATGCGCCGGAGCCGGGCAAGCGCACCTACCGCATCGAGGTCGGCCACGAGCATGGCGTCAAGCCCGGCAACATCGTCGGCGCGATCGCCAACGAGGCCGGGCTGGAAAGCCAGTTCATCGGCCGCGTGAGCATCCGCGGCGACTACAGCCTGATCGACCTGCCCGAGGGCATGCCCACGGAGGTGTTCGACCACCTCAAGAAGGTTTGGGTAAGCCAGCAGCAGTTGCGCATCAGCGAGTGGGACGGGACCGAGGAGCCCGCCGGCGCCACGCCGCCGCGCCGGCCACGGCCGGGTGGGTTCAAGCCGCGCCAGGGTGGCAAGCCGCCACGGCGGAAGTAGATCGCCACGCGGGTCGCGCCTGCCCGCGTCGTTGCCCACGTCGCCCTGCGGCGGCCTGCGCTCGGGGCTAGCGGCAGCTGAGCGTGGGCTTGATTGCCAAGCCCTCGAACCCGTTCATGCCGCGCGGGGATGCGCAGCAAGCGAAGTCGAACCCATGGCCGGGCGCCCGTCCTAGCCCAGGCGCTCCTGCAGACAGGCCAGCACCTGGTCGGCCAGTTGCTCTGCACGTTGCCCTTCGGTGCGCAGGTGCAGCTCCGGCGCAACCGGCCGCTCATACGGCGAATCGATGCCCGTGAAGTTGCTGATCCGACCGGCACGCGCCTTGGCGTAGAGGCCCTTGGGATCCCGCTGCTCGCAGTCGGCCAGCGGCGTGTCCACGAACACCTCGACGAACTCGCCCTCGCCGAAGCGCCCGCGCGCGAACTCGCGCTCGCCGGCGAAGGGCGAAATCACGCACACCAGCACCACCAACCCGGCATCGACCATCAGGTGCGCCACCTCGGCCACGCGGCGCACGTTCTCGACCCGGGACTCGGCAGTGAAACCCAGGTCGACATTCAGTCCGTGGCGAAGGTTGTCGCCGTCCAGCAGGTAGGTGTGGAAGCCCTGCGCGGCCAGCTTGCGTTCGACCAGGTTGGCGATGGTCGACTTGCCCGCGCCGGACAGTCCGGTGAACCACACGCAGACCGGCTGCTGGCCCTTGGCCAGCGCGCGCGAGGCCTTGTCCACGTCGGTATGCTGCCAATGGATGTTGGAAGCCCGCTGCAGCGCAAAGTCCAGCATCCCGCAGGCCATGGTGGCGTTGCTCTGGCGATCGATCAGCACGAAGCCGCCGAGCGTGCGGTTGTCGGCGTAGCGTTCGAACGCGACCGGACGATCGAGGTCGATGTTGCAGTAGCCGACTTCGTTGAGTTCCAGCCGTCGTGCCGCGAGGGGCGCCTGCGTGTTGACGTCGATCTTGTGCTTGATCGCGGTAACCCGTGCGTTGACGATCGTGGTACCCAGCCGCAGCAGGTAGCTGCGATGGGGCAGCAACGGCGCGTCGCCGAACCAGATCAGGTGGCAGCCGAACTGGTCGGCCACCGGTGCCGGGTCCGCCGCCGACGCGATGACGTCGCCACGGCTGACGTCGAGCTCGCGATCCAGGCAGATCGTGACCGCCTGTCCGTCACCCGCCTCGGAAAGATCGGACGACGGCCCGACGATGCGCTCGACTCGCGCGCGCTGGCCGCCGGGCTGCACCAGTACCTCCTCGCCCACCGCCACGCGTCCGCCGCGCACCGTGCCGGCGTAGCCGCGGAAATGCTGGTCCGGACGATTGACCCACTGCACAGGCAGGTGGAACCGGGGCGACGGCGCCACTTCGGCATCCAGTGTCTCGAGCAGTTCCAGCAGGCTGGGGCCCTGGTACCAGGGCATGCGCGTCGAACGCAGTCCCACGTTGTCGCCATCCGGGGCCACCACCGGCAACGCGTTGACCGATTCGATGCCCATCGAGGTGGCCAGCGCATGGTAGGGCTCGGCGATGGCGGCATAGACGCCCGCATCCAGGCCGACCAGATCCATCTTGTTCACGGCCAGCACGACGCGACGGATACCGAGCAACGCACAGATGTAGGTGTGCCGGCGCGTTTGTGCCAACAGCCCCTTGCGCGCGTCGACCAGCACCACCGCCAGGTCCACCTGCGAGGCGCCGGTGGCCATGTTGCGCGTGTACTGCTCGTGCCCCGGACAGTCGCCGACGACGAAGCTGCGCCTTGCCGTGTGGAAATAGCGCCAGGCAACGTCGATGGTGATGCCTTGCTCGCGCTCGGCGTCCAGTCCGTCGGTGACCAGCGCAAAATCCAGCGCCTCGCCGCCGCGCTTGCGGCTGTCGCGGCGCAGCGCGTCGAGCTGGTCGTCGGCGAGCATGCCGGCGTCGTAGAGCAGCCGGCCCAACAGCGTGCTCTTGCCGTCGTCCACGCTGCCGCAGGTAATGAAACGAAGCATGCCGGCGGCCATCAGAAATAGCCCTCCTGCTTCTTTTTCTCCATCGAGCTGGCGCCGTCGTGGTCGATGATCCGGCCCTGGCGCTCGGAGCTGCGCGAAGCGCGCATTTCCTCGATGATCGCGTCCAGCGAATCGGCGCTCGACTCGATCGCACCGGTGAGCGGATAACAGCCCAGCGTGCGGAAGCGTACGCGGCGCTGCTCGACGTTCTCGCCTTCGCGAAGGACGAACCGTTCGTCATCGACCATGATCAGCGCACCGTCGCGCTCGACGACCGGCCGTTCCCCGGCGAAGTACAGCGGCACGACGTCGATCCGTTCGCGGCGGATGTATTCCCATACGTCCAGTTCGGTCCAGTTGGACAGCGGGAACACGCGCACGCTCTCACCCTGGCGGATCTGCGTGTTCCAGGTGTGCCAGAGCTCGGGGCGCTGCTGCTTGGGGTCCCAGCGGTGCTGCGCGCTGCGGAAGGAGAAGATGCGCTCCTTCGCGCGTGACTTCTCCTCGTCGCGCCGCGCGCCGCCGATCGCCGCATCGAACCGGTGCTGGTCCAGCGCTTGCCGGAGCGCCTGGGTCTTCATGACGTCGGTATGCACTGCCGCGCCGTGGGTCAGCGGCGAGATGCCCTGGCGCACGCCGTCCTGGTTGATGTGCACCAGCATCCGCACATCGCCCTGCGCCGCCACTCGGTCGCGGAAGGCGATCATCTCGCGGAATTTCCAGGTGGTATCCACGTGCAGCAGCGGCACCGGCGGCGGCGCCGGCCGACTGGCCTTGCGCAGCAGGTGCAGCAGTACGGTGGAATCCTTGCCGATGGAGTAAAGCATCACCGGGCGGCGGAAACAGGCGAACACTTCACGGAGGATCTGGATGCTTTCCGCTTCCAGATCGTCGAGGTGGGAAAGGCGCTGCATCAGACCGACATATCCTGGCCCGCGAGGCACGGGCGACGTGCCCAAATTAGCAGACTCACGCCAGCCTGCGTGATCGGCCCGCGCCGGGGAAACCACGCTGGAAGACGTACCATGGCCGCTTCGCCCAGCTAGGAACCATCATGCCCGCATCCTGGCCCCGCCCCGAGCCACCAACCGACATGGCCACCCGCGTCGCGGGCCTGTCGGCGGAACAGCGCCAGCAGCTGGAGGGCGCGGCGCGGGCCATCCGCGACGGGGCCCTGGCGCCGGCGCAGCAGATGCTCGACGCCGTGCTGGCGCGTGCGCCGGGCCATCCCGAGGTCCTGCGCCTGCTCGGCATCCTGCACACCCGCGCCCGCCATTACGACGCCGCGCGCGAGGTGCTCGGCGATGCCCTGGGGCAGTGGCCAGACGATCCGCTGGCGCTTACCGACCTGGGCAACGCCGAGCAGGCGGCCGGCGACGTCGAGGCGGCACTCGCGCGCTGGCGGCAGGTGTGCGCGCTGGCGCCGGACTACCCGATGGGCTGGTTCAACCTGGGGCGCAACCTGCAGGTGCTCGGCGACACCGGGCCCGCGGTCGAGGCCCTGGAACACGCCTGCTCGCTCGAACCGGCCCTGCTCCCTGCCCACATACTGCTCGGCGATGCGCTCGTGCACCTGGGTCGGTTCGACGAAGCCGACCGTCGCTACCGCGCGGCCCTCGCGTTGCATCCGGCCTGCGGAGACGCCTGGCGCGGACTCGCCAACATGAAGACCCGGCCGCTCCCGGATGAGGACCGGAGCCAGCTCGTCGCCCTGCTCAAACGTACCGACCTGGCCGAACCCGATCGCATCGGCATGGGTTTCGCACTCGGCAAGGCCAGCGAGGACCACGGCCACTACGACGAAGCCTTCGCCGCCCTGAGCGACGCCAACGCGCGCCAGCGCCGGCTGGCTCCCTGGCAGGCCGGGGGCTTCCATGTGTTTGTCGAATCGGTCCTCGCCGCCGGTGCAAAGCTGCCGGCGCCGGTCGAGCCGGCGCTGGGCGAAGAGGCGATCTTCATCGTCGGCCTGCCGCGCTCGGGTTCCACGCTTTTCGAGCAGATCCTCGCCGCCCATCCGATGGTGGAGGGCGCCAGCGAGTTGCCCGACCTGGGCGAGGTGCTGGTGGAGGAGTCGACCCGCCGTGGCCAGCCGTTCCCGCGCTGGGTGCCGTCGGCCACCGCACAGGACTGGCAGCGCATGGGCCGGCGCTACCTCGAGCGCACCGCGCGCTGGCGCCGGCAGTGCCCGCGCTTCACCGACAAGCTGCCGGAGAATTGGCTGTATGCCGGCGTGCTTGGCGCGATGCTGCCTGGGGCGCGCATCGTCGACGTGCGACGCGACGCGCTGGAAGCCGGCTGGTCCTGCTTCAAGCAGCAGTTCTACCGGCTCCCCCACTTCGCATGCACGCTGAGCGACATCGCGGCCTACGTGCGCGATTACGAGGCGGCAATGGACCGATGGCAGAGCGCTGCGCCCGCGCGCATCCGCACCCAGCGCTATGAAGCACTGCTGGCCGACGCCGAGGGCGAAATCCGTGCCCTGCTCGCCTTCTGCGGCCTGCCCTTCGATGCCGCCTGCCTGGACTTCCACCAGGCCATGCGCGCGATCCGCACGCCCAGTGCCGCGCAGGTGCGCCAGCCGCTCAGCCGTGACACTGCCAGGGCCGGGCGCTACGGTCGCCTGCTCGACCCGCTGCGGTTCGGCCTGGGCCGGCCATTGGCGTAGGCAGTGCTTGAGGGCAGGGCTTTTGCCCCGATCATCCATGGGACGCCACCGTGAGCGGGCTCCTTAAGGTTCCTGGACCATGACCACCCTGCCCAGCCTCTACATCTCCCACGGCTCGCCGATGACGGCGCTGCAGCCTGGTCCCGTGCGTGATCGCCTGGCCGAACTCGCCGCCGACCTGCCGCGCCCACAGGCCATCGTGATCGCCACTGCGCACTGGCTCAGCCCCGCGCCGCAGGTGGGCGGCGCAGCACAGCCGGACACGGTGCACGATTTCTTCGGCTTTCCCGCAGAGCTCTATCAGATCCGTTACCCCGCACCCGGCGCACCGGCGCTGGCCGAGCGTGTCCTGGCGCTGCTCACGCAGTCGGGCCTGGACGCAGCACTCGATCCGCAACACGGCCTGGACCACGGCGCCTGGGTGCCGCTGCGCCTGCTCTATCCCGAAGCCGACATCCCCGTCGTGCCCATCTCGGTCCAGCCCGGCCGCGATCCGTCCCATCACCTTGCAGTGGGTCGCGCGCTGGCTTCGTTGCGCGAGGAAGGCGTGCTGGTGATCGGTTCGGGCAGCATCACCCACAACCTGGGCGACCTGCGCATGGGCTACGGCGCGGAGCGCGAGGCGCCCTACGTGCGCCCGTTCATCGCCTGGGTGGAAGAGCGCCTGGCCGCGGGCGACGTCGACGCGCTGCTCGACTACCGCCGCCAGGCGCCCTTCGCCCAACGCGCCCACCCGACCGACGAACACCTGCTGCCGCTGTTCGTGGCGCTCGGCGCCGCCGGCGCGCAACCGCGCGCCCAGCGCATCGAGGCCGGCATCGATTACGGCATCCTGGCGATGGACATCTACCGCTTCGGTTGAGGGACTCCCTCACAGTGCCGACCATCAGCGGAGGATCGAGCAGCAGTAGGTGCAGGTGCCCGGCGTCGCGAAGGTCACCGCGCAGGTTTCGCGGTTGTCCTGCGCAGCGACGTCAACGTGCCGACTCCCCCAACGAGTCGAGCGCGCAGGAACGCGCTCCGTCGCCGGGTCGGACCTAACGAGGCGCAGCTTCGCCAGTTCGTGCGTGCGTTCCGCGAGGGCGCACCGCTGCGCTCAGGTCTCAGGCGCTCTGCGGCAACGGCGGCGCGCTGTCGTTCGAGGGGTCGAGCCAGTCTTCGGGCGTCAGCGGGCGCAGGCCGTGGGCGATGCGGCCCTTGTCGCACTGCAGGCTGTGCCGGCCGAACTCCCACGACGGCTCGACCTCGCGGCAGACCGAGGGCTTGATCGGATGGATGCCGCAGTAGGCCGCCTCGCCGATCGTCCCCTGCAGCGCCACGCAGCGCGGCTGCCTGGACTGCGTTCCACGCATCACCACGCGGTGAGGGTCGAGTTTCTCGGTCATGTCCACCGGCACCGTTCCGCCCAGGAAGGGATCGGTTTCGGACCAGTGGAAGGCGATGCGGAAAAAGGCGCAGCAGGCGCCGCAGCTCAGGCAGGGATGGGCCATGGGACGTACGCAAGGCGCACCCCCTGGCGCGCAGCGGGCGGATTCTAGGGCGTGGCGGGGGTGCCGCGGAAGATGGGATGCGGCACCTCAGATATCCCCGGAGAACGTGTCGCAACTGGACGCCTGCCCGCTCTCCAGGCCCGTCTTGAACCACTTCACCCGCTGCGCGGAGGTGCCATGGGTGAACGAATCGGGCACCACGGTGCCCTGGGTTTCGCGCTGCAGCGTGTCGTCGCCGATCTTGCTGGCGGCGTTCAGCGCTTCCTCCACGTCACCGGCCTCCAGCCACTGCAGGCGCTGCTCGCTGCGGTTGGCCCAGACGCCGGCGAAGCAGTCGGCCTGCAGTTCCTGGCGCACCGAAAGGCCGTTGGCGCCCTCCATCGGCGCGCCCCGCTCCCGCGCCTGTTGCACCTGATCGAACACGCCCAGAAGTTTCTGCACGTGGTGACCCACCTCGTGCGCGATCACGTACGCCCGCGCGAAGTCGCCGGCCGCGCCGAAGCGGTCCTGCAGCTCCCGGAAGAAGGACAGGTCGAGATAGACCTTCTGGTCACCCGGGCAATAGAACGGCCCCACCGCTGTGGAGGCCAGGCCGCAGGCGGTGCGCACGCCGCCGCTGAACAGGTCGAGCGTCGGGTCGACGTACTGGCGCCCGTTGGCGGCGAAGATGTCGCCCCAGGTCTTCTCCGTGGAACCCAGGATCGCGCTGACGAAGTCGCGTTGCTGCGGGTCGACCTGGGCCGGTTCGCTCACCTGCGACGTCGTCGGGCCAGCCTGCCCGCCCTGGTCGAGCAGCGCGGTCGGGTCCTTGAAGAACACCCAGCCCAGGATGGCCAGCACAATCAGGCCACCGATGCCCATCCCGCGACCACCACCGAAGCCGAACCCGCCGCCGCCACCGCGACCGCTGTCGATCTCCACGTTCCGGCTGCGCTCGCCCTTCTGCCAGTCCATGCCGTCCGCCTCGCCATGCGCCGCAGCGCGGTGCGGCCAGCATAAGCAGCCGCGCGTCTCCCGCGCGTGGAGGTTGCCGCTACAGTAGGCCACCGTTCAACTGCCCGACCTCCATGAAAGAACACCTGCCCGCCCTGGTCACCCTGCTCGCCGTCCTGTTGATGTTCGGCACCGCCTTCGCGGTCGGCCGCGCCCGCGGCCGCTATCAGATCCACGCACCGGCGACCAGCGGCCATCCGGCATTCGAGCGGGCCTTCCGCGTGCAGATGAACACGCTCGAGGCAGCGCTGCTGTTCCTTCCCACGCTGTGGCTGGCCACCCACTACGGCTTCGCGTTCTGGGCGGGCATAGCCGGGCTGGTCTGGCTTGCCGCGCGGACGTGGTACGCCGTGGCCTACCTCCGGGAAGCCGCCCGGCGCGGCGGCGGCTTCGTGCTCGGCATGGCCGCCTGGGCGGCCACGTTGCTCATGGCAGTGACCGGCGTGGGCCGCGCGATGCTGGCCGGCTGAACCCGCCGGGATTGCGCGACGCCGACCCACGCCGCTAGCGTGGGCGATCGGGCCGCGCACGTCCGCCCCTCCCACGCAGGTTGCTTCCGGCTGATGCCCTCCCGTCCGCTCCACCCCACGCTGCACGACGCGCGGCTGCCGCACCTGGGCAGCGCGATCGGCATGATCGTTCTCTATTTCGCACTGCAATTCCTGGCCAGCGGCCTGGTCGGGATCGGACTGGGCTTTGCCCTGGGCGTGTCCGGTGCCCCGGCGTCCGGCATGGCCGCCCGGATCAAGGCGGTGCTGGCCCAGCCGGATACCAACGCGCTGATGGTGATCCTGACCCTGCTGCTGGCTGCCAGCGTGACCATCGTGCTGGTGCGCCGGCTGTGGCCGGCGGCATGGTCGCACGGCGCACCGCCCGGCCTGGGCCTGACCCGGCCCGGTCGCCCCCTTTTCTACCTCGCCGCGGTGTTGCTCGGCCTGGCCCTGCCGATCGCCGGCGGCTGGTTGACCCGCTGGATGGCGCACGGCCACCAGGTGACCCAGGACGTCAAGCAGATCGGCGGCGCCGCTTCGCTGGCGCTGCGCCTGCCGCTGGCCCTGGTCGTCGTCACCCTGGGACCGCTGGTCGAGGAACTGCTTTTCCGCGGCGCTCTGCTATCGGCGCTGCTGCGACGCATGCACGCCGGCTGGGCGATCGCCATCAGCTCCCTGTTGTTCGCTTGCGTGCACCTGCCAGACCTGGGCTTCCTCTGGTACGCAGTGCCCAACCTCGCGCTTCTCGCGGCGGCGCTGGCCTGGCTGCGGCTGCGATCGGGCTCGCTGTGGCCGGCGGTGGTCGCCCACGGCGTGAACAACCTGTTGGCGGTGGTCGCCTGGTTCGTGACGTCCTCGGGCCTCCACTGACGCATCGGCGATCCCTGTCCCCGCTGTAGGCGATCGTCCATTGCGGCTTTGTCGCGGCATGGCCTAGATTCGATCCTCCCCTCTACCGCATCGAGCAGGACGCCCGATCATGCGAAACGCCCGCCTTGCCTCCCGCGCCTTGCTGATCCTTCTCGCATCGACAGGATGTCTATCCGCCATGGCATTTCCTTCCGATACCTCGACCAGACATCCAGCGACGAATCAGTTTCCGCTGAAGTTCAAGCGGCATGATTTTCGCGCGTATTGTTACAACACGATCGGGTGTGAGGTGATCTACGCCGACAACAACTTCACCCGGCGTTACTACGGTGACAAGGTCGCGCCGCCGCCGCGCTCTGCTGATTACCGGAACACCTGGGGGCTCGCGAGTTACATCGGAATACCCAACTTCCCGCCGCCTGCAGAAGTGAAGTGGAAATCGCTGGATGGCGCCGCTCACGAGGCTTCAGTTGATATCGGCGCTATTTTCAAGGACGAACTGATTCGCTATTCGGTCCCGAACGACCAGATCGTCGAGGGCTTGTATCCGGGCCCTGGTCCTGCAGGCGAACCCAGCATCTTCCTGGAAGTGAACGATCGGACCATCAACGTTTTCATGAAGGCATTCATACCTACCAAGAAAGAACAGGAACCCGGCAACAAGTACAGCAATTTCCGGGAAGACCTGATCCTTGCTTGGACCCGCACCTACTGACAGTAACCGGAGCCACGGATGGGCAACGAAGAGAATGCGGACGGACTGCCGCGCGATGGAGTCTCCACCTACCCCGCCAGCGACAGGGACATGCAGCTGTATCGGGATGCCAGTGGGGCGCTCTCTCGCTTCCAGACCCCGGTGCTCCTGCATTCGGCCAGTGCGCATGAGCGGTTGTACGTCGCCGCTTTCGATGGCACAGGTAACGACAAATTCAAGGATCCGCTGCACGCCACGAATGTAGCGAAGATCGAAAACCAATTCGAAGAGCTGATCGATAGCGGGCGGGAAGACATCGGCGTCGGCTACATGCCCGGCCCTGGCACCGAGGATCACGCGGTCCGACGTGTCCTCGATGGAGCAATCGGTTTTACCCACGAAGCCCGCGTCGAGGCGATATACGCACAGTTCATTATGAAAGCGGCCGAATGGCTTCGCGAGGACCCGCAAGCAACGATTTGCCTCGCCGATATCGGCTTCAGCCGTGGGGCAGAAGAAGCCGCTAGCTTCGCACGCCTGGTACACGAGCGCGGCATCCAAGATCCTCGCGGTGCGATCTACACCTATGATTCCCACGGCAATATCACCCACGTGGATTACACCGAGCCACCGTTGGTGGAGCCCGGCAAGGTAGCCCAGGTCGTAGGCCTATTCGATCCGGTCGGTACGGGTGCTCCCGTCAACGACTATGACCGGCGGCTACCGCCATCGGTGATCTCGGGGGTGCAGATCTTTTCAAAGGATGAGCACCGCGGGCTGTTCAAGTCCGACCACATCATCGATCCGGGCGTTACACCGGATGGTCGCTTCCTTGGCGTGCTGGTGCCGGGCGCGCATTCGGACGTGGGCGGCGGCTACCTGCGCAATGGCTTGAGCATCCGCAGCGGCAACCTGATGGTCGACTACCTCAACGCGCTGAGCGACCATCCCTTGCTCCAGAAGTCGCCCGAGCCCACCGACCCACGCCTCAACGTGGTCCATCGCTCCACCGAGGGTTTGCTGCTTTACCGGGTGTGGGACAAGGTCGACCGGCTCGAGCCGGAGGGCTACAACACGCTGGAAGCGCCCCGGCACCGCCATCACGGCTATCGCGTGGCGGGCGATCCGTACAACGCCGAGCCTCGGGACGAGGCCCTGAGCGGCCGGTTCGATTTTCGCGCCGTGGCGATCAGTCCCGTACCGGGCGCCGGGCGAGAGGCTGTCCAGGAATCGGCCAAAACTCCCGCTACCGACCCGGTCGATGCCATGGTCGAGCGTCTTTACCAGGCCGCACTCACGCAGGATGACCGCGCAATGGATGCCGTGGCGGGCGACTACCTGCTGTCGCCGCAGGGAACGGCCTGGTGGCGCGAGATCCAGCAATACAGCCAGGCGATGCAGGTGCCGGAGCCTGCGCTCGCCTATCAGGGGCAACCACCGGAGCCGGCCATGGCGAACGCCATGCAGCGCTGATCCAACACGAGGACATGCCATGGACGGCGGCAACATCGACGACGTGAAGCAGATGCTGGTCAAGCTCGCGGTCATCGCCGAGCAGCTCGATACGCGAAGCCGCGGTGCCTTGCAGCGCATCGACGCCAGCGCGACCGCGCTCGATCGCAGCGCGCAGCGCTGGACCGAAGGCGGGGACGACTTTTCCCGCAGAATGCTGGAAACACTTGGCGCACAGGCACGCGACAGCATGGCAGGCGCGACCCGCCAGGCGCTGGCCCCGCTGGACGCGCAACTGCGGCAGGGCGCGGAAGCGGCGAAGTGGGCCGCCGATGCCCTGGCCGAACAACGCAAGCTGCTCGGCCGGGCCCAGCAGTCGCTGGTTCGCCGGGGGCTGCTCGCGCTGCTGGTGGGAGCGGTGCTGGCGGCAGGCGGCAGTGGCTACCTGGCGTGGCGAAACCTGCGCGCCGCCGCCCTGGGCGACGATGTACTGCACGCGGTGCATTCGGGCGCGATCGTGCGCTGTCCCGACAGCCAGGCGCTGTGCGTCAGGATCGGCGCCAGCCCGCGCCGCAGCGGCCCCCGGGGCGAATACCTCCTCGTCCAGCCGTAGCCTCGCCTCTCTCTGGCAGTTTCGTCTCCTGCCCCCGGGGAAGAAGGCAGGAGAGAGGCCCGCGCTCGCTGGACTCACTGTACTGCGCTCTCCCGCGAGGGCTCCTCCCCCCCGTCGAGATTTGGCAGTGCGGCGAAGCTCGCCGGAAACCCGCTACGCTGCGCGCTTACGGCCAGCCCCGGCCACAGGGAGGAATTGCCACCCGGCGCAGCGCGCAAACAAGCGAGAACGCCCCAACGCAGACCCCTCCGGATCCGTTGCTGACCGGGCTGCTCCGCGCCGACTCATCCCGGTTGGACGCCAAAGCCGCGCAGCAGCCGCGCCGTCTCGAACAGCGGCAGTCCCATCACCCCGGAGTAGCTTCCCTCCAGGTGTTCAACCAGCGCAGCACCGCGCCCCTGGATCGCATAGCCGCCCGCCTTGCCGAAAGGCTCGCCGGTCGCGACATAGGCGTCGATCGTGGCGGCGTCCAATCGCGCAAAGCGCACGCTGGAGACGCATACCGCGCATTCCTCCTGTCGCGCGTCCACTGCCCATACTGCGGAAATCACCGCGTGGATACGGCCGGACAGGCGTCGCAACATGGCGCCCGCCTGCGCCGCGTCGGCCGGCTTGCCGAACACCTCGCCGTCCAGCACCACCTCAGTGTCCGAGCCGATCACCAGCGCATCCGCGGCATCGGCCACAAGGGCGAGTCCGGCCCGCGCCTTGTCCCGGGCGACCCGGCTGACATACGCCTGCGGCGACTCGTCCTGGGCGCGTACCTCGGGCACCTCCACGTCCAGTGTCGTATAGGCCACGCCGAGCTGCCGCAGCAGCTCGCGGCGGCGGGGGGACTGCGAGGCGAGATAAAGCATGGCTTGTCGTTGCGAGCGAAAGAACCAGCATAACGGCATCCGCGTTCCAGCCTGCCGCGACGCAGTCCGCATTGCCGGCCAGCCCGCGATATGCAGTGCGTTGCCGGCTCCCATAAGCCGGCCATCTGCAAACCCCGGATGCGCGCTGAGCGACCTGAACATGGATCCGGGCCGAGGCGGTCGTGCAACGCCTGCGACAGCGCGTGAAAGCACTGCAGGTGCGCCATATCAACGCGGCCCACGGCGTAGTCACGATCAGCGCCGGCCTCGCGGTGGTGGCTGCCGGCACCTCGCGGGCGAGCGAAGGCTGCTGCGCGCTGCCGACGAGGCACTGTTCTCGGCCAAGCGCGGCGGTCGAAACCAGATCCGCCGCGCCGCGGGTCCCGCGCCAGCGGTCAAAGCCGGAGCGTGTACTCGCAGAACTGGCGGTCGCGCTCCCAGCCCAGGGACTCGTAAAGCGCCTGCGCCGGCGCGTTGTCCAGCGCCGTCGACAGCGACAGGCTCGCCGCGCCCAGGGCACGCGCATGTGCCGCTGCTTCGCGCAGCAACGCCGCCGCCACGCCCTGCCGGCGTGCCTGCGGCGACACGAACATGTCGTTGAGCAGATAGGTGCGCACCATCCGCACCGAGGAGAACAGCGGATAGAGCTGGGTGAACCCTAGCCCCGCTCCTTCGGCATCCAACGCCAGCAGGATCACCGACTCGTGATGCGCGAAGCGCGCCCGCAGGAAGGCGCGTGCGCCTTCCGGATCCGACGGCCGGCCGTAGAACTGCCGGTAGCCGTCGAACAGCGGTACCAGCGTGTCGAGGTCATGGACGGTGGCCTGGCGAACCTGGACGGACATGGCAGCTCCGAGGGAAAGTGCAAGACGCGACCGTATCGGCCTGGCCGCGGCGGCACAAGGCACTTCCCGTTACCCACGCATTCACGGCCCCTAGAGCGGGCGTTGCCGACCGCTTGGCTAGCGTCGGATACCCGCCTGAAGCCGGACCCGCCCATGAAGCTGCCTTCCCTACCGCCCTTCCTCGCATGCGGCTTGCTCTCCCTCGCCCTGGCCGCCCTGGCCCTGCCGGCGTTCGCCACCGATACGCCCACGCTGGACAAGCAGGAACAGGCTTTCGTCGCCAAGGCCACCGCTGACAACTCGATGCAGATCGAACTGGCGAAAGTCGCGCGCGACCGCTCCTCCTCGGCACAGGTGCGCGAGCTTGCCAGCCACATCATCGACGACCACAGGGCGCTGAACCGCAAGTTCACCGCTTTCTCGGTGGCGAAAAAGGCGCACGGCCAGGCCCACGGCACGCCTGCAGAGGACGTCACCGAGGACAAGCTGCGCCTGCAGCAGTTGAAGGGCGAGGCCCTGGACCAGGCGTTCGCCGGGATGATGGTCGCGGAGCACCAGAAGATCATTCCGCTCTACGAGCGCGCCGCGAACGACGGCCACGACCCGCAGTTGCGGCAGATCGCCGAGGAAGGCCTGCCGATGCTGCGCGACCACCTGCAGCGTGCGCGTGCCATTACCGCGAAATGACGAGCACCCCGTAGGAGCGCACCTGTGCGCGACCGCCATCCGCAAGCGGCGCAATGGCCATCACCGCGCCTGGCTTGGCACCCGCGCCTGGGTCCGCCTGCCGGTCGCGCCCACGGGCGCGTCTACGGGTCAGGCACCCGGGTCCGCGTTACGCATTGTCCGCCAGCACGAACTTCGCCGCCATCTCGCCGATCATCGCCGACGGCGCCTCGGTATTGCCGCTGACCAGCGTGGGCATGATCGACGCATCGGCCACGCGCAGGCCCTGGACGCCACGCACGCGCAATTGTGGATCGAGCACCGCACCCGCGTCGGCGCCCATGCGGCAGGTGCCGACCGGGTGGTAGATGGTGTCGGCGTGTGCACGGATCAGCGCGCGCAATTCCTCGTCGTCCTCGCTGCCCGTGCCGTAAAGCGGCCGCGCAGCGTAGGCCGCGAGCGCCGGCGCGGCGAGGATGCGCCGGACGATGCGTGCGCCCTCGACCAGCAGTTCCATGTCCCCCGGCGCGGACAGGAAGTTCGGATCGATCAACGGGGCCGTGGCGACGTCCGCGCGCTCCAGGCGCACGCGTCCGCGGCTGGCCGGTCGCAGCACGCACACGTGCAAGGCCATGCCGGTGGACAGGTGCATGCGGCGGTTGTGGTCGTCCACCATGCCGATGCAGAAGTGCAGTTGGAGATCAGGCCGATCGACATCCGGGCGGCTGCGCAGGAAGCCGCCCGCCTCCGCCGCGTTGCTGGTCAGCATGCCCTCGCCGTGGCGGCGATAGGCCCCGGCACTGGCAGCCATGCGCGCCAGGGACGCCGGATTCATGCCGAACAGACCCTCGGCGCGTACCCGCAGGTTGGCGGTGTAGTCGATGTGATCCTGCAGGTGATCGCCCACGTCCGGTGCGTCACGAAGCACCTCGATGCCGAGCTCGCGCAGGTGCGCGGCCGGGCCGATGCCGGACAGCATCAGCAGTTGCGGCGAGCCGATCGCCCCGGCACAGACGACCACCTCGCGCCGCGCCAGCAGTTGCCGAGCACCAACCAGCACGCCGCTCGCGCGATGGCCATCGAACAGGATGCGCTGCACCGGGCGCCCGGCCAGCACGCGCAGATTCGGCCGCGCCCTGCCGTCGCCCAGGTACGCACGCCCCGCATCGACCCTGCGTCCGTCGCGCTGGTACACCTGATAGAGGCCCACGCCCTCCTGGCGCGGCCCGTTGAAGTCGTCGTTGCGCGGGTAGCCGCACTGCACCGCCGCCTCCACGAACGCGCGGCTCATGGGGCTGGGCGAGCGCAGGTCGCTGACCGGCAGCGGCCCGCCGATGCCGTGCCAGTCATCGGCGCCGCGCTGGTTGTCCTCGATGCCGCGGAACACCGGCAGCACGTCGCGCCAGCTCCAGCCGGTGCAGCCGAGCGCGGCCCATCCGTCGTAGTCCTCAGGCTGGCCGCGGGTGCAGATCATCGCGTTGATCAGGCTGCTGCCGCCGACGCCACGCCCACGCGGCACGTAGCCGCGGCGTCCGCCCAGGTGCACCTGCGGCACCGTCTGATAGGCGTAGTTGTGCCGGCTGCGGAACGGCACCAGCGCGGCGATGCCCATCGGTACGCGGCTGAGCCACGAGGGCGTGGACGGCCCGGTCTCGACCAGGCACACGGTCGGCCGTCCCGGCGCGTCGGCCAGCCGCGCGGCCACCGCACAGCCGGCCGGGCCGGCGCCAACCACGATGAAATCCGCGCCCTCCCCGTCGATCACGTTCAATGTCCCGAGGTCGGCTGCTTGGGCTTGAGCGCGTTCTGCAGCAGGTTGTTGAGCACGTCCTTGCCGCTGTCGGCCGGCGGCTTCGCGGCGGGCTGGGTGCCGTTGCCGCGCGTGCCCGCTTCCAGCAGGCCGACCGCCGCCTTCGGGTCGAGCTTGAAGCTGGGCGCGCTGGCGGTGCCGCCGACACGCACGCCCACGCCGTTGGTGCTCATGCCCTTGATCAGGCCACCGAGCGCGCCGCCGGCCTTCGATCCGCCCAGCAGGCCGGCGAGGCCCTGACCGCCCTGGCCCGCGCCGGTGATGCCTTCATCGAGCTTGACCAGCATGCGGAAATCGAGCGCGCCATCGGCGGCCATGCGGCCTTTGCCGGTGAAGCTGCCGAGCTGCGCGATCTGCGCCTTGGCCGGGTCCGCGTCGATGCCCCTGGGCGAGATGGTCAGCATCGCTTCGGCGTGCCGGATCACCGTGTCCTTCGGCGCCTTGACGCCGGCCAGCGCCAGCGCGCCGCCGAGCTTGTCGCCCAGGCTGTAGCCGGCCAGCCGCGTGCCATCGAGCGAGACCGGCCCGTGGATGACCAGCGCATCGAGCGGCCCGCGCACGGTCAGATCCATGCTGGCGGTGCCACCGGCCAGCCGCGAGTCCTTGGGCAGGATCACGCCGAATACCGGTAGCAGCGGCTGCAGGTCGTCGATCGGCTGGCGCTGGCCCTTCACCTTGAGGTCCATGCGCATCACCGCGGGGCGATTGTCGAAGCTGCCGCCGATGGACAACTGCGCCGCGCCGGCGTGCAGCACCGTGTTGGCGATGCGACCGGTGCCCGCGTTCAATGGGTAGTCCGCCTGATAATCGATGCGCAACGGCTGCGGCGAGGGCGAGCCGGATGCTACCAGTTGCAGCTTGCGCGCATCGATGCGGCCCTTCGAGCGCAGCACGCCCTTGGCCGAGGCGATCTGCGTGTCCAGGTCGAGCACGCCGCCGACGCCGCTGTCGCGCGCCATCAACCCGGCGCCGACCAGGTCCAGGTCGTGCATCACCAGATGCGCGTCGACCGGCGTCAGCACGGCGTTGCCCGCCCGCCAGAGACCGAGCTGTCCGTCCAGCGCCAGCGTACCGCCGCCAGCGATGCCGGCCTTGAGCTCGAACGGAAAGGCCGCCTGCGTGCCGACGTGATCCGCGCTCAGCTGCACGTGGTCGTAGACCTTGCGGTCGCCGGCCATGCGAGTGAGTTCGATGCGGCCGTCGCTGATGCGCAGCCGGTCGACCGTGAGCCCTGTCGATGCCCCGCTCGCGCCGTGTTCCGTCGGCGCCGGGGCACCGCCGAGCCCAGCGAAATTCCAGTCGCCCTTGCGGTTCTGCAACAGGCGCACCACCGGTTTGTCGAGCGTCAGCGAGGTGACGTGCAGCTCGCGATGGACGAGCAAGGGCCACAGCTTCACGCCCAGGTCCAGCGAGCGCGCGCTGACGAACGGCTGCCTGCCGAACGCGGGGGCGTCGCCGATGCGGATCTGGTCCGCCTCCAGCGAGCCGGTCCACACCGACATGTGCAGCGTGCCGATGCTCACCTCGCGACCCAGGGCCTTGCCCAGCGAGGCCTGGATCTGCGGACGGAAGTGGTTGGCATCCACCAGCAGCAGCGCGGCAGCGCCCAGCACGACCAGGGCCAGCACGAGCACGATCAGACCGACCAGCAGGCGCTTCATGGCGCATCTCCCCCAGCAAGGTGCCCCGATACTAACCAAACCCCGCGCGTGCTCCGACCATCCGGCGACGCCGGCGTGACGCAGGCCACTTCCGCCCTGCGGTTGAACCGGCCCCGGCCGGGCCCACATCTTCGCCCCATGGGCTGCCTTCCGGTTCCGCTGTTCTTCCTGCTCGGTTTCGGCATCGGCTATGCCGTGGCCGGGACGCCGGGCGCGCTGTGGGGTGCAGGCGCCGGGCTGGTCGCGGGACTCGCCGGCATGGGCTGGATGATCCGCCTCATGCGCGGCCGTCGCTGAACGGGCCGCCGCGCGTGTGCTGGCCTTTACCTCCGGCGCGTAGTCGAATGACGGGCAGTCTCCAGCGGAGTTCCGGGTGATCAAGGACATCGACCGTCTCAATCGGCACCTCGATCGCTTCGAGCGCCGGTTGCCGCGCTGGATCGCCTCGCCCCTGCGCTGGCTGCGCGCACCGTCGTCGCGCTGGGTACGCATCCCGGTGGGCGTGCTGCTGATCGTGGCGGGATGCTTCAGTTTCCTGCCGCTGCTTGGCCTGTGGATGCTGCCGCTGGGCGTGCTGCTGCTGGCCCAGGACCTGCCGTTCCTGCGCCGCCCCACGCGCTGGTCGCTGATCGTGCTGGAGCGCCGGTGGCTGCGCTGGAAACGGCGGCGGCGCCAGGCCGGGCGGTCGTAGGGTGGGCTTCAGCCCACCGCAGTCCGCGGCAAGACCCCTGGTGGGCTGAAGCCCACCCTACATAACTTCGACGCGGCTTCAGTCGCCATTGGCGAGCGCTACGGCACCCTAGGCGAATGCGTAACCGAACGCCCTCCCGCCCCGTCGTCCTGCTTGCGCTGCTGGCCCTGGTCGCCGGCTGCGCGCGTCCGCAGGTGGAAGCGCCGCAGCGTCGCCCCGACGAGGTACGCGCGCAGATCGTGCGCCTGCTGCCCGGCGACACCGCCGACCGCGCCGGCTGGGCGACCGACATCTACGCCGCCTTCTCCGCGCTCGACATCGAGCCGACACCAACCAACCTGTGCGCCACCCTCGCCGTCGCCGCGCAGGAATCGAATTACCACGCCGAACCGGTGGTGCCTGGCCTCGGTTCCATCGCGCGCAAGGAAATCGACCGCCGCGCCGCCGCGCACCACGTGCCGCAGTTCCTGGTACGCGCCGCGCTGGCGCTGAAGTCCCCGGACGGCAAAAGCTACGGCGACCGTCTGGCCACCGTGCGAACCGAGCGCGAACTGAGCCGGCTCTACGAGGATTTCGTCGGCATGGTGCCGCTGGGCCGCCGCCTGCTGGGTGACGACAACCCCGTACACACCGGCGGCCCGATGCAGGTAAGCGTGGCCTTCGCCGAGGATTTCGCCGACGACCACACCTATCCGTACCCGGTCGATGGGACGATCCGCCATGAGGTGTTCAGCCGCCGCGGCGGCCTGTATTTCGGCATCGCCCACCTGCTCGCCTACCCTGCCGATTATCCGCAGATGCTCTACCGCTTCGCCGACTACAACGCCGGCTGGTACGCCAGCCGCAACGCGGCGTTCCAGAACGCGCTGAGTATCGCCAGCGGCATCCCGCTCGATTTCGACGGCGACCTCATCCGCTACGAAGGCGGTCTGGGCGCCACCGAGCGGGCCGCGCGCACGCTGGCCGCGCGGCTGGACCTGGAGCCGGGTGAAATCCACGACGCGCTGGCCGAAGGCGAAAGCCCCGACTTCGTGCGCACTGCCCTGTACACCCGCGTGTTCGAGCTGGCCCAGGCCAGCGCACGCAAGCCGCTGCCGCGCGCGATGCTGCCGCGCATCCGGCTGGAGAGCCCCAAGATCACGCGCAAGCTCACCACGGCCTGGTTCGCCAGGCGCGTCGATGGCCGCTACCAGCGTTGCCTGGCGCAGGCCTCGCGAGGCTGAGCCCGCCCCTGCACGGGTGGCCGACGCGCCGCGCGGTACAACGGGTCTTCCGCAACGGAGGAGACCCGACGATGGCCGACACCAAGAAGCCACCCCGCGACAGCGACGCGCGCCGCGAACTCGACCGCGACTACACCGGTCAGGCGAAGAACGCACGCGGCGACACGGTGGAGAACGAGCTGGACCAGGAAACCCATCGCCTGCAACGCGATTACGACAGCGACTCGCCAAAGAACCGCGATTGATCCCGCAGGGTGGGCTTCAGCCCACCGGCTCTTGCCGCAACGGGGCGGTGGGCTGAAGCCCACCCTACGCGCAAAGGCGTTACGACGCCTTCTTCTGCCCCGCCGGCTCCGCCGCGGGCGGCTCCCAGCCGAACACGCTGCGCCCGCCGTACTCGTGCGAGCGCTGCCGCTCCTCGGCGATGTACTGCTCCACCGAGGGCCCCCGGGCGTGCCGCTCCAGCCGGCGCGCCTGTTCGTCGAGCCGCTTGAGCGCGGCCAGTTGTTCCTCACGTCCGAGCCTGGCGTTCTCCACCGCGGACTTCAGCACGCCGATGGTGTGGTCGTAGACGCGCGTAGGCACCGGGAAGGGGTGGCGGTCCTTGCCGCCATGGGCGAGCGAGAAGCGCGCCGGATCGCTGAAGCGGCACGGCGCGCCATGCACCACTTCGGCGACCATGGCCAGCGCGCGCACGGTGCGTGCGCCCACCCCCGGCACCTGCAGCAGCTCGGTGAAGTCGCGCGGGCCGTTTTCCGCGGCGGCCGCCAGCGCGCCGTGCAGGCGGCGCGTGACGACGTCCGCGCCGCGCACGTCGTGGTGGTCGGGCATCACCAGGTGAGGCAGCAGGCCCAGTTGCAGCGGTGCATCGATCGGCGGCGCGGCCGGCGCCCTGCCTTCGATCCGGCTGAACTCCCGCGCCACCCCATCGGGCCCGAGCGTGCCGAGCAGTTCCAGCTGCGCCAGGCGCGAGGCCTGCGCGCGATGGTCGGCCAGGTTGACGATGCGCCCCTGCCCCGGCCCGTCGACCGCCGCGTGCGGATCGTCGACGAAGCTCTTCAGGTTTTCCGACAGCCAGTGGTAGCGCCGCGCCTGCCGGCGCTCGCCGTTCATGCCCTGCTGCACCACCACCCACTGGCCATCGTCGGTCACCACGAAGCCATGCAGGTAGAGGTCGAAACCGTCCTGCACCGCGGCGCTGTCCACCTTGGCCACCAGCCGGCTCGCGCCCGCCAGCGCGGCGCCGTCGAAGCCGACCTGCTCGCCGATCGCCACCAGCTCCCCGGGCGTGGCCCGCGAATGCTTGCCGCGCCCGCCGCAGACGTGGATACCCAGCTCGCCCGACAACGGCGCCAGGCCGCGCTTGAGCGCGCCGATCACGCTGGTGGTGATCCCCGAGGAATGCCAGTCCATGCCCATGACCGCGCCGAAGGACTGGAACCAGAACGGATGCGCCAGGCGGCGCAGGAACTCGTCGCGGCCGTACTCGCGCACGATCGCCTCGGCCATCAGCGCGCCGAGCCGGGTCATCCGGTCCGCCAGCCAGCGCGGCACGCGACCGCCATGCAGCGGCAGGTCGGCGCTTCCGGATCGTCGGGTCATGCGGGCGGGGCTCCAGAGCGGTCGAGCAGGGCGGGCTTGGGCCCGGCGTGGGCGGTGGGCTGACGCCCACCTGCTAAAAGGCCGTGCAGGCCCGGGACCGAGTATCGCAAACGGGCGTCTCACCGGATGAACCTCCGCCAGCCGGTACCGCGCAGCCGGATGGACCGCGTGCGCACCCCCTCGCTAAGCTGGCGCGATGCCCGCGACCGACCTGCCCATGACCACCTCCGACCGCGCCGCCGCCCGCCTGGCCTGGGCCCGCGCCACGCTGCACGACGACACGCTGACCCTGGCGCCGGCCTCGTCCGATGCCAGCTTCCGCAGCTACTGGCGGCCACTGCAGGAGGACGGCTGGATCGTCATGGATTCCCCGCCCGCGCTGGAGGATCCCGCACCGTGGGTCGCCATCGGGGCACGCCTGCGCGACGCCGGGCTGCGCGCTCCGGTCGTGCTGGCGCAGGACCCGGCACAGGGCTTCCTGCTCATCGAGGACCTTGGCCGGGAGGACTATCTCTCCGGCCTCGACGAGCACACGGCCGATGCGCTCTACGGCAAGGCGATGGACGCCCTGTTGCGCATCCAGACCCATGTCGACGGCTCGGACCTTCCGCCCTACAACCACGCCTTCCTGCAGCGCGAACTCGAACTGATGCCCGAGTGGTTCCTGCAGCGCCACCTGGGCTACACGCCCGAGTGCGAGGAGTGGGACGTGATCGAGCAGGCCTTCACCGTGCTGTTGCACAACGCCGCCGAGCAGCCGCGCGTGTTCGTGCACCGCGACTTCCACAGCCGCAACCTGATGCGGACGGAGGACACGCCGGTCGGCCCGCACCGCAAGCTCTGCCTGACGCCCTTCCTCGAGGCCGGCCCGCGCGCGGAACGAACCGATCCGGATGCCCGGCCGTTCCTGCGCAGCCCCGGTATCATCGATTTCCAGGGCGCGCTGCACGGCCCGCTGGCGTACGACCTGGCCTCGCTGCTGCGCGACTGCTACATCGCCTGGGACGAGGCGCGCGTGACGCAATGGGTCGAGCAGTACCGCCAGCGGGCACAGCAGGCGGGCCTGCTCGATGTGTCGGTCGACCCGGCGCGCTTCCAGCGCTGGTTCGATCTGATCGGCCTGCAGCGCCACATCAAGGTGCTCGGAATCTTCTGCCGGCTCTGGTACCGCGACGGCAAGCGCGGCTATCTGGCCGACCTTCCGCGCGTGCTCGACTACGTGCTCACCGTGGCACGCCGCTATCCAGAGCTGGCCGACTTCGCCGCGCTGGTCGAGCGCCGCGTGGGTGGGCGCGACATCACCGCGCCGGCCGCCGCATGAGGCACGCGCTGATCTTCGCCGCGGGCCTGGGCGAGCGCATGCGCCCGCTCACCGAGCACACGCCCAAGCCGCTGCTCGAAGCGGGCGGCAAGCCCCTGGTCGCCTGGCATCTGGAGAAACTCGCCGCCGCCGGCGTGCACTACGTGGTGATCAATACCTCGCACCTGGCCGGGCAGTTTCCCGAGGCACTCGGCGACGGCAGCCGCTGGGGCCTGCGCATCCGCTATGCGTACGAAGGCCCGACGCCGCTGGAAACCGGCGGCGGCATGCTCAACGCACTGTCCCTGCTGGGCGATTCGCCGTTCATCGCGGTCAACGGTGACATCCACAGTGACGTCGACTACGCCTCGCTGCCGGTCGAGCCGCAGGGCCTGGCGCACCTGGTGATGGTCGACAACCCGGCCCACCACCCGGGCGGCGACTTCGGCCTGGACGCCCAGGAAGTCCTGCATGCTGAAGCCCCGTCCCGGCTGACCTTCAGCGGCATCGGTGTCTACCGTCCGGCGCTGCTCCAGGACTGGCGCCAGGCGATCGGCGATGCGCCCGGCGCGGAAGCCACGCCGCCGCGCTTCAAGCTCGCGCCGCTGCTGCGCCGCGCGATGGCCGACGGCCTCGTGCATGGCACGCACCACCGCGGCGCCTGGACCGACGTCGGGACGCCCGCGCGCCTTGCCGAACTCGACGGGCGACTGCGCAGATAGCAGACGGTCACTTCCCGGTACAACGGCAACACCGCGAGAGTCCCGGCACTGCCGGCAGGCGTGCGCCTGACCGGGTCGCCGCGGCGATGACGCGGCCTGCATCGGGGCCGCTCTATAGTTCAAGCAACGGGTCGACACCTTCCATGGACGAGAACGAACGCATGCGCCCCGATTCGCCAATGGCCCGACGGGTTCGCGAATACGACTGGGGCGCCACCGCGCTGGGCCCGCTGGATTGCTGGCCGCAGCCGCTGCGCACGGTGGTCGACCTGATGCTGTCGTCGAACCTGCCCATGGTGATGGCGTGGGGACCGGATGCACAGCTGATCTACAACGACGCCTACGCCGACTTCGCCGGCGGACGCGACCCCTACCTGCTCGGCACCAACGTGCTCGAAGCATGGCCGGAGGTGGCCGACTTCAACCGGCACGTGCTGGAGGTGACGCTGGCCGGGCAGCCGCTGTCGTACAAGGACCAGCGACTCGTGCTGTTCCGCAACGGCCACGCCGAGGACGTCTGGCTCGACCTCGACTACATCCCGCTGCGCGATGCCGAAGGCGTCCCCCGCGGCTTCCTCGCCACCGTGGTGGAAACCACCGCGCGGATCAACGCCGAGCGCGCCTACCACCGCGCCCGCGAACAGGTCGAACGGGCGCTCGATGCCGGCGCGGTCATCGGCACCTGGCTGTGGGACGTGCGCGCCAACCGGGCGACCGCCGACCGCCGCTTCGCGCGCACCTTCTCGATCGATCCGGAGCAGGCCGCCGCCGGCGTGCCGATCGAATTCTTCATGGAGCGCATCCACCCCCAGGATGTAGCGGAAGTGGAAGTGCGCTTCGGCGAGAGCATCCGCCACGGCACGCCCTACCGCTGCCAGTACCGCGTCCGCCAGCCGGACGGCGATTACCTGTGGGTCGAGGCCTCCGGCCGCTGCGAGCACGACGAGGACGGCAAGCCCACGTTTTTCCCCGGCCTGATGGTCGACGTGCAGGAGCGCAAGCTCGCCGAGCAGCAACAGCGCACGATGATCAACGAGCTCAACCACCGGGTGAAGAACACGCTGGCGATCGTGCAGTCGCTCGCGGTGCAATCCTTCACCGGCGCCGCCTCGGTGGAGAGCGCCGCCGAGGTGTTCAACGCGCGCCTGATCTCGCTGTCGCAAGCGCATGACGTGCTGACCCGCGAACACTGGCACAGCGCGCTGCTGGGCGACCTGGTCGAGCAGATGGTCCGCTCGCATGGGTTCCTCGCCAGCGAGCGCTTCGACATCGCGGGGCCGCGGGTGCGCCTGTCGCCGCAGAACGCGCTGTCGTTCGCCATCGCGCTGCACGAGCTGGCCACCAATGCGATCAAGTATGGCGCCCTGGGCGATCGCGGTGGTGGCGTGCGCATCCACTGGCGCCTGGCCGAGGCCAACGGCCGGCGCATCCTGCACCTGGACTGGATCGAGCATGACGGTCCGCCGGTGCGCCCGCCGGCCCGCAAGGGCTTCGGCACCCGCCTGATCGAGGGCAGCCTCAACCCGGCGCGCAACGGCGCGGTCAGCCTCGATTACCGCGAAAGCGGCCTGGCCTGCCACATCGCTGTGCCGTTGCCGGACGTGGACGAATAGGCACGGGCATCCGTCCACGCGGCAAGGGAACGCGGCTCCGCACGCCGCCGCGCCGGTCCACCGGCGTTCCTACAGGGCCGGCGTGAACCCGCCGCGGCGCGGCGCCAGCGAGCGCCCGACCGCGGCCAGCGCAAACAGGCGTGCGATGCGCATCCAGCCCACGGCAAGCACCGCCAGTTCGGCGAACAGCAATGCCAGCAGGAAGCCACCCAGCCCCACCGCCGGCGTATGCACGCGACCCACGCCGCAGGCCAGCGCGATCGCCGAGCCGATGGCGCCGATCAGCAGGTAACTGAGCAGCGTACCCAGCGGGCGGCGCAGCAGCTGCATGAAGCCGCGGCCCAACGCACGGGTCGCCGAGCGCAGGCCGGGATCGACGATGAACGCGGCGCGGGCCGATTCCACCGTCGCATGGGCCAGCACGAACAGTACCGCGAGCACCCACAGCGCGGTGTTCGTGTAACGGTCGGCGGCGCTCTGCAACATCGCGTGCTCGCCCGACTTGTGCGCGGCACCGATCGCCATCGCGCCCAGGCCGATGGCGATGGCGTAGGGCAGCAGCGACCACAGCATCAGGCGGAACATGCGGCCGTACTCGATCACGCCGGACTGCAGCAGCTGGCCGAAGCCCAGTGCACGGCCGGCGCGTCCGGTCGCCACCGTCATGCCGGTCAGGAACGGGCCGAGCAACAGCGCGAACACGGTCGCCAGCAGCAGCGAGCCGTGCAGTGCGGCCCCGCTGTCGCCCAGTTTGTCCACCACGTCGCCGAACGCCAGCCCGTCGAAGCGCTGGGCCCAGTCGGCCGCATGCACGGAGCGGTCGAGCAGGTCGGCCAGCGTGCGCCACACCGGCAGGGCGGCCAGCGCCGTGGGCAGCAGCAACAGCACCAGCCACAACAACAGGAGGCGCCACTGCAGGGCCGCCACGGGCGCGAGCATCACGGCGCCCACATCGGTACGTCGGGTCGAGGTCATCATCACAGCGACACCAGCAGGGAGTAGAAGGCCTGCACGAGGGCAGCGAAATCGGCGCTCCAGCGGCGCGAGGCGGCGCCGTCGGGTTCGACCGTGCGACTGTCGTTCAACTTGTCCGCGTCGAGATAGATCTTGCGCTGCGGGTCGAGCTCGGCCGACACCACCTTGGCCGGGCCGGTGAACTCGAAGCGCGCCCAGCGCCGGTCGTCGTTCCAGCGCAGCTCCTGGTGGCTGCCGTCGGCAAAAGTGACGCGCAGGGTCTGCGGCACCGGCGCGCCCTCGCGCACCACGCTCACCGTGCTGTGCCAGGGGAAGGGCCCGGTGCCCGGCTTGGCGTTCGGGTGTGCCTTTTTCCAGTCCTCGCGCTGCTTGTCGATCCGCTTGTCCTGCGCTGCGCTGTCACCGTCAGTGTGCTTGCCGTTGGCCACCGTACTGCCGGCCGGGGGCAACACTTCCTCGCTGTCGATGTTGGCCACGCGGTCGTCGATGTGCGCGGTACCGTAGACGTACTGGTCGAACACCTCGTTGACGTTCTTCGCATCATCCGACACGTCGATCAGCGTCGCGCGCAGGTCGGCGGCCGAGGGATGACGGAAGTGCCAGCGCTTGTAGTACTCGCGGAAGGCGCGCTCGGTGACGTCCTTGCCCAGCCGCTCTTCCAGGTCGTGCATCGCCGTGGCGGTGCGCGAGTAGACGGTTCCGTAGCTGCCGCTGGAGAGCCGGTCCCAGGCGTTTTCCCCGAGTGGGTCATAGGGCTGCTTGAGGCCCGCCGCCGCCCGTTCCATCGCGAATCCGCTGATCGAGGGCGCGAAGCCCAGCCGCCTGAGACCTTCGGTGGTGATGTCGATGTCCTGGCCCCGCGCGCGCAGCATGCGCTGGTCCCAATACTCATTGAGGCCCTCGTCGAGCATCGGCTCCTCGAATTCGTTCGAGGCGAGCAGGCCGTAGAAATAACCGTGGCCGAACTCGTGGATGGTCACGAAGTCGATCGCGTACTGGGTGGCGGTGCCGGGCGTGACCTCGTCATAGCCTTCGGCAGTGAAGAAGGTCGGGTACTCCATGCCGCCGGCTTCGCCCGCGTTGTACGGCGGCACCACCGCGGTGAGCGTACGGTAGGGATAGGCACCGAGCGTGTCAGAGAAATACGTCAGCGAATCGGTGCTCGCCTTGAGCACCGGCTGCGCGCTGGCGGCGTACTCGGGCGGATAGAGCACGCGCACGGCGACCTTCGGGCTGCCCGGGCCCTGCCAGCTGCCATCGAGCACCTTGTAGCCCTTGGCCGCCACCCAGGCGAAGTCGTGCACATCGCCCTGCACGTAGTGGTAGGTGGTCTTGCCGTTGGCGGTGACCGGCGCGCCCTGCTGCTCGCCCACCGCGCCCACGGTGTAGTCGCTGGGCACGGTCATGGTGACGTCGAAGCGGCCGAAGTCGGCGTAGAACTCGCTGTTGAAGTGGAACTCGTGCACGTTCCAGCGCACCTGCGTGGCGCCCCGCTCGCCCGGCAGCTCCAGCACGCCGATCTTCGGGAACCATTGCGCCACCAGGTTGAAGTCGCCCCACCAGCCGGTGCGCTCGACCACGCGCGGCAACTGGCTGAGGAAGTCGATGTCCAGCGTCAGCGTGCCGCCAGCGGGCACCGGCTGGGCGAGGTCGATGCGTGCCACGGTCTGGTCGGTCTTCGGACCGCCATCCGGATGGACGAACGTCCACTTGAGCGCGGCACCGTTCTGGGTGACCTGCTTGAGGTCGATCCAGCCCCACTGCCCCTTCTCCAGTTTCGCCGCGCCGCGCGAGCCGCTGTGCGCGGTGAGGATCTCGCGTTCGGTGAAGAAGGTGCTGCCCTCGTTCTGGAAGGCATTGAGGTATAGGTGCACGTAGATGCTGCGGACTTCGCGGTCACTGCGGTTGCGCCAGGTCAGCTGTTCCTTGCCGCTCACCGCGTGCCTGGCCGCGTCCAGCGCGGCATCGATGCGGTAGTCGACCACGCGGTCGGACAGCGTCGGCTCGTTGCCGGTGCGCGGACCACCCCAGGCATCCGGCGCGCTGGGCACGTGCGGCGCCGAGGCGTTGGCCGGCGCCAAGGGAATCGGTGCGAGTACGGGCGCCGGTGCGGCCACGCTCGTCGCCGGTGCGGGCGCCGCGGGCTGGGCCTGGGCATGCAAGAGCGCCGGCATGGCGGTGGCGCTGCACAACGCGAGCGCGCCCAGCCATCCGGTTACGGTCGGTTTCATCTGACGATCCCCCTGTCTGGCGGGCCTTCGCCCACCGCGATCCAAGACGCTGGCGGCCATCCCCGAAAGCGCCACCGCAGGCGCGCAGCGTGCGGCATCCGCTGACAGGGGCACATAGGCCAAAGGTCATGGGCGCCGGGCCTTCTTCCGATCCAGGAGGAAGTCAGGAAAGAGCACAAAACCGGCCACGACGGGGAACCCGGTTCTCCCTGGCGGTGAGAAGGTTCGAGAGTGGAGCGGTACCGGACTCTGGCCGCCCCCTCACCCCAACCCTCTCCCCTCCCGGGAGAGGGTTGGGGTGAGGGGGCGCGCTTGCGGAGGAGCCCACTACCGTCACGAAGCAGCTCCTGTGTCTCGCACGATCACCTGTCGGGCGAGCCCCGCCCCCCCACCCTGCCCTCTCCCCGGAGGGGGCGAGGGTCCAAGAACCGAGCGGCCACCCCATGGCCGCGGCGCGCGTGCGCTCAGCGGTCGTCGCGCGTCCAGACTGCGCCTTCGTCCTGGCGTACCGGAAAGCTGGCGATCGGCTCATAGGCCGGCGGGCGGGTGACCGCACCGGTGCGCACGTCGAAGCGCGCGCCGTGGCGGGGACATTCGACCTCGAAGCCGAACACCTCACCGCCGGCAAGGTCACCGCCGTCGTGGGTACAGACGTCCTCGATCGCGTAAAGCTGCCCGTCGATGTTGTAGACGGCGATCGGCGTGTCGCCGTCGAACACCACGGTGAACTCGCCAGGCAGCAGGTCGCCCTGCGCGCACACCCGCACCCAGCCTTGCGCCGCCAGGCTCATGCTGCGACCCCGGCCAATGCCTTCGTCAGCACTTCGAAGCGCAGGTCGTCCCGGCGTGGAATACCAAAACGTTCCTGGCCATAGGGAAACGGCTTGTAGTCGCCGGTGCGGCGGTAACCGCGGCGTTCGTACCAGGCAATCAACTCCTCGCGCTGCACGATCACGGTCATCTCCATCAGCCGACAACCCCATTCGTCCCGGGCGACGCGCTCGGCCTCGCCCAGCAGCTGCTTGCCCAGGCCACCGGCCTGCAGCGCCGGGTCGACCGCGAACATGCCGAAGTACGCCGCCTCGCCCTTGCGTTCGAGGTGACAGCTGGCCAGCAGTCGGCCGTCGCGCTCCAGCAGCAGGATGCGGCTGTCGGGGCGGGCCATGGCATCGGCCACATCGGCCGCGTCGGTGCGCTGGCCGTCGAGCAGGTCCGATTCGGTGGTCCAGCCGCGGCGGCCCGAATCACCCCGGTAAGCCGATTCGACCAAGCCGACGATGGCGGGAATGTCGGCCGCGGTGGCCGTGCGGAAAGCGGGTGCAGGGGGCGTAGTCATACGTGAATGATAGCGACGGGCATGCCGCAGGCGGTGACCTGGGACAAGGCCGGCGGTTCACGCGAGCTTGCTGCCGCAACCGGTCCACTGGTCCTCCTCATGGAGGCGTTTCCGGTGCCGCTCACCCGCCGCCCGCTGTGGCTGCTTCCCTGCCTGTTGGCGCTGACCGCCTGCGGCGTACGCGCGCGCCTGCCGGTGGCGGCGGGCGTCGGTCCGGAACCCGCACTGCCGCCACCCAACCCATCGCTCATTCCCACGGTGAACATCGCCCCGGCCCGGGGCTGGCCCACGGGCGGCCATCCCATGGCGGCGCCCGGACTGGAAGTGCAGGCGTTCGCGCGCGATCTCGATCACCCGCGCTGGCTCCATGTACTTCCCGACGGCGACGTGCTGGTCGCCGAGACCAACGCGCCGCCGCGCCCGGAGGACGCCGACGGACTCAAGGGCTGGATCATGCGCCGGGTGCAGCAGCGCGCCGGCGCCGGCGTGCCCAGCGCCGATCGCATCACCCTGCTGCGCGATACCGATGGGGACGGCGTCGCCGAGACCCGCAGCGTGCTGCTCGATCATCTGCACTCGCCGTTCGGCATGGCGCTGGTTGGCAACACGTTGTACGTGGCCGATACCGACGCGCTGCTGCGCTTCCCCTACCGCGAAGGCGCCATGCGCATCGACGCGGCAGGCACCAGGGTTGCAGACTTGCCCGCCGGCCCGATCAACCACCACTGGACCAAGAACGTGGTCGCCAGCCCCGACGGCAAGCGGCTGTACGTCAGCGTCGGCTCCAACAGCAACGTCGGCGAGAACGGCCTGGCAGTCGAACGGGACCGCGCGCGCATCCTGGCGATCGATCCGGCGACCGGCGCGATGCGGGTGTACGCCACCGGCCTGCGCAACCCGGTCGGCATGGCCTGGCAGCCTCAGAGCGGCGCATTGTGGGTGGCGGTCAACGAACGCGATGAGCTGGGCAGCGATCTGGTGCCCGACTACATGACCGCGGTGCGCGAAGGCGCCTTCTACGGCTGGCCTTACAGCTACTACGGCGGGCACGTGGACACGCGCGTGAAGCCGCAGGACCCGGCACGGGTCGCGCGTGCGGTGGTGCCCGATTACGCGCTCGGCGCGCATACCGCGTCGCTCGGACTGGCGTTCTACGACGCGGACCTCATGCCGCAATTCCGCAACGGCGCGTTCGTCGGCCAGCACGGCTCGTGGAACCGCAAGCCGCTGAGCGGCTATCGGGTGATCTTCGTGCCGTTCGTCGATGGCCATCCCGCAGGCCGACCGCAGGACGTGCTGACCGGCTTCGTCGACAAGAGCGGCCACTCGCAGGGACGTCCCGTCGGCGTCGCGGTGGCGAAGGATGGCGCCCTGCTGGTCGCCGATGATGTGGGCAACACGGTCTGGCGCGTGGCCCCCGCAAAACCGTAGGGCGCCCGGCCCTTACATCAGCAGCTTGCGCACCTTCTGCAGCGCGGCCACGAATACGTCGATCTCGTCCATCGTGTTGTAGAAGGCCATCGACGCGCGCAGCGTGGCGGGCACGCCGTAGTGCTGCATCAGCGGGTGTGCGCAGTGATGCCCCGAGCGCACGGCCACGCCCTCCAGGTCCAGCAGCGTGGCCAGGTCGGTCGACTGCGTGCCTTCGATGAGGAAGGAGATCACCGGTTCCTTCTCCGCCGCCTCGCCGAACAGCCTGAGCCCCGGCACGTCGTGCAGGCGTTCGGTGGCGTAAGCGAGCAACTGCTGCTCCCAGGCGTGGATCGCCTCCAGGTCCAGCGAATGGTAGTAGTCCACCGCCGCACCCAGGCCGACGAAGCCGGCGATGTTGGGCGTGCCGGCCTCGAACTTGTGCGGCGGATCGGCGAAGGTGGTGCCGTCCACCCGCACCTGCCGGATCATGTCGCCACCGCCGAAGAACGGCGGCATCGCGTCCAGGTGCACACGCTTCGCCCACAGCGCCCCGGTGCCGGTGGGACCGAGCATCTTGTGCCCGGTGAAGGCGTAGAAATCGCAGCCCAGCGCCTGGACGTCGACCGGCCGATGCGGTACCGCCTGCGAGCCGTCGACCAGCAGCGGGATGCCGCGGCGCGCGCACTCGCGGGCGATCTCGCGCACCGGGTTCACGGTGCCCAGCACGTTGGACACGTGCGCCAGGCAGGCGAGTTTCACCTCGGGCGTGAGCATCTCGACGTAGCGCTCCACGTCCAGCTCGCCGCGTGCGTCGATCGGCGCGAACTTGACCGTGGCGCCGCTGCGCCCGGCCACCAGCTGCCACGGCACGATGTCGGCGTGGTGCTCCATCAGCGTGGTGAGGATGGCGTCGCCGGGCTTGAGCTGCGGCAGCGCGTAGCTGTAGGCGACCAGGTTGATCGCCTGGGTGGTGCCGGAGGTCAGCACCAGCTCGTTGCGCGAGGGTGCGTTGATGAAGCGGGCCAGTTTGTCTCGTGCGCCTTCGTAGGCCAGCGTCGCTTCCTCGCCGAGTTGATGCACGGCGCGCGAGACGTTGGCGTTGTGCAGGCGGTAGTGCGCGTCCACCGCCTCGATCACCGCCGCCGGCTTCTGGCTGGTGTTGGCGTTGTCCAGATAGACCAGCGGCTTGCCGTGCACGCTGCGCGCGAGCAGCGGAAAGTCGGCGCGGATGCGCTCGATGTCGAGGGCAGGCGCCGGGTGCGCGTGGGCGGCGGTGGCGGACATCGGTGTCTCGCTTTGTGAAGAAGGGATCACGAGGTTTTAGCCTGCCGGGTGTGAAGGAAAGTTGGGCTTGCCTGTCTGTTCCGCCGCGGAGCCGGCTCCTCGCTTCGTGGGGGCGGCACCCAGTCAGGCGGGCAGCCGACCCAACAGCAAGTCGTCGACGTGCTGGCGCAGTGCCTCGTTCGGCAGCGACTCGAACGGCGCGCGGGCGAACGCCGTGGTCAGCAGCGTGCGCGCCTGCGCGCCGGGGATGCCGCGCGAGCGCAGGTAGAACAGCGCACGCTCATCGAGCTGGCCGACGGTGGCGCCGTGCGCGGCCTTCACCTCATCGGCATAGATCTCCAGCTCGGGCTTGGTGTCGATCTCCGCCTGTGGCGAGAGCAGCAGGTTCTTGTTGCCGAGCGAGGCATCCGCGCCGTCGGCGCCGGCCGCCACCAGGATCGCGCCGCGGAACACACCGCGCCCGCGCCCGCTGGCCACGCCGCGCCAGGTCGAGGAGGAGACGGTGTCGCGCGCCCGATGGTGGATCGCCAGCTGGGTATCCATGTGCTGCCGGCCGTCGGGCAGGAACGCGCCATGCGAATGGAAGGCCGCCGCATCGCCGACCAGTTCCACCCACAGGTCGTGCCGCGCCAGTGCGCCGCCGAGCTCCAGCACGTGCAGGTGCGCCTGCGCGCGCGCGTCCAGCCGGTAGTGGCTGCGGCGCACCAGACTGCCGTTGCCCGCCTGCTGCAGTACCGCGTGGTGCAGGGTCGCATCGGCGCGCAGGGTGAACTCGGCAAGCTGGGTGCCCAGGTGTGCCTGCTCGCCGACACCGAGATGCTGTTCGACCAGGGTGAGTTCGGCGCCCTCGCCCAGCTCGACGAGGTTGCGCACGTGCCAGGACACGTCGCGGTCGGCAGCAGCCCCGATGAAGAGAACGCGCAGCGGCGCAGCAATCCTGGCCCCGGCCGCCACACGCAGCACCGCACCATCGGCAGCAAAGGCGCCATTGAGGCGCGCGAACGCATCGCCGGGCTCGCGGTAATGGCGCGACATGGCGAAGCGCAGCGGTTCCGGATCCTCCGCGAGTGCACGCGAGAGCGGCTGCAGGCTCACCCCGCCCGGCAACGCGTCGAGCGTGGAAAGATCGGCGCGAAACGCGCCGTTGACGAACACCAGCGCAGGGGCGTCGACGCCGGGCAGCGCCAGCACGGCCGGATCGACCGAGCGGCTGGCCGCTTGCGCATCGCCAGCAGCAAAGCTGCGCTGCGCGAGTGCGCGCAGCGCGGTGTACTTCCACGCCTCCACGCGCGTGTCGGGCAGGCCCGCATCGACGAAGGCCTCCAGGTTCTCGCTCCGCGCCTGGTCCAGCCAGGCGACACCGCTGGCCGGCAGCGGCGCGTCGGCCAGCGCGGCGACGAACGGCGTACGGGCCGGCTGGTTCATGCGGACGCCCCGGCCGGTTCGCCGTGCTCGGCGACCCAGGCGTAGCCGTGTTCTTCCAGTTTGAGAGCGAGGCTCCGATCGCCGCTCTCGACGATGCGCCCGCCGGCCAGCACGTGCACGAAGTCCGGCACGATGTAGTCGAGCAGGCGCTGGTAGTGAGTCACCACGATGAACGAGCGCTCCGGCGAGCGCAGCGCATTGACGCCTTCCGATACCTGCTTGAGCGCATCGATGTCCAGGCCCGAATCGGTCTCGTCGAGGATCGCCAGCTTCGGTTCCAGCAGCGCCATCTGGAAGATTTCGTTGCGCTTCTTCTCGCCGCCGGAGAAGCCTTCATTGACCGCGCGGTTCAGCAGGTCCGGCGAGAGCTGCATGATCTTGAGCTTCTCGCGCACCAGCTTGAGGAACTGCATCGAGTCCAGCTCGGCCTCGCCACGCGCCTTGCGCTGCGCGTTGAAGGCCGCGCGCAGGAAGTAGGTGTTGTTCACGCCCGGGATCTCGACCGGGTACTGGAAGGCCAGGAACACGCCGGCGGCGGCGCGCTCCTCGGGTTCGAGCTCCAGCAGGTTGCGGCCCTCGAACAGCACCGAGCCTTCGGTCACCTCGTAGCCTTCGCGCCCGGACAGCACGTTGCCCAGGGTCGACTTGCCGGCGCCGTTGGGCCCCATGATGGCGTGCACCTCGCCCGGCCTCACCTCGAGCGAAAGGCCCTTGAGGATGTCCTTGCCCTCGACGCGGGCGTGCAGGTTGTCGATCTTCAACATGGTCGAGTCCATCAGGCGGAGAGGTGCGCGAGCGCGTCGAGCGCGTCCTCGCGGCGGTCCCAGGGCACGAACACGTGGTCGTGCAGGAACGCGGAAACCGGGTTGCAGGAAATGCCGCGCGCGGCCAGCGCGGCGGAGACGGCGGCCATCATGCCGACCGCGTCGAGGCTCGATTCCACGCCGAGGGTGATCTGCGCCCACAGCAACCGGTCGGCGACGACTTCGGTGCCTTCCAGGTCGTGGTCGACGATCAGCGTGACGCCCTCGTCCTCGCGGAACATCATCAGCGCGTCGGCCATGCGCGCGGCGGCCTTGTCGTGCGAGACGAACAGGAAGCGTCGCGGCATCGGGTGCAGGCGCGGGTTGAGCCCGGCCAGCAGGGTCTTGAGGTCGGTAACGCCGGGGTGCGTGCGGGTGGCGGCCGTGGTCATCCGACGGCACCTTCCAGCGAGACTTCCAGCAGCTTCTTGGCCTCGACCGCGAACTCCATCGGCAGCTCGCGGAAGACCTGCTTGCAGAAGCCGTCGACGATCATCGAAACGGCATCTTCCTCGCCGATGCCGCGCGAGCGGCAGTAGAAAAGCTGGTCGTCGGAGATCTTCGAGGTGGTCGCCTCGTGCTCGACGATCGCGGTGGGATTTTTCACTTCCATGTACGGGAAGGTGTGCGCGCCGCACTTCTTGCCGATCAGCAGCGAGTCGCACTGGGTGTAGTTGCGCGCGCGCTCGGCGCCCTTCTCCACCTTCACCAGGCCGCGGTAGCTGTTGGAGCTGCGCCCGGCCGAGATGCCCTTGGAGACGATCTTGGACTTGGTGTCCTTGCCGATGTGGATCATCTTGGTGCCGGTGTCGGCCTGCTGGAAGTGGTGCGTCAGCGCTACCGAATAGAACTCGCCGACCGAGCGGTCGCCGCGCAGCACCACGGACGGGTACTTCCAGGTCACCGCCGAGCCGGTCTCGACCTGCGTCCAGCTGATCTTGCTGTCCGCGCCGCGGCAGTCGCCGCGCTTGGTCACGAAGTTGTAGATGCCGCCGACGCCGTTCTCGTCGCCGGGGTACCAGTTCTGCACGGTGGAATACTTGATGTTCGCCCCCTCGAGCGCGACCAGCTCCACCACCGCCGCGTGCAACTGGTTCTCGTCGCGGCGCGGCGCAGTGCAGCCTTCCAGGTAGGACACCTGCGCGCGGTCCTCGCAGACGATCAGCGTGCGCTCGAACTGGCCGGTGTTCTGCGCGTTGATGCGGAAGTAGGTGGACAGCTCCATCGGGCAGCGCACGCCCGCGGGCACGAACACGAAGCTGCCGTCGGAGAACACTGCCGAGTTGAGTGCGGCGAAATAGTTGTCGCCCTGCGGCACCACGCTGCCCAGGTACTTCTGCACCAGCTCCGGATGCTCGCGGATCGCCTCGCTCATCGAGCAGAAGATCACGCCGGCCTCGGCGAGCTTCTTGCGGAAGGTGGTGCCGACCGAGACCGAGTCGAACACCGCATCGACCGCCACGCCGGCCAGCGCGGCGCGCTCGTGCAGCGGTACACCCAGCTTCTCGTAGGTTTCCAGCAGCGCCGGGTCGACCTCGTCCAGCGACTTGGGGCCGGCCTTGGGCGCGGAGTAGTAGCTGATCGCCTGGTAGTCGATCGGGTCGATCTTCAGCTTGGCCCAGTCGGGCGTCGGCATCGTCTGCCAGTGGCGGAAGGCGGCCAGGCGCCACTCCGTCATCCACTCCGGCTCGCGCTTGATCGCGGAGAGCTGGCGGATGATGTCTTCGTCGAGCCCCGGCGGCAGGCTTTCACTCTCGATCTCGGTGACGAAGCCGGCCGCGTAGTTGCGGCCCAGGGCTTCGGCGACCTCGGCGTTGTCGCGCAGCACGGTGTTGTCGGTCCGGTTTTCGATAGATTCTGCAGTCACGCGTGGGTCCTGCCTTTCAGTTCGCTCAGCGCCACGGTGGCGACCGCCGGGCGCGGCGGTTGCAGCATGTCGGCCAGGCTGACCGCGCGCAGCGCGTTGTCCAGCACGCTGCTGATGCGCCGCCAGCTGCCGCGCACGCCGCATTGCGATTCGCGATCGCACTGCCCTTCGACGCTGCATTCGGTCATGCCGATCGGCCCTTCCATCGCCTCGACGATCTGCGCCAGGCTGATCTCGCGCGCCGGGCGCGACAGGCGGTAACCGCCATTGACGCCGCGGAACGATTCGACCAGGCCGGCGTGGCCCAGCGACTTCAGCAGCTTGCTCACGGTGGGCAGTTCCAGCCGCGTCTCGTCGGCGATCTGCGCGGTGCTGAGCACGTCGTGCGGGTGGGCGGCGATGCAGGTCATCACCACCGCGGCGTAGTCGGTCAGGCGGCTGACGCGAAGCATGGGGAGAGCCTCGTCAAATCCAGACCAAAATGGTACGGATTAGCCAGGGCAAAATCAACCGGACGCCGCAGATTCCCTGTCGGGGCGCACCTTTGCCCGCCCGCCATGGCCGACGCGCCGTGGACGATGGCGGTCGCGCACAGGTGCGCGCCTACAACCGCCCGTCGACCGCCTCTTGCGGCAGCACCGACTTCACGTCGTAGATCACCGCACCGGGCTTGCCCAGCGCGCGGATCCGCTCGGCGCCCATCGCCTGGAACTGCCGGTGCGCCACCGCCACGATGATCGCGTCGTAACCCTCGCCTGGCTGCTCCACCAGCCGCACGCGGTAGGCACGCTCGGCCTCGGCCGCGTCGACCCAGGGGTCGTACACGTCGACCTTGGCAGCCGAGGATTCCAGCTCGCGCACGATATCGATCACGCGCGTGTTGCGCAGGTCCGGGCAGTTTTCCTTGAAGGCGAAGCCCAGCACCAGCACGCGCGCGTCGACGATGTGCAGGCGCCGCTCGCTCATCAGCCGGATCACCCGGTCGGCCACGTAGCTCCCCATGCGGCTGTTGATCCGCCGCGCGGCCAGGATCAGCTCCGGGTGGTAGCCGGTCACCTCGGCCTTGTGGGTCAGGTAGTACGGGTCCACGCCGATGCAATGGCCGCCGACCAGGCCGGGGCGGAACGGCAGGAAGTTCCACTTGGTGCCGGCCGCGGCGAGCACTTCCTCGGTGTCGATGCCCAGGCGATGGAAGATCAGCGCCAGCTCGTTGACCAGCGCGATGTTGACGTCGCGCTGCACGTTCTCGATCACCTTGGCCGACTCGGCCACGCGAATGGACGACGTCTTGTGGGTGCCCGCGCGGATGATGGTGCGATACAGGGCGTCGACCCGCTCGGCCGCCTCCGGCGTGGAGCCGGAAGTGAGCTTGACGATATCGGTAACCCGCCGCGCGTGGTCGCCCGGATTGATCCGTTCCGGGCTGTACCCGCAGAAGAAATCGGTATTGAAGGTCAACCCCGAGCCCTCCGCCAGCAACGGCACGCAGACCTCCTCGGTGGTGCCCGGGTACACGGTCGACTCGAATACCACCAGGTCGCCGCGCTTCAGGCGCGGACCCAGCATGCGGCAAGCCGACTCCAGCGGCTTGAGGTCCGGCCGCTGCGCCTCGTCGATCGGGGTGGGCACGGTGACGATGTAGACATTGCAGCGCGCCAGGTCTTCCGCGCGATCGGTGAACGACAACCGCGTGGCCTCGCGCAACTGCTCGGCGGTGGTCTCCAGCGTGTGGTCGTTGCCGCCGCGAAGTTCGGCCACACGCGCCGCGTCGATGTCGTAGCCCAGCGTGTCGAAATGGCGTCCGAACTCCACTGCAAGCGGCAGGCCGACGTAACCCAGTCCGATGATGCCGATGTGCGCGGGGCCGACGTGCGCGAGGGTGTTCGGGTCCATGGTTCCTGGCAGGCGGGTGAAATGCGCTGAGCGTACAGGATGCCGGTAGCCTAAGCCTGCCCGCTTCGCCGATCCTGGACGCCCGCCACGGGAACATGCGCCGCATGGACGAGTCCCGCCTCCCGGCCCTCCCCTGGCCCGGCTTCTCGCCGGGACGCGCGTTCCTGCTGCCGCTTCCGGCCGGATGCATGGCCGCGCCCTTCGGCGACGTGTGCGAGTTCGATGGCGTGCGGCTCCGGCGCAAGTCCGAGTTCCACGTCACCGTGCTGAGCCGGGACATGGCGCGTGCCGCGGCCGCGGGCCTGGGGGAAGCGGCGCTGCGCACGCTGTACGAGTCGCAGCCATGGATGCCGCGCCGCAGCGGCCGCTATGCGCTGCTGCACAAGGCCAAGCGCACCGATACCGGCACGCTCGACTGCTGGTCGATCATCGAATACCTGGACCTGCCCGCGATGCACGCCTTCCGCGGCGAGCTCGCCCGCCGGCTCGGCTCGGCCTTCGCCGACCCGGTGCCGCACGCGACCCACTTCGTGCGCGGCGACCCCAACGGCATCCACGTGCCCGACACGCGTGCGCTGGCGGCCTTGCAGGTGCGCGACGTGACGCCCTGACCATCACCCCGCCCGCACGGCGGGGACGCCACACTCGGGCGGTCTTCCCAGCGAGGTCAGCCTCATGCAAGAACCGATCGAACCGGGCTTCATGGTGTTCGTCGCCGACGGCGAACTGGGCGTCGGCGCCGTGCGCGAGGTGCACGCGGACAGCCGGGAGCTGGTCGTCAATATCGAAAACGGCGGTGACTTCACGTTGCCGGCCGAGGCCATCCGGGACGTGCACGAGGGCAAGGTGATCCTGGATATCGACCGCCTGCCGCAAGCCGTGCGCCAGGCCCTGAAGAACCCGCATGCTGCCGAGTACCCCGATTCGGTTTATGCCGCGACCGATCCCAAGGAAGGGGCGCTCAAGGATTAGCGCCGGCGTGCGCAGCGAAAAGGCCAAGATGCTGGCCGGCGATCTCTACGACGCCAGCGCGCCGGAACTGCAGGCCCACCTCGCCGCCAACCACCGTTGGCTGGCCCGCTACAACGCCGCCCTCGCCGAAAGCGCGGAACACTGGCACGGGCTGTTGCAGGAGCACCTGGGCTCGGTCGGCGAGGGCGCCATCATCCGCCCGCCCTTCCATTGCGACTACGGCTTCAACATCCATCTTGGCGCCGGCGCCTTCCTCAATTTCAATTGCGTGATCCTCGACGTGGTGGAGGTGCGCATCGGCGAGCGCACCCAGATCGGACCAGGCGTACAGATCCTCGCCGCCGACCACCCGCGCGACCCCGCCAGGCGCGCCACCGGGCTGGAATTCGGCCGGCCGGTGCGGATCGGCAGCAACGTGTGGATCGGCGCCGGCGCACTCATCCTCCCCGGCGTGAACGTGGGCGACGACGCCCTGATCGGCGCCGGCAGCGTGGTCACCCGCGACGTGCCCGAAGGCGCCACCGTCGTCGGTAACCCGGCGCGCATGCGCGATCCGCGGTGACACGGTATGTCGTCGCCCTGCCGGCACCATCGTGTCGGCAGACATGCCTCAGCCGGGCATCGCCACGTCGAAGGCGTAGGCGGTGCGCTGCGACGCGGGCCGTTCGCGCCAGGCTGCGGCGAACGCGGCGAGGTGGTGGTAGGGCGCGAGCGTCAGCGTGTCGCGAAAACCCAGGTGTTCGAGCAGGCAGAACAGCGACGTTTCGAGCAGGCTCAGGTCGCGTGGCGGCAGCCCTTTCAGCACCGATTCCAGGTTCGCATCCAGCCAGGCCAGCGCATGGCGGAAGCCGTCGGCGGCCTTGGCGAAGTACACGTTTTGCGCCGGCAGGCCCGCCACCTGCATGCCGAAGACCATCTGCACCTGCGCGCCCATGCCGTGCCAGACCAGCTCCTGCGCATTGCGTGCGCGCAGATCGGGCAGTTGCTCGGTCCACAGCACGCGAAACGGTTCGCCCGCCAGCGCGGCCAGTGTGCGGCAGATGTTCTCGGTGCCGAACACCGGCCCTTCCGGCAACACCAGCACGGGCAGCTTGAGCGCCGGGTTGCCGGCGTAGTCGGCGGGGTCGCGCGAGGCCAGGTCATGCACCGGCTCGAACGCATAAGCGATGCCCAGCTCCTCGGCGAACAGCCGTGCGAGCCGGGTGTAGTGGGAACTGCTGCGGCCGACAAGGCGTGGCTGCTCGGGCATGGCGAGGCATCCGTGGGGGGCGGGCTACGCCAATGTAGGGCAAGCGCCCGCCCCGTGGCAGTCGCTAGGCGGCGCCGGCCGCCATCGCCTTCGCGGCACCGCAGTGCTCGCTGTCCGGACCTTCCATCTGACGCACCTCGCACTCGAGGTCCCACGAGTCGCCGTGTACGGCCAGGAAGCGTCGAGTCAGCTCCAGCGCGTGCTCCATCGAGCCCGCCTCGAGAACGGCGTAACCGCCGATCACTTCCTTGCTCTCGGTGAACGGGCCATCGGTGGTGGAGATCTGGCCGCCGCGCAGGCGCACCCGCACGCCCTCGGCGCTCGGGCGCAGGCCGGCGGTATCGACCAGCGTGCCCTCGCGGGTCATCTCTTCGATCAGCCGGCCCATGTCGGCCATCAATTGCTCGCTGGGGATCCGGCCGGTTTCCTGCAACCGGATGGAAAGGAAGCGCATCGGGTTCTCCTCGCGTGGATGTGGGGATCGCGGCCGCACAGCATGCCGCCGCTCCCGTGTACGACGTACGGGCAGCCGCGGAATCGACATCCCCGCCCGCGCTGCGCCGCCATGGCCGTGACAGGCGCGCCGGCGCCATGACGCAATCTTCGCCTCGCCGAACTTCGCCTTAAGCAGGCGGGCGCCGCCGGCGTTGAATCGCTCGGCGATGGAGCCACCGTCTGGAGAGGCCCACCGGCCTTTCGTCCTGAAACCGAAAGAGGAGGAGAACATGACCGTACAGAAGCGCATTGCCGCATCCATCGGACTGGCCCTGCTGATGACCGGCGCCGCCACCGCCGCGCCGCTGCAGGACGGCAGCCAGCAGGGCAACAACTATGCCCGCAGCATGCAGATGTCGCCGGCGCAGAAGCCTAACGGCACCTGGCTCAGCCTGAGCGGCACCATCACCGACGCGCAGAACCGCTTCTTCACGCTCGACTACGGCAAGGGCAAGATCCCGGTCGAGATGGACGGCTGGACCTGGTACGGCCAGAACTACCAGTCACTCGAGGGCGACAAGGTCACTGTCTACGGCCGCGTCGACGACGACCTGTTCGAGCGCGACAAGATCGAGGCCAGCAGCGTCTATGACCAGGACCTGGGCACCTACTTCTACGCCAACGCCTCGGACGAGGAGGGCCCGGCCAACTACGCGCTGTGGGTGCATCCCGTGGTAGTTGGCGAGACCTTCGTGCGCGGCACCGTGACCTCGGTGAACGGCCGCGACTTCACGGTCGACTACGGCCCGCGCAAGATCACCGTCGATACCAGCCAGCTCAAGGACAATCCGCTGGACGACAAGGGCTTCCAGCAGATCGACAAGGGCGACTACGTCAGCGTCGCCGGCGACATGGACAGCGCGTTCTGGGGTCACCGCCAGTTGCAGGCCGATTCGGTGGTCACCCTGACGAACGGCTGACCTTCAACCTGCCCAACCTGGCAATCCCGGTCCTCGCGGACCGGGATTTTTTGTAGCTCGTCAGTGCCCAGGCCGGGGCGACGGCGGGCGGCTCGGCGGCGGGTTGGCGGTGTTCCGTACCGGCGGGGTGTAGCGCTGCGGCGGAGCGGGCCAGTAATAGTTCGGCGGGCGCCGGAAGAACCGCTGCCGCGTATCGGCACTGCGGCTGCGCAGCGCCAGCCGGTGGCCGTCGACGTGCACCCAGTACCAGGCGCCGGGCGGCACCGGCGAGGTCGACACGTAGACGAACTTCGCGTCGTAGTTGCCGTCCGGCCTCGGGGTGGTTTCGAGCCCCAGGTTGATCACGAACTGGCTCGCCACCGGGCGCCCGTGGTCGTTCGCCGGCCGGGTGATCATCTGGTCAAGGGTCTGGCGAAGCAGTCGGTCATAGCGCGGCGACAGCTCGACCGAGGACGATACGTCGGTGACCTTGCCGTGGCTGTCCACTTGCACCAGCACGGGCAGGACCTTTGGCGTGAACTGGTTGAGGGACATCGACGTCGCCAGCGCACCCTGGCCGGCGGCCAGCGTGCCCAGCAGCAGGATCGCGCAGAACGCTTTCATGAGGACCTCCGGGGGTTCGTTGCCCTCCACGGGGCATGGTAGTCCCGTGGCGACCGGCCTGCCAGCGGGATGCGCGAGGAGCGCCGTGTCGATTTTTCCGGCGACCGCTCGTCGTGCATGCAGTCCACTGGAGCACGCCATGGCACCGACCCTGCCCCGCCTTTACGCCCATCCGTTTTCCTCCTACTCGCAGAAGGTGCTGGTCGCCCTCTACGAGAACGGCACCGCCTTCGAGTACCGCTCCCTGGAACAACCGCAGGCCAACGAGGAGCTGGCCGCGCTGTGGCCGATGCGACGCTTCCCGGTGCTGGTCGACCGGGGCCGCACGATCCTGGAGGCAAGCTGCATCGTCGAATACCTGGACCTGCACCACCCCGGCCCGGCACGGCTGATTCCGGCGGAAGCCAGGGCGGCGCTGGAAGTGCGCATGCTCGACCGCGTGTTCGACAACTACGTATCGACGCCGCAGCAGAAGGTGGTGTTCGACAAGCTGCGCCCGGAAGGCCGCAAGGACGAGCATGGCGTGGGCGAAGCGAGGGCCATGCTGGAAACCGCGTACGCGTGGCTGGACCGGCGCATGGCCGGACGCGAGTGGATCGCGGGCGCGTTCAGCCTTGCCGACTGCGCCGCCGCGCCGTTCCTGTTCTATGCCGACTGGACCCATTCGATCGATCCGTCGTTCACCCACTTGCACGCCTACCGCACCCGCCTGCTCGCGCGGCCCTCGTTTGCACGCGCGGTCGACGAGGCTCGCCCCTATCGCGGCTATTTCCCCCTCGGCGCCCCCGATCGCGATTGAGCGCCATGCCTCGGCCTTTCGTAGAGTGCGCTTCAGCCACCGCCTTTCGCAGCGGTCGGCTGAAGCCCACCCTGGGGGCGCTTATCCGAGCTTGTTGTCGTGGTCGCCGTCGTGCCGGCGCACGATCCCCTGCCCGCTGGCTTCCTCGTGGAAGCCTTGCTTGGAGGCGGCCTGGGGCTGGCGCCGGTTCTCGATGTCCTTGGCGTCGTTCTTCAGGCCTTCCTTGTGTTGTGCGTGGAGTTTCTGCTGATCGGGACGCATGGGCCCTCCTGTGTCGAACCGGATGGTCGTGGCCATGGCGGAACGGGAATCCGGCGGCTCCGTATCCGCACCGACAGGCTAGGAGGGCACGCGTTAGCGCGAACGCACCAAGTCGTGATCTGCCGACGACGGACCTTCTCGACCGCCACCGTTGTGTGCGATGTCTGCGCTGCGGGTTGGCGCAGTTGGCCTGATCCGCCCGCAGGAAAGGGAAGTCACGGGGCTGACGCGTGCCGGGCCTGCGCGCAAGGCTGCTCAGCGGCCGGTTGGGTCGGTGTGGCTTCCTGCGCGCCGGTGGCGGAGCCGGGCACGTCGCTGCATCTCCCATTTGCCCCCGGAAAGTGGCCAGTGCGGCCCCCACACATCAAGCGGCGCGGCCGGATTACCCTCTTCTAACGGACTCAGGCGCATTGTCGGGAACGACGCTTTTACGAGGTCGCGCGCCGAATGGCTGATGGCCGTCGCGGTCGCGGCCCCCAACCCTCGCTCCGGGGAGCGCTCCATGCCGCACAAGCAACGACCCGTTTCCGTCGCCGAACTGCACAACATCTACGGCGGCGATCGGCAGCCGCCGAGGACGGAGGATCCGGCGAACTACCGCAAGGCGTCCTTCTCGGTGCGGGAAACCGACCATCCCGGAACGCCGCCGCCGCGGCCGCCCTCGACCGGCAAGAAAAGGGATCGCTGAGCGCACGGCCGCCGTGCCCACGCGCGGAATCCCGTTCGAGCTCCTGGCGGTTCCCGACGTGCGTGCAACGCTTCGCCTCGCGGCCCCGCGCATGCACGGTCCTCAGTCGCCGTGCAGGAACCCGTCCACCGCCTCCAGGAACGCCGCCGGTTCCTCCTGGTAGGGGAAATGCGCACTGCCGGGGAGCACCACCAGCCTGGCGTGCGGCAGGCGCCCGGCCAGCGCGCGTTGCGGGGCAACACCCACGGCCCCGTCATGGGCGCCGACCAGCACCAGCGTCGGCATGCGCAGGCGCTCCGGATGGGCCACCGAGTAGCAGATGAAACCCGATTCCGGCGCCATCAGCGCCGCGCCGATCTCGCCGGTGTTGCGCAGGCCGCTTTGCTTGTCCAGGCGTTCCTGCTCCTCCTTGGCGGCCATCACGTGGAACTGCTGGCGATCGTGGAACGCGTGCCCGTCCGGCAGCGTGGCCGTGGCGGCGCCGACGAAAGCCATGCGCGCACGGGCCAGTGCGCAGGCATCGCCGGGTGGAACGGCACGCAGCGCCTTGCCGGCATCGGCATGCTCGGCCGCTGCGTAGGCTTTCGGGAACCGGGTGGCCAGCGTCTGCATCCAGCTCTCCATCGCGCCGGGCAGGTCCACCGCGGCGTCGATCAGGATCAGCCGCGCCACGCGCTCCGGATGCGTCTGCGCATACTCCACCGCCAGCGTGCCGCCGAAGCTGTGCCCGGCCACCACCATCCGCTCGACGCCCAACTGCCGCCGCAGCCCCTCGATGTCTTCCACCAGCGTCGCCAGCGCATAGTCCCCGCGCCAGGGGCGCTCGCTCTCGCCGCTGCCGCGCTCGTCCAGGTAGACCATCGGATAACGCGCGTCGAGCGCCTTCCCCGCCGTCATGCGGAAGCTGTAGGAGTTGTAGCCCGGCCCGCCATGCAGGAACAGCACCGGCACGTCGGTGGGCACGATCGGACGCGAGGTCCAGTAGGCCAGGCGCACGCCGTTGATGATGGCATCGTGGCGGGTTTCCTCCGCCTGCGCGCGTGACGGCGGAGCAATCAGGCCGGCAAGAAGCGCGGCGGCAACAACCCATAGACGCATGACGGATCAGTCCGATGAAAGATCGCGCCACTTTGCCTGCCATCCCTGCCACCGGGTAAGTGCCGTTGGTCGTACAGACGCGACCTGCTGCCATGGAGAGGCGATGCATGGTGTGGATGCCACGCTCCACCCCGGATTCACGACGCGGGTGCCACAACGGCCTGGGCCACTTTGCGGAGCCATCGGTTGAGCCTCAGGGAATACGATCGCAAGCGACGTTTCGACAGCACGCCGGAGCCGCGTTCGGAAGGCTCCGCGGCGGAGGGTGGGCGGCCGATCTTCGTGGTGCAGCTGCATCACGCCAGCCGGCGGCACTACGACTTCCGGCTGCAGGTCGGCGACACGCTCAAATCCTGGGCCTGTCCCAAGGGGCCGAGCTATGACCCGAACGTCAAGCGCCTGGCGGTGGAGGTCGAGGACCACCCCATTTCGTACGCCAAGTTCCAGGGCGACATCCCCGCGGGCGCCTACGGCGGCGGCCACGTCGACACCTTCGACAGCGGCGTGTGGTCGACGCCGTACGACCCGGAGGCGCAACTGGAGAAAGGCCACCTGCGCTTCGAGCTGTTCGGCACCCGGCTCAAGGGGAGCTGGCACCTGGTGCGCAGCGGCAAGCCGGCGAAGCAGCCGCAATGGTTCCTGATGCACGACAAGGACGCCTACGCGAGCGACGTGGAGGCCGACGACCTGCTCGACGCGCGCATGATCGCCAGCACCAGGGCCGCCGCCGGCCGCTCCGGCGGCGCGAAGGAAGTGGCCGCGACGCTGGACACGCGCAAGCGCAAGAAGGTGCCGGTCGCCGGTCACCACGCCAGCAAGGTCGGCAAGCTCGCCGCCGCGGCGGAAGGCGCGAAGAAGGCGAAGGCGAGCGCCGATTTCTTCCAGCCCGAACTTGCCACCCTGCGCGAGAACCCGCCCACCGGCGACCAGTGGCTGCATGAGGTGAAGTGGGACGGTTATCGCATCCTCGCGACCGTCGCCAAGGGTCGGGTCGAGCTGTGGTCGCGCAACGGGCTGTCGTGGTCGGACAAGGTTCCCGACATCCGCCAGGCGATCGAGTCGCTGGGCCTCGACTCGGCGCGCCTCGACGGCGAACTGATCGCCCTGAGCGCGGACGGCCAGGCCGATTTCAACGCGCTGCAGAAGACGCTTTCCGGCGAAGCCAATGCACCGCTCGCCTACATGCTGTTCGACCTGCCCTTCGTGGAGGGCTACGACCTCTGCGCCACGCCGCTGCACGCGCGCAAGGCGATCCTCGAGGCGTTGCTCCAGGACCCGCCCGCGCATCTCTCCTACAGCACCCATGTGGTGGGCAACGGCGACCAGGTATTCGCCATGGCCAGCGCGCAGAAGCTCGAGGGCATCCTCAGCAAGCGCGCCGATTCCCGCTACCGTGCCGGTCGCGGCGACGACTGGCTGAAGATCAAGCGCGTGGAGTCGGACGAATTCGCGGTCGTCGGCTACACCGCGCCCAAGGGTGGGCGCCAGGGCTTTGGTGCGCTGCTGCTGGCAAAGCCCGCACCGGAAGGCGGCTGGCATTTCATGGGCCAGGTCGGCAGTGGCTTCAGCAACCGGCAGTTGCTGGACCTGAGCCGCACGCTGGCCACCGGCGGCGGCAGCAAGCCGACGGTGAACAATCCCGAAGACGCCCCGCGCGGCGTCAAGTGGATCGGGCCCACCGCGGTGGCGGAGGTGAACTACCGCGGCATCGGCAACCAGGGCCTGCTGCGCCAGCCGAGCCTGAAGACGATGCGCGCGGACAAGTCGCCGGCGGACCTGCGCGACAGCGACCGCGCCACGCCGGAACCCACCGCAGGCAGCCGCAAGTCGTCCACGCGCAAGCGCGCGAACCGCAAGAGCGAGGCGAGCGCGCCGGCAGGCATCACCATCACCCATCCCGGGCGCGTGGTGTATCCGGCCGACGGCTACACCAAGCAGGATGTGGCCGACTACTACCGCACGGTAATGGACTGGTTCCTGCCCGGCGTGATCGACCGGCCCACGTCGATCATCCGTTACCCCGACGGCATCGACAAACCCTCGTTCTTCCAGAAGCACATCCCTTCCGGCGGCCTCAAGTACGTAGGCAGCGTGAAGCTCAAGGAGGAAACCGGCGCCGCCGCCATCTACCTCTACCCGCAGTCCGCCGACTCGGTGATGGAACTGGTGCAGTACGGCACGCTCGAGTTCCACCCCTGGGGCGCCAAGGTCGAGACGCCGGACCTCGCCGACCGCGTGGTGTTCGACCTCGACCCCGGCCCGGACGTGAGCTGGGAGCGCGTGGTCGCGGCTGCCCGGCTGGTGCGCAAGCTGCTGGCCGACCTGGAGCTGGAATCCTTCCTGCGCACCACTGGCGGCAAGGGCCTGCACGTCGTGGTGCCGCTCAACCCGCCGTCGGACTGGGGCACGGTCAAGCAGTTCGCGCAGGGTTTCGCCGGGGCGCTGGCAGGCATCCATCCGATGGAGTTCGTCGCGGTCAGCACCAAGTCGATCCGCCACCAGAAGATCTTCGTCGACTACCTGCGCAACGGCCGCGGCGCCACGGCGGTGGCCTCCTACTCGCTGCGCGGGCGCCCTGGCGCGCCGGTGGCGGTGCCGCTGCGCTGGGAGGAACTGGGCAAGATCACGAGCGGCGCGCAATTCGACATCCGTTCCCTGCCCGCCCGGCTCAAGCGGCTGCGCAAGGACCCGTGGGCAGGCATCAACGACATCCGGCAGGGCCTGGGCCAGGTGTTCCAGAAGCTGGGCGGCTGAGCGACTCAGGCTCCACGGGTCGTCGCAACCAGCGCAGGCCCAGCAGCGCGCCCACCGCGCTGGCCAGGGTCACCCAATGCACCAGCCACGGCGCGCCGGCCACGGGACCGGCCAGGAAGCCCGCATCGAGCATGCGGTTGAACAGCGGCAGCAGCGGACCGGTGATGACGATGCCAGCCACCAGCGCCAGCAGGAAGACGGTCCTCCGCCACGCCGTCGCCGCGAGCGCCCGCCAGGCCACCGCCAGCGCCAAAGCGCACAACCCCGCCACCACACCGGCTGCGGCCGGGTGCACCCAGCCGGCATCCGCGCCGACGAGGGCACGCGCCACCAGCATCTCGTCGCCATGCCCGCTGAGCGCCGTCACCAGGCGTGCGAGCGGGTTGGCGGCAAAAACCAGCGCGACGCCCGGCCACGCGCGCCCGCGGCGCAGCGCGAGCAGCGCGCCTGCCGCCATCAGCAGGTAGGAAAGCAGCGGCCCGGCTGCGGTCGGCAGCCAGCTGTCGCAGCCCTCGATCGACCAGCGGCTGAAATCGCGCTCGGCCCAGCGCCCGCACACCAGCCGGCCGGTCAGCGTGTGCGCGAACTCGTGCGCCTCGTGCACCAGCATGACCAGCGGCGCGAGCGCGACCAGCCATCGCCAGGGGAAAGGGTAGTTCTCACGTAGGCTGGATGCGTGCATCGCCGGCTCCTGTCCGAAGACCGTTCGATGCAGTCGGGCTGAGACAGGTTTGAACCGATGCCCGCACCTCGTGCGCCATCGGCAGGCGTGATGTGCGGGAACCAGGACCGGCATGGCGGTCGCGCTCGGCTGCGCTCCTGCATGGCGCGGCGGATGGCCGGCGGGGCACCGATTCGCTATGGTCGCGCTCCCGACATGCACCAGGAACGTCCGTTCGTGCCGCACTACACCGGTCCCCTGCTCATCCGTTCCGTTGCCGAGGCCATGGCCGCTGCGCGCGATGCCGACGCCGGCGCCTGGCAGGGATCGTTGGATCTCGGTCGCTCGCGCACGGACGTGTCGTTGCAGGCGGACGCCTGGCAGTGGCAGGGTTCGCACTACCCGTACCCGGCGAAGCTCAAGGACCGCACGATCTACTACTGGGATGGCGAGGCGTTCGCGCCGGTGTCGCGCTTCTGCGGTTCGCTGATCAAGCTGGTGCCGACCGAATGGGGCGCACCGACCTTCGAGATCGACGGAATCAAGATGCTGCCTACGGCGAAGGACTCGCCGGTCGAGGACGCGCGCCGCAAGGTGGCGCTGGTGGAGCCGCGCGGCAAGGTGGTACTCGACACCTGCGGCGGGCTGGGCTACTTCGCAGCCTGTTGCCTGGAGGCCGGCGTGGCGCACATCCAGTCGTTCGAGAAGAACCCCGACGTGCTCTGGCTGCGCACGCTCAATCCGTGGTCGCCCGATCCCGACGCGCCCGCCAGCGGCGGCCGGCTGCAACTCGCGCACGCCGACGTGTCGGTCGCCATCGCGCAGGTCGCCGACGCCTCGGTCGATGCGCTGCTGCATGATCCACCCCGCTTCGGCATCGCCGGCGAGCTGTATTCGCAGGCGTTCTACGACCAACTCGCCCGCGTGCTGCGGCGTGGCGGGCGGCTGTTCCACTACACCGGCAGCCCGAACAAGCTCACCAGCGGCCGCGACGTGCCGCGCGAAGTGGCGAAGCGGCTGGAGAAGGCCGGCTTCAAGGCGCAGCCGGCGCTGGATGGCGTGCTGGCAACGCGGCGCTAGGACGTGCTGCGAACGGGTTGGCCCGCCGCCTGCACAGTGCGGACCATCAGGCTGACGAAGCTTGTCAGGCCTGAGCCAGGGCGCTGGCCACTTCGACGTCGCCCATGACGCAGTTGCGGCCTGCGCGCTTGGCCCGATAGAGCGCCGCATCGGCTTCCCTGCAAAGCCGCTGCACGCCGTAACCGGAAGTCGAGGTCGAAGCCAGCCCCACGCTGGCCGACACGGTGATCTCGCACCCGTCTCTGGTGACCGGCGATTCGATGATTGCTGCACGGATGCGGTTGGCGATGTCCATGCCCTGCTCGCGCGAACACTCGTACAGCAGGATGCCGAACTCCTCGCCGCCCAGCCGTCCGAACAGGTCGACGGGACGCAACTGCTGCTGGCAAGCGGCGACCGCGCGCCTAAGCACCGTGTCGCCCATGGCATGGCCGTGGGTATCGTTGACGAGCTTGAAATGATCCAGGTCCAGCACGATCAGGCAGGCATGGCCGACCTTCTTGTCCAGCTGCTGCAGGGCGCGCTCGGTCCTGCACATGAAGTGCTGGTGGTTGAGGATGCCGGTCAGGCCGTCCAGGCGCGAAAGCCGCTTGAAACGCAGCTGAGAGCGCTTGAGCCGGAACAGCCAGAAGACGATCGATGCCAGCACCAGAAGCAGCAGGACGTTGTACAGGCGGCTGGTCTCCACCGCCTTGGTGTCCAGGGCCTGCTGCAGCCGGAGGATCTTGTTCTGCTTGCCGAGCCTTTCGGTTTCGAGCTTCTGCGCCAACAGGTGCTGCTGCGCAGCCTGGTATGCCAAGGCACGAGCACTGACGTCGTCCAGATAGCCCTTGTCCTGGGCGACGTAGCGTTCGTAGTAGGAAAGCGCGGTCGCCGTGTTGCCCTGCCTCTTTTCGACGCGATACAGGACTTCGTAGGCGTTGGCCAGCCACTCGTCGGTGCTGTCGGGCCTGGCCATGGCCAGGGCGGCGAGGGCGGCTTTCCTGGCATCGTTGTCCCTGCCCAGCTTTGCGTACGCCTGCGCCCGCTCCACCTGGGCAGAAAGGGTGTGCACGTAGTAGCCGCTCAGGCGAATGCCGGGCGCAAGCCGGTCGAGCAAGGCCAACGCCTTGCCCGGCTGGCCCTCCTCCAGGTAGAGGCTGCTCAGGGTCAGTTGCATGGCATGGACGAACACCGGCTGCCCGGCCAGCTTGCAGGTGTCGATGGCCCGCTGCAGCTCCGGGCTGGCCGAGGTCAGCCGCTTGCCGTTGTACAGCGCGGCAACCTCCCTCGACAGCGGACGGCAAAGGTTTTCGCCAGGCGGTATCGCCCGTTCGGCCATCCGCGCGTATTGGACCGCCAGGTCGATCTGGCCCGCCAGGTTGAGCATCTGCGAGAGGTCCGCCAGGAGCAGGAACCTGGCTTCGGGATGCCGCACGTGGGCAAGCCCGGCCGTCAGGCGGTTGGCAAGCCCGAAAGCGTCCTCGTAGCGCCGGCTCAGCCACAGGCTGTTCAGCAGGAGACCCGAGGCCTTGGCGGCCAGCACCTCGTCACCGGAATGCTCGACGATCTCGCTCAGCTTTGCCTGCGAACTGGCGTAGTCGCCCTGGAACATGACCTCCCAGGCGTCCAGGTAGCGCAGTTGCCATTGCTCGGCCGGCGTCAGGCCGGACGTCTCACGGTGGGCCCGGGCAAGCATCTGCACGAAACGTGCGTGATCGCTTGTCCGCAGGCTCTCGGCCTGCCGCAGGAACTGGCCGACATCGGTGATGGGCGGGTTGGCCGGACTGGCCTGGGCGAGCAGGCACCAGGCCAGTCCCGCCCAAGCGGACCATACGCGGATGCGGCTGTAGCCGGACATGGCGGCGCCGCTGGGCCTACGACTTCTCTGCGGGAATGGGAGCCTCGAGCGGCTCTTCCTGCGCGGGCTCTTCTTCGTGGGCGGGCATCTGGGTGATCTGCGGCGTCAGGTTGTGCTGTGCGCCGAACTCCGCGGCCAGCACCGAACGGTCGCCCGAGGCGGCGGCCGCCACCAGAACAGCGGACCCCTGCGCCTGCTCCAGCCTGCGAGCCATTTCCTCGGCTGGCGCGTGCCGCAGCGAGGCGTCCTTTCCGACCGCTTCCAACAGATCGATGGTGTCCGTCATGTCGTTTCCCTGTTCCTCGGTTTGATGAAGGAGCGTGCCGGGCGACCTTGCACCGCCCATGCAGCGTGCGCACGGCAATGAGGGAGCCCCCTGTGTGCGCGCCATTATGCGACGGTTGGCGCCCCCGTTGCGGCGTTTTCACACGCGTCCAGTTCGGCCAGACGCGCCTGCATCGCCAGGTTGGGCCGGAGCGGGGCGGCCGGCGGCAGTACCACGGTTTCCTCCGCTGTCAGCCCCGCATGCGGCAGGTCGCACAGGGTAATGCGCCGCACCCGCGGCGCCTCGATCGGCAGCGTCGCCGCGCGGTAGACGATCACCTCGTGGTCGGCCGGATAGTCCTGCCGCAGAAGCTCGACCAGCAACTGGCGGTACGCGGGGCCGGTGGCCAGGCGCCCGAGCGAACGATCGCCGACCAGTGCGACCTGCCAGAGCACGACATAACCGGCCGGATCGATGCGTCGCTCGTAGAACAGCAATTGGCTGGCCTCGAAGTGCTGGCAGCCGAAACGGCCCGGGTCGATGCCCAGGTCCGCATACAGGCAATCCTCCGCCGAAATGCCGGGCTCCATGTGCGCTTCGAATCCTTCCGCGCGCGCCACGGCAATGGCCTTGTGCGGCGACCAGGCGAAAATGCCCGGGTGGCCGTAGAACACACCGCAGACGCGCTTGCCGGCGCGCACCTGCGCCATCATCAGTTCGACCCACTCGCGATAGGTCTTAAGGCGCGACTTGCCCTCGCGGTAATACGGCTGGAGGCTGCGCACGTCCGCATGCATGCGCTCGAGCCACTTCTCGACAATGCCGTCGGAGAGCCCGGCGAACACCACGTCCGCCTGTTCGATATGGCTGCGCGCCAGCGGCGTGAGATGGGAGCCCAGGGTCATGCCGATGCCGACGCAGGCGAGGCTGCCGCGGGGCCTTTGCGCTATCACGGGGGAGGTGTCCATCGCGTGATGGTAGGGCAAGCGGCGACGGACAGGGGCGTCAGACACGTACGCCCCCGCGCGACCGGGGGCGTACGGCAGCAGCGACAGTTTCAGTCCAGCGGCACCTTGTAGTTGCCGTGGTTGTCGATCGGGCAGGCGCACTCGTTGCCGACCTGTTTCGGCGCGAAGTGGTAGCCGGGGATGCGGCTGGTGAGATAGGCCGCCGTGGCCTTGTAGGCGTTCAGCCCATAAGGCGGCTTGGCCGAACCGAACGTGTTCCCGCCGGGGGTGGTCAGCACCTGCCACAGCGTGGGCTGGGCGGCCGACTGCGTGATGTAGAAGCTCGGCACGACCGTGTCGTTGAAGGCGGCGTACTTGTCCACGCCGACGAGGTTCCAGGCATCCTGCGAGGCGTTCTTCCAGAAGCCCGGCGAGCACCATGCGCCTGGCGTCTTCATCGGCTGGCAACCGTGGCTGACCACCAACTGTACGTTGCCGTTCCTGACATCACCCTCGTAGGTGGCGGTTACCGGCAGGCCGACCAGGTTGCGGTAGCGGTAGTACTTGCTGGCGTACTTGAAGGTGCCGCCAACCTTGATCATCTGCACTGTGCGGTCGGGCAGGGTCAGCGTGGCCGACACCGCGCCATTGGCCGTAAGCACCCAGACCAGATAGCCCTGCCCCGTCTGGTAGGGCTGGCCCGTCCCGTTCCAGTTGGCGAACAGGCCGGTGCCGCCGTCGTCGGCATCGTCCTGCCCGGTGAGCCCACAGCGCTCGTCCTGCAGGTTGTGCGTATTGCCGTCGAAACTGAAGCCCTGGCCGGTGTAGGTCACGACCGTAGCGGCCCATGCGGGCGCGGCCCCGACGAGGGTAAGCAGGAGTGCCAGCAATGGCATGCCGAGCAGGCGCCTGGACTTCATGAGCAGGGTCTTCATGAGCGTGTACTCCCGGGGAACCGCCGCAGCGGGGGGAGCGCAGCATGCGGCGCGCGCCGGATCGGATGAATACTCCGATCGGAGTAGGCACCGGCGTCGCACCGGCCCCGGCCGGCCTTGTCGTGATGGCGGACTGGAGCTCCTTTCTTGCGTCAACAGGCGACGGGCGGGTTACACGCCCTGCTCACGGCGGCGCGCCAATCCTTCCCGCAGGAAAACGCGGGATCGCGGGAGGGCCGCGTGATCAGCATCGTGCTAGGCGGTCCGGACCCCGCCATCCGTCATGCCCTGGCCGCCGGTTTCGGGCGCTTCGACGGGCTGCAGGTCGTTGGCGACAGCGGCGCGCCGGAGCACCTGTCGATGCTGGTTGCCACCCATCGTCCGGCCGTGGTGGTGATCGAGGCGTGCTGGGCCGATGCCTGTCCCGGCCTGCTCGGACGCCTGCTGGCCCGGCATTTCGCGCCAAGGGTGTTGATGTACGCCGATACCCTGGCAAGGCCGGAGATCCTTGCCGCCGTGAAACTCGGCGCCCATGGCTGCCTTCCGCGCCATGCGCCTGCGTCGACGTGGCGCCGGGCGATCCAGGCCATCCATGGGGGCGACTGCTGGATTCCGCGCGCGCTGATGGCTGCCGCACTGGCCGATCTCAGGCACCTGCTGCGCGCGGACCTGCCGCCCGCGCCGGGCATGGGGCCACTGACCGAGCGTCAGCGCGAGATCGTGCGCTGGGTCGCCCAGGGCCTGAGCAACAAGGAGATCGGTCGCCACATGGGCATCAGCCCGACCACGGTCAAGACGCACCTGCACAACATCTTCGAGCGTGCCGGCATCAACGGGCGCCAGCAGCTGACCGTCCACGCACTCAAGCACGCCCCGGCACCGGGTGCCGGGGTGAACTGAACGCGACTGCGCCCTTGCATGGCGCCCGGGCGGCGCCGCCGCCTTTGGCCGGCTTCAGTACTGCGGTGCGTACCAGGCCAGGACGTCCCTGGCCTGCCGGATGTCCAGCGGCGGGCACTGGCCCAACTCGCCCCCGGAGAGGACCGACTGCGCGCGCATGCGGATGCGCGTCTCCTCCGGATCGACCGGCGCGGAAAGCCGGCCCCATTTCGCTTCGTAACGTGCGGTGGCTTCCTGGAGTGCGTTCATGCGTGATTCCTCCTTGCACAGGTGGCTTGCCAACTGCAGAACGGATACCGAAGCCCCTGAGCACGAACGTCGAGCCCGCTTCGGTTGCGGCCAGTATCGACGGCCGAAGTGAACCCCTCGCCAAGTTGGCGTGGTCCCCGCGTGGGGGCGCCACCGAAAACGACACGGGCGCGGCGAAGAAGCCTTCGCCGCGCCCGTCGCCGTCAACAAAAGGTCAAAACTGGAGTCGGGAGATCCGCGTCGACCAGTTGCTGAGCGCACCGCGCGTGCCGCCGCACTGGAACAATGGCGGGGTCAGGTACTGCGCCAGCGTGCAGGCGTGGGCGATGTACTCGGAGGCGGTCCAGATGGTGTTGCCCTCGGCCGCCGCCGCACCGTAGTCGCCCCAGCGCGGACGGTTGCCGCCCAGGTAGGGGATGCCGGTGAAGCCGTCCCACGGCGCCGCACCCGCGGCGGCTATGTGCACGTCGCCGGCGCCCTGCTTTGCATCGAAGCTGGCGTAGCCGGCGCTGGGCCAGTCGTTCGGGCCGACCACGGTGAAGGCGATCACGCCGCGACCGCTCTGCGTCACCGCCGAGGTGCCGTAAGTGAGGTTGGCGTCGGGGAGCGCCAGCGTGCCGTTGGCGAACACGCCGCCGGACTTCGGATCGATCACGAACCAGGCGACGCCCGACCCATGGCTGCCGTCCCCCAGCAGCACGTCGGTATCCAGCGTGCCCCACAGCTTGCCGTTGGCGAAGCTGACCTGCTGCATGCGCGAGTCGTTGACCGCGAGCGCGCGTGGCGTGGAGTAGACGATGTTCGGGTAACCCAGGTAGGTCGGCGCACATCCGGTCAGCGCGAAGCAGTCGCGCAGCGGTGCGTCGCCGGGCTTCTGCTGCGCGAGGCTGGTGGGCACCGCGTAGGTCTGCACGCCCACCGCCGACACGTCCAGCGTCAGCGACATGGGTGCACTGTCGATCGCGCTGGTGTGGGACACGGACCACAGCCAGATGGTGTTCGACGTGCCTTCGTCGTAGAACACTGCGTCGGAGCTCAGGAGGTACTCGGTGCCGCCATGCGCGCCGGCGTACTGCCCGCCGGTGGAAATGGCCGGCCACACCGTGAACGCCGGTGCCGGCACGCTGGGGTCGCCGGCGTTGAACAGCACCACGTTGGGCGAGGGATCACCCGCCACCAGTGCGCGCTTGGAGATCGCATAGATCTGCGCGCCGTAGAAGCCCGGGCCGAACAGCGCGAACTCGTTGGTGGTCAGGAAGATCGCGTTGGCATCCGCGCCGATGTGCGGATAGTCGCCCAGGCAGAAGCCGGCCGTGCAACCGTGGTCCGGCGTGCCGTCGCTGCCGTTGTTCTGCACCGGCAACTGGTAGACCGTCCAGGCCCCGGTCGGATCGGCCGTCTGGCTGACCGCGATGTCCAGGTGGTTGGTGCCGGAGAGCGCCGAACTGGTGCCGACCCGGTCGAGCGTCAGCACGACGTGGAACCAGCGGCGGGTATCGGCGTCGTAGTAGCACGTCGGGTCGGTGATGCTCGGGCCATAGGCGCCGGTGGTGCGATTGATCGCTGCCGGGTAACCGTAGAAAGTGTTCAGGTCGACCGGACCGACCAGCTGGTTGCCCGCGCGGTCGTAGATCGCAAGCACGTCGTTCACGCTCTCGACGACGAAGCCGTTGCCCGCGCACAGCCCCTGGTCCGGCGGCTCCACGGAAAACTGGTTGCCGCCGTTGGCATAGCGCTGGTCGTGGAAGTTCAGGCCCTCGAAACCACCCTTCAGCTCGGGGTGCGACTTGGCGCGCGTGCCGTGGCCCATGGTGTTGAGGCCATTGTGGTGGCCGCGGCTGATGGTGCGGTTGACCACCGGCTGGTCGCCCAGGTCGTCCTCGCCATCGCCCGAATCGGCGTCGCCCGCCGCCATCGCCGGATCCTGCTCCAGGCTCGTGAGCGGCGCGCCGCCCACGGGGGTGGTGTGGGGTACGGTGGTGCTGCCCTTCTGCAACTTCAGCGTGACGGGGGTTGCCCCCATCGCGCAGGTGGCAAACGTCATCGCCGCGAGGGCGATGAGCAGTCGAGTCTTCATAAACGGTCTCCTTCCATCCGTGAATCGGTTGGCTGACCGCGTCCCCCTGTGAGCGCCGCCGTCGATCAGGCCGACGAGCGTCCACGCAAGTACGCATACGGGGTATGCGCGCGCGCCACGATACGCTCGGGCATCGCGCTATGCCACAGGATTTATGGAAGAGTCCGCCAGCACGACACGCCTTAAACCCACCGCTCCCGGGCCGGGGGCGATCGGCTGAAGCCCACCTAGGTCCGGTGCCCGGCGCCCCCTCGTCATGCCCCGCGTGATCGCCCAGCGCAAGCCCGGCGCCGCCGGCGGCCAGGCCGCCCAACCCCAACCGCCTCCTTTGCCGGGGGCGTCCCTGCCGGCGCCTTCGCCGCGCCCTTGGCCGGCGAAGGTCGGGTCGGCCCCTGTTTCGGCAGCGCCAGTCCGCCAGGGATGGGCGGGAGGTCCAGCGCATGCCGGATGAATCATGCAGCGCGACCACCAGCTCCGCCGTATGCACCGGCCGTCCGGCCGCCAATTCGTTGGCGGCGCGGGCGGCCAGCCGGACCTGCTCGTCGGTGCCCAGCAGCAAAATGTCCGAGAGCGCCGCCTCGACCGCATCGCGGATGCGCCGCGAGCAATCCGAGCCGGCGCCCTCCTCCTGCGCCGCCTCGCCGCGCTGGCGCAGGTGGCGAAGGTGCGTGGGGTCGACCGCCAGGTCGCCGGTGAACGAACCGCCCAGGGTCTTGTACGCAGCCATCAACGTGCGTAGCCGCTCGTTGATCTGCCGGTTCTCCCGCTGCTGCCGACGCTGCACCGCCTGCATCGTGAGCAGGCGCATGCCCACGCCCAGCAGCGTGACCAGCACCAGGCCGAACAAGGTCGGCCACAGCGCGTGCCAGGAGCCGAAATCGAGATTGCGCACGCCACCGCTCCGGAGGGTGGGCGTCAGCATGGCAACGCGCATGCAGGCAAGGCGTCATGGCAGCGCCCGTAACGGCATGGACCACGGCATCGCACGGGCGGACGGCGGACGCCTGGCATACGGCCATCGCCACTGCCGCTTTCACGACGGCCCCACAACCGTCTGCCTAGTGTCCATGCCGTTGCCCGCGGGGAGGCCGCGGTCAGGGTTTGGCTGGAGGCAGGGGTTCTCCGGCTCCGAGGTTTCCTGAGACAGGACAGCGCCATCCGGCGCTGTCGTCGCTTGACGCGCCGAACGCCCGGCGCCCACCACCGGAGGACCACCGCATGACACACCGCTACGCGATCAAGGCGCTGCTCGGCGCTTCCATCGCCCTTGCCCTGTCCCTCTCCGCCCATGCCGCCACGCCATCGGGACCGGCCGGCGTGCGCTACGACGTCAGCAACCTCGCGCCCGGCGGCCAGTACGACCGCTTCATCGTCACTTACCGCGACGGCAGCACCGAGCGCAGCAACCACGCGGCGCTGTTGCAAAACGTGGGCGCGGCGCTCAGCCGGGCAGGCCTGGACCGCGCCACTGCGGCCGGCGGGCGGAGCGCGGGCGTGCAGGCCGCCTACCAGCGCAAGCTCGCCACCGGTGCGGACCTGGTGCGCACCTCGCGCAAACTCGACAGCAGCGAAGCGGCCACCCTGATCCGCCAGATCGCGGCCGACCCCGCGGTGGCCTTCGTGGCGCCGGACGTCATGCTGCACCGCGTGCGCGACATCCAGGCGCCGGCCAACCTCGCGCCGGCCACGTTCAACCCGAGCGACACCTACTACCCGTTCTACCAGTGGAACCTTAAGGCCCCCGACGGCAGCATTACCGTGTTCGGCGACGCCAACCATGGCGGCACGCGCGTCAACGACGCCTGGGACCTCTCCGACGGCAAGGGCGTGACCATCGCCGTGCTCGACACCGGCATCACCCGCCACGTCGACGTCAACACCAGCCTGGCCGACCAGGGCTACGACTTCATCACCGACGCCTTCGTCTCCGGCCGCGCCACCGACGACCGCGTGCCGGGCGGCTGGGACCTGGGCGACTGGACCACCACCGAACCATGGCTGTCGGCCTGCACCAACGAGAACAACCCGCCGGAAGCAAGCTCCTGGCACGGCACGCACGTGGCCAGCACGGCCGGCGCCGAGATCACCGACAACGCCCTGGGCATGGCCGGCATCGCCTTCCACGCCCGCGTGCTTCCGGTGCGCGTGCTCGGCCACTGCGGCGGTTACACCAGCGACATCGCCGACGCGATCGTCTGGGCCGCCGGCGGCAAAGTGGACGGCGTGCCGCGCAACCGGCATCCGGCGCAGGTGATCAACCTGAGCCTGGGCGGCGAAGGCCGCTGCAACCCGAGCGACGTGACCGCCAAGGCGGTGGCCAAGGCGAATTCGCTCGGCGCCGTGGTGGTGGTCTCGGCCGGCAACAGCGGCGACGACGCGGCCAAGTACACCCCGGCCGGCTGCCCGGGCGTGATCACCGTTGCGGCCACCGGCATCACCAGCCAGCGCGCGTACTACTCCAACTACGGGCACGCGGTGGAAATCGCCGCGCCGGGCGGCGGCGTCTATCAGGACGACGATCCGAACACCGGCGTGATCTCCTACGACGGCTTCATCTGGCAGGCGCTCAACAACGGCGATACCACGCCGGTGCCCGAGGGCACCACCTACGGTGGCTTCGCCGGCACCTCGCAGGCGGCCCCGCACGTCACCGGGACGGTGGCGCTGATGCAGGCCGCACGCAAGGAACTGTGCCTGCCGCCGCTCAAGCCCAGGCAGGTCCTCAAGCTGCTGCAGAAGACCGCCTACGAGCCGATGGTCCGGCCCAAGGGCAAGTACTCCATCGGCGCCGGCATCCTCGATTCGGCCGCCGCGGTGGAGGCGGCCGTGCAGTTCGATCCGCACAAGTAGGCAAGCCTGCTCCCCGGAGAGAGGGGGCTGCGGCCCAGGAACCAGAGCCTGCCGCAACCGGCCCCCCTCTCGCCGCCGGGGAGAGGGCTGGGGTGAGGGGCCAAGGCTTGCGGCAAACCACAGCGACCCTCGCAACGATCTTCAGCTCTCCCCACCAGGACAGAAAAAGGCGGGCACCGCCCGCCTTCGCCTCGCATCCGGACACCTGGCCTCAGGAGTGCACAGCCGCCTGCGCAGCAGGCTTCACTCCAGCCCGGGCGAGCATGCCCCGCGCCAGGAACAGCTCCACCCGCTCCAGCGGAATGCGATCGCCCGCATCACCCCCGTAGTACGCCTCGGCAATGTTGCCGTCTTCGTCGATGAGGAAATCGGCCGGCATCAGGTTGGTGGTGTTCAGACCCGCCAGGCCAACGATGCGCAGTCCCTTGATCAGCGTCGGCACGCGCGTGACGATGCCCTTGAGCTTGCGCCACAGCGAACGCTCGATGCCGTAGGTTTCATGCGCGTGCGAACTGGGGTCCGCGATCACGCTGAAGGGCCGCGGCTTGCGCGCAACGAACCGCTGCACCGCCTCCGGCGTGGAACTGAACACGGCCACGATGTCCAGTCCCAGCGTCGACAAGGCCGGGTGGTGGTTGGTCAGCTCGTAGATGCGGAAATTGCAGAACGGACACGCCGCGTCACGGAAGAAGCAAAGCAGCGTGCGCCGCCCCGAGCCGCCGATGTCCACGCGGCGACCGTAGATGTCGACGAAATGCAGCAGCGGCGCCCTGGAAGGTGCGTTCAGTCTCATCGTTGTTCCCCCTGTTCCTGCCTGGTTGGACCTGCAAAGCAGCGTGTGCGCGTCGAGCCAACACCGTCGGATGCCGGGAACCGGCCTCGGGTTGAATCAATCCGCCCACCCGCGCTGAATCCTGCCGGTTACAACTGTAGACCACCTTCCGCCGCGCGCACCCGTCGTCCGGGCATCTGCCCGCGCATTTATGGCGTATAACCGACACACCTTTCCGCACCCCAGGAGCCCCGCCATGAAGTCTCCGCTCAAGCTTGCCGCGCTCGCTCTCGCCGGTACCGCCGTCCTGGCCTCGCCGGCATTCGCCGCACTCAAGGAAGGCACGCAGGCGCCCGACTTCAGCGCGCCCGCCTATCTCGCCGGCAAGGCGTTCACCTTCAATCTCGCCGACGCCCTGAAGAAGGGGCCGGTGGTGGTGTACTTCTTCCCCGCCGCGCACACCTCCGGCTGCAACCTCGAAGCCCACCTGTTCTCGCAGGCCATCGACCAGTTCAAGGCGCTGCACGCCACCGTGATCGGCGTGACCGCCGGCAACACCGACCAGCTCGCCGATTTCTCCAGGGAAACGGAGCATTGCAGCGGCAAGTTTCCGGTCGCCGCCGACGCCGACGCGAAGATCGCCAGGGAGTACGACGCCCTGCTGCCGATGCGCCCCGGCTGGTCGGACCGCACCTCCTACGTGATCGCGCCCTCGGGCAAGATCACCCACGTCTATTCGGACCTCAAGCCGAACAAGCACGTGCAGGAAACGCTCGACGCGGTGAAGGCGCTGGAGAAGTAGCGCCGGCCGACCACCGAAGCGTGAGGGCGGCCCGCGCCGGGCCGCCCGTGACGGGGTCCACAGGGAGGGAAGACCATGCTGCGCTTTGCAAGCCACCTGGCTGGATGGGCGATCGTGCTGCTGCTCGCAGCCTGCGCCGGTGCTCCCGACAGGACGCCTGCCGCCGGGGCGGGCACCGCGCCGCCGAACGCTGACGCCGACGTGCAAGAGGTGATCAGGGGCGTGCAGATGATCCAGCACGGGCAGGTCATGGCGGCGATCGACGGCCCCCTGGACAGCGTGGTCGCCAGGTACGAAGCGGCCTATGCGCATACCGACGCGATCGTCTACAGCGCCCGCGGGCCGTCGGACGCCCTGCTTTACTCGTCCATGGGCGCCACCGCGAAGGCGCGGCAGCCGCAGAAGGTGCTGGTCCTTGGACCGGCCTGGGCGATGGCCTATTGGGCGCGTGGTTTCGCCTACAACGAGATGGCGCGCTACGACGATGCGATCGCCGAGTTGCAGAAGGCGCTCGAGCGCGCGCCGATGGACAGCCAGTACCAGCTGGAGATCGGCTTCGCCTATCAGGGCAAGCACCAGTGGGACGCGTCGCTGGCGCACTACAAGGAGGCCCAGACCGACGCCTCCTTCACCGCTGCGGACGTGCCCGACGCCACCTGCAAGGCCCTGCGCGGCCAGGGCTTTGCACTGACCGAGATGCACCGCTTCGACGAGGCCCGGGCCGCCTACCACGGCTGCCTGGAACTGATCCCGGACGAACCGCGCTCGCTGGCCGAGCTGAAGTACATCGACCAGCAGGCCGGAAGCACGCCGAGGGAAGAGGCGGGCGAGCCCGGCTCGCCATAGCCATGATTCGGTGCGGTCACTCGCCAGCGGCCTGCGATCGGTGGGCTGAGGCGCCGGTCGCGCCCTTCCCATGCTGACGTTCGCCGGCCTGCTGCTCCTGTCCAACCTGCTGGGCGTCGTCGGCCTGATTCTGGGGGCGCGCCTGGCGCGCGTGCTCAAGGCCCGCTACCCGGCGCTGCATGCGAAGGCGCGCGCCGGCAACATGACGTGGTTCATCTTGGGGCTGGGCTCGTGGGCGCAACTGGCGCCCGAGGACCTCGCCAGCGTGCGCAGGATCCAGGGCGTCTGGTTCCTTTGCCAACTCGTCTTTCTGGTTGCCATCGCGAGCGTGATCGTGGGCGAGGCCCACCGCCAGGTCGATGGCTGGCGCGGTCGCCACGACCGCGCCAGCCAGTAACGCTAGGGCGAGTGGCGCCAGCTGTCGAAGTCGATGCGCAGTACCTGCCCCATGCCCGGCGGCAAACCGAAGCCGGCGTTGGAGACGTAAAGCGCACCGTCCGGCCCGAACGTCATCGCCGAGGGCAACACCAGGCCCGTGACCACCGCGCGCCGTGCGCCGGACGGATCGATGCGCACCACCTTTCCGGTGCCTGGCGTGGGAGCCAGGTTCTCCTTGCCGGTGGTGTTCTCCAGCACGTACATGCATCCGTGGTGGAAAGCGATGCCCAGTACGGTCGTCAACCGGTCCGCGGCCGGCCACAGCTGCCCGTTGCGGGTCAGACGCAGCACCTTCTCGGAACCGGCCGCGATCGGGAAGGTGCCCAGGTTGCCGATGAAGAATCGGCCGTGATACGCCAGCGCCGTCGGCACGATATGGCCCTGGGTCGCCGACACGTCGACCACCCGCCGGACCTTGCCATCCAGGCTCACCTTCACCAGCTCGCCGTGGTTGGGTTCGAGCGCGTACAGGTGACCGTCCAGCGCCACCATGCTGTACCAGGTGCCGTCCGGCTCGAAATCCTCCTCTTCGGGGTTCTGCACCGGATGGTTCCGCTGGTAGCGGCTCAAGTTTGCGATCCAGTGGATCGAGCCGTCCGTGTCGACGCGCGCGATGCCGTTGTAGGTGCCCTTCAGGCCGTGCGAGCAGCCGGCCCCGGCGGTGATCGCGTAGAGGGTGTGGCCGATGAAGGCGACGTCCGCCACGCCGCTGACCAGCGCGCCGGTCTCGGCGGTGGTCTGGCTGGACGGGAACTTGTTGGTGATCGTGACGCGGTGCCCGTGGTGGTCGATCCGCGAGATGCGCCCGCCGGTATAGCTGCCGCTGTACGGCCCGACGGCCGGCACCTGCGTGCAGTCCATGGCGGTGGTCATGTGGCTGCCGCCGCGGCCGCCCTCGGCCACGTAGAGGTAGCCGTCGGGCCCGAACTTGAGACCGCGCGGGTTGTTGAGCCCGGCGGCATACACCGACACCTTCGCCGGGTAGCCGGTATGCGTCTGCACCAGGCTGGCGATGTCCCGGATGCCGGGTGGCGCGGTGGTACTCGCGGCGAGCGCCGGCGGAGCGGCGGCCAGGGAAAGGCCGAGCGCCAGTGCGCTGGCCAGCAGTCGATTGCGAGGAGTCATGGGAAGACCCTCCAGGGAGAGTGCGGCAGGATCGGGCGGTGCCGCGTGCGCCTCGCAGGCCGCGGGCCACCGGTGCCCGCGAGCCCTGCCGCCGGCCGTCGCCGGCGTTGCGCGAAGCCGATGCCGATGCCGCGCTCCCGGCCACGCACATGGGGAACTCCACGGTGGTGCGGACCCAAGGTGCCAGGCGCCCTGCGCCCGCCCCCTGTCGGCTCGGCTCGTCGTGTCGCCGCTCCCGCACCCGGGCGGCGATCCTACTGAGGAACGGTAAGCCGCGCGTGACATCCGCGTGGCAAGAGGTGAAGCCGTGCTCGACGTGGTCCGGCAGGCACGAAGACAACGAAGCGGCGCCACTGTGCTCCTCGTGCACGCGCGACAGGTATCGCGCGCCCTGCTCTGTCGTACGCCGCAGGGTCGCTGGTTGGCTCCCGTCGAAGACGGTGACCAGGACAGCGATCACGGCGCAGGCGTTCTCGGCATCATCCGATGGTCAGCTTTTCTTCATTCGTGACGCCGGGGCTGGCCACCGGAGGACACGGCAGGACCGAGATGACCGGCCGGATGCGCGGACCGGCGGCGACCACCCCTTTGCAGCGGAAATCGTTGCACCTCAAGACCCCGGGTGCCGCGGAACGGCCACCCACTCACCGCAACGCCTGTCCGCGTCGCGGAGCGGGACATATGGAAGACAGCCGTTTCCGCGCGGCTCCAGTGGTGGAGTCCGCTCACCCCGATGACACACCCAATTTACCGCCTGCTCCCTAGCGTGGGGTGCTTCCGGCCCAAGCCATGGCCGGGCTCAGAGTGCGGGCCGTCCCCGCATGGCGACCAACCAGGAGGAACGCATGAAACACGCATTGCCCAGGCCGCTGGCCGTGGGAGTGTTCGCAGCGCTCGCGGCAAGTACCGGCGCTTTCGCGCAACAGGCCACGCCCATGCAGTCGCCACCCGCGTCCAGCCAATCGACCGCCGGCGTGACCGGCGAGGATGCCGACAACACACGCCTCAACCGACGCGACCGCAACGACGCCTCGGTCACGCCCACGGACCAGTCCAACAGCTCCTCCGCGGTCGACCTGGTCGCCAGGATCCGCCAGGCCATCGTCGACGACAGCAACCTTTCGGTGAAGGCCCGCAACGTGAAGGTCGTGGCCAACAACGGGATGGTGACCCTGCGCGGGCCAGTGGCCAACGCACAGGAAAAGGCGCGCGTGGAGCAGGATGCCGCCAGCGTGCGCGGCGTGACCCACGTCGACAACCAGCTCGACATCGAAACCGACTCCGACTGAGGAAATCTCCATGTACGCATCCGTGTATTGCACCGTACCCAACCAGGACAAGGCCGAGGCCGTCGTCGACGATCTGAAGGACGCCGGCTTTTCCAGCAACGACATCTCCGTGCTGATGCAGGACCGCCGCGGCACGCGCGATTTCGCCACCGAGCACAACACCAAGGCACCCGAGGGCGCGACCACCGGCGGCGTGATCGGCATGGGCGCCGGCGCCGGCCTCGGCTGGCTGGTCGGCATCGGCACGCTGGCCATCCCGGGGCTGGGGCCTTTCATCGCCGCCGGCCCCATCATGGCCGCGCTTGGCGGCGCGGCAGTCGGCGGTGCGACCGGCGGCATCGTCGGCGCGTTGATCGGCATGGGCATTCCCGAGGTCGAGGCCAAGCATTACGACGAGCGCATCCGTGAGGGCAACGCGCTGATCACCGTGCATACCGAGGACATGGTCGAGCGCGACCGCGCCCGCGCGATCTTCGAGCGCCACGGTGCCACCGACATCGCCACCGGCACGGGTGCAGGACTGGGCTCCGCGGGTCGGGGCACCACCGGCGCCAACCTGCAGAACGGACCGCGCTACTGATCCGCTGAGTCGGCACTCCGGGCCGGGTGCCCTGCCCGGCCCTTTGCCTGCGCGCGGCCGGCGCTCCGCCGGGCGTGGTCGGGGGGCAGCTCGCAGGTGTCCGGCCAACCGAATTTGGCACCGAGCGCGGCATCCCAGTGCGGCGGCGACAGGGCGTACATGCCGGCGCCCGGCGTGACCGTGAGCTCGCCGACATAGACACGGCCTGCGTAGTAGTAGCAATCGACGCGAAGGAACCCGAAGGGAGCGGCGAGCTTCCGGGCGATGTCCATCATCTCGTCCAGCCCGTCCACCACCGGCAGCGGCTTGCCGCTGGACTTGAGGCCGCGGAAGCGGAACGGCGCGGGAGTGCGGTCGGCCAGGTAGAAGTCCTGGGTCATGGCCTCCTGGAAGCGGTCGTGCACGTACTGGATGAACACGAATGGCTCCTCCCCGCCTCCCGGGTTGAGCACGTTGAACTTGTAGTCGTCGGGGGGCTCGCCCGCGGGGCCAAGCAGCGCCTGCTCGAAGAGAATCCGCGGCCTGATCGTCCGGTAGTGCTTTTCCCGCTGCCTCACCGAGAAGTCGGACTTCATCCAGCCGTTGGCGAGGTCGGCGAGCGCGTCGAGGTCTTCGACGTCCTTGTCGAGCACGATCCGCGTCTGCCCGGCGCTGTGGTTGGCCTTCATGACGAAGGTTCGGGGCAAGGCGGCGAACGTCTCCCGCATGACCTTGTCGCACGTGAGATAGACGGGGACCAGGTACTGCTCGCCCACCACGCCGGCGATATAGCTGCGGACCGCCACCTTGTCGGCCAGCTGCGAAAACACCGGCAGCGGATGGCGCATCCGGTAGAAGATCTTTTCCGAGTAGCGTTCCGGTTGCGCAAGACTCCCCACCCGGCCATAGATCTGCAAATACCGGTAGGGGTAGTAGACCGGGTCGGGCATGCGTTTGACGATGGCCCTTCTTATTTTTTTTATGCGAGCGACGAGGCTTGCCATCCAGGGTTTTCCTGTAGGTACCGGCGCGGAACCCAGGGAGCGGGCCGACCGCCGGGAAACACCGTTGCCGTCCAGAAAGTCGACGGCCCAAGGCCGTGAAGCCTGTTTCACCCGCCGTGAAGAGTCCGGCAAGCCGCGCATGGATCAGGCGTTCCTACGTACACACTGTGCGCTGGCACGCAGAATCCGAAGGGACGTCAGTCACCGCCACCCATGCGCGGCTGCCGCCCGGGTTCTCCGGCGTAGCAGCCCAGTACTCGCGTCGCAAGGCGGCAAGCTGCCAGCGCCGGCCCTTTGGCGCAGCCGGCTGGATGCGGAAGGCGCACACGTGCGTCGGCACCAGCGCCAGTCCGCACAACGGCCCGTGCACGGTATCCAGCTTCGGCCGATACATCTGACCCTGTTCGGCACGGAAGGTTTCGTGGCCGCCAGTGCCCTCGTAGTCGTTGGAAGTTACCGCAGCCGTCTACGAGAGGCGGATCGGACCTCGACCGCCTTGCGGCGGTGTAAGGAATGGCCAGGGATGCACGCCCGCCGCGCCCACGAGCGCGTGGGTGAGCGCACGCTCCGCCTTCGCCCTTGGCAACCGTTTGCGGGGGTTATCGGGTGCGCGGCGCGATGATCTCGCTCAGGTAATCCGGCGTGCCTTCGACGCGCACCAGGTGCGGGTACTGCAGGCCACCGTGGTAATCGACCGGCACGGTGCGGTAACCGCCCTGGAACTTCAGCAGCAACTCGATGGGGGCCTTGCCCTGTTTCGCCGCGGCGATCGCGCCCTTGAGCACGTCGGTCGAATAGTCCTTGCCGTTCACGGCGACGAGCGTGGCGCCGGTGCTGACGCCCGCCTGGAAGGCCGGGCCATCCCAGCGCACGTCGTTGACCTGGCCATGGTCGTCCAGCGTCAACCCGATCGACCAGGTGAAGTTGTATAGGTGCCGGGGCGACTGCGGACGGCTGTTGTACTGCTGCTCGTAGTCGCTGGGCTGGTCGGTGTAGACCAGCTTCCAGCCGGTGCCTTGCAGGCCGTCGAGCAGCGGCGGGTCGAGCGTATCGACGTGCGCGTGCAGGAAGCGCGCCCAGTCGTACGGGGCGACGCGGTTCAAGGCCGCGGCCACGTCGTCGAAGGTGTAGGTCCGGGTCACGAAACTGCCGTTGTCGACGCCGAAGAACGCACGCGCGAAATCGTCCAGCGACTTGCGGTCGTGCGTCAGCGCACGCAGCTTGGCGTCGACCTCCAGCCACATCATCTGCCCGGCGCTGTAGTACTCCTCGCTCATCTGCCAGCTGCGATACGGCAGGCCGGTGCGATGCGCGGCGGTCGGGTCGTTGGTGGTGTCCTCCAGGGTGCGCCAGTGGAAGCCTTCACGATTGCGGTCGTAGTTGGCCGCGGTCATGGCCAGCGCGTCGCGGAACTGCTCGGGGGTCCACAGGCCGGCGCGCGCGGTAAGCACGAAACCCCAATACTGGGTCTGCCCCTCGTAGACCCATAGCAGCGAGTCGCCCATCGGCACGTTGAAGCTGGGCGTCCACAGGTCCGCCGGCCGGCGGAACTTGCCATTCCAGGAATGGGTGTACTCGTGCGCGAGCAGGTCGCGTCCCGGCGCGGCCTCCTTCCACGCGGTGAAGTAGTCGGCCTCCAGTCCGTTCTCGCTGGACTGGTGATGTTCCAGCCCATTGCCGCCGAGCTGGTCGGACAGCGAGAACAGGAAGTCGTAATGGTCGTAGTGGTGCGAGCCGAACAGCGTCGTCGCCTCCGCCACCAGCGCGCGATGCGCCTGCAGCTGCCCGGGCGTCATCTCCAGGTACTTGGGCGCATCCGCGACGACATCCAGGTGCACCGGCGCGCCACCCTTCGGCGTGAGGTCGACGCGCTTGAAATACTGGCCCGCATAGATCGGCGAATCGACCAGCGTGTTGAACGGCACCGGCTTGAACGTGGTGGTGTCGCCCGTGGACGACAGCTTCGCCTGGCCGATCGGTTCCAGTGCGCTGCCGAGCTGCCAGCCGTGCGGCAGTGTCACGCTGGGCGCGAAGGTGATGTCGCGCGAAAAGTACCCCGCCGGGTACAGCGCCACCTTGTTCCACTCCAGGTCCAGCATGCGATCTGTCATCTCGTAGCCGCCGTCGCGGCTGGAGAGGTACTGGAAGTCCGCATCGATGCTCGAGACGCCGGCAGGCACGTCCACATGGAACGCGTACACGTCGTATTCGTCCCGGGTCCACTTGAGCGGCTTGCCGCCCGCACTGAGCTTCAGGCCGGCAAGCATGGCGACCGGCCCGCTCGGCGAATGGTCACCGGGGATCCACTCCGGGTAGAGCAGCGTCAGCGCGCCGGCCCGCACCGGCAGGGTTTCGCGGACACGGAAAATGCCCTGCCGCGTGTCGCTCGAATCCACGTGGATCGCCACGGTGCCCGGATAGGGCGTGTCCTGCGGCGGCGGCACGTGGGCACCGGACGATGCCTGGGCGCTGGCCACGCCGGCCGCGAGGGCCATTGTCACGGCGAGGGCGAGGCGCCACGGCCTGCGGCATGCGATGACCGGTGAACCAGCGATTGCGACACGGGACATGGCAAACCTCCGGCAGACGTGTGGACAGCCTGGGAACTTAGCAGCAAACGGAGCCGCAAGTTCCTGCTGGCCAAGGGCGCGACGGCTTGCGTGCCAGCGGATTTGCCTGCGGGCGTGTCGCCAGCCAGAGGTCGCGAAAAGGCGCACGGGCGCTCAAGCGCATCCGCCGGCAGGTCGGGCAAATCGCCCCGGGACAGCGCCTCTACCGGATTTCCTGCAGCGCCGGCTGGGTGAGCGTCTGCTGGTGCGACATCACCCGCGGCTCCGCGAGCGACGGTGGCGAAACCGCCTCGAAGTCGCGGCTGCTTTGCGCCAGCGGCGTTGCAACGGCTCGGAGGATGTCCACGGCAGCGAAGTGCCTGAACGGCGAATCGAGATCCCCCTGCACGGCAAACGCCCGCGTCGCATTCTCGCCCAGCACCACGTGGTCGATGCGGACAAGCCCCTGCGCCTGCGCCGCCGCAGCCAGCGAACCGGCGAGGTTGTTCGAGAGTTCGTCGGGCGTGCGACCGCACTTTGCGTCTATCAGGTGGACCTTTCCCAGCGCCTGGCAGAACAGCGGATGCCCGGGGTGGCTGCGATCGGCCAGGCTCGCGGCTTGCTGCTGGATGGCGTCGCCCAGCGTTTCGAGCGTCTTCGGGCCGGCCAGGCCGTCGTCCTTCAAGCCATGCGCGCGCTGGAACGCCTGGACGGCTTCGCGCGTGCTCGGGCCGAAGGCCCCATCGGACTGCAACGCATGGCCATGCGCATCAGTGATGCCCAACGTGGCAAGGCGGGCCTGGAGAGACACGACCTGCTCCCCATGGGAGCCCTGGCGGAGGACGTGGATCGACTCCCCTCGGCCTATGGCACTCAAAGCCTCCTGCAAATCCGTGTCACGGGCGAAGTCCGCAGGATTGAAGTCTGCGCTCCCCACCTTGGCTTGGGCGCGGTCAAGCGCGCCGGCCCTTTCGGGATCGCTGTAAGCATGGAGGTAGCGGCCGGCCGATACGACGGCGGCGACACCCGCGTATCCACGGTGGTGGCTCGCTATTTCCCTGGCCTTGGCCAGGAGTTCCTCGTAACCGCCGCCGCCCGAAAGGACCTCTCGGAACTCGATCATTTCCGAGGGTCTTTGGTTTGCCGTCTTCGTGAGGAGCGCCAAGGTTTCGAACCGACGGGCTTCGGGAATGTTCCTGCCGACGTCATCCAGCATAACCAGCGCCTGCTGGGCGGCATGACGAACCTGCGGATAGTCGATGTTTCTGTGGATCCATGGCTGTCCCTCGTCGGACCCAGCCCATGCGTTGAAACTGTCACGCGTTCCGGGAGCAATGAAACTCAGCGCACTGTGGCGCCCCTTTCCGTTGCCATGGGTCAAGAGCTGGTCACGAAGCTCCTTGGTGTCCGCAGGAAACTCCAGGTTATGCGCTTTGGCGTACTTGGCTGCCTGTGCGATGAGGGCGTCCACAAAGGTGGACTGGCCAGGTTCAAGCGGCGCGTCTTCCGTTGCACCCAGCGGCCATGTTCCACGCTGCCCCAGGTCCACCTGGATTGCCCCGAGGGAGTAACCGCTGTTGGCGATGACGTTTTCCGCTTTCCCCCAACCCCGGTCGCCTCCTTGCCGCGTGACGCCCGCGATGGACAGCCGATACGAATGGGGGCCGCCTTCGGTAGCGCGACCGACAACAAAATACATGGCGCCCGCGATTGCATCGATGTCGTGCGTATCAGGTCCCTGCATACCGTCATTCCTTTAACGGGTCGGTCAAAAACGCATGTACTAGAGGCCTCTGGCGACCGCCAGGTACTCAGCCAACTGGTCGGCTCGGCGCGTGATCGCAAAAAGCTCGTTTTGCGCCAACTGAAGGTTATCGATGATCTCGTGACCGTAAAGCGCTTCCTCGAACGGCCCCGTGGTGTCCTGCAGCTTGATCCAGGCGCGCTCTGCTTCGACCAGATCCTTCTTCTGGTTTCGATCCAGCGTGCGCAACAAAGCCTGATAGGTCGCGTTAAGCCGTCTGTCCTGACGCTCGCGCTCCTGCGACGTGCAATAGGCTTCATCGATCTCGTTGAAGTTCGCCTTGTCGACGCACGCGTAGAACGCCCCGGAAATACCTTTCGGTGCGTCGCGCCGCACCGGATCACTCGGGCGCTCGGCTGCTGTCGCCGCGCAGGTGCAGGCAAGGAGAGCGAAAGCGATGACGGTCGTCCTGATGCGGTCCATGGCAGCTCCTGGGCTTGGGTACGAAAGCCAAGCTTGCCGCGCACAGGAACGCCTGTCTGTCGGCCGATGACTACGCCTTGCGGCCGGTAGGGCGACCGGCTGCGAGGCGCTTCCCACTTCCGCTCGCTTTCCGCGTCACGCGCACGTGCGCCGCGCGTGGCTTCCGGCACTGCGACGGCGTCGCGCAGCCCGCTACCTTGGCGCTCCCGAACTGCGGAAGCGTGCGATGCGTTGGTGGATGCTCCTTGAGGCCTGGTTGGCGCTGCCGATGGCGGCGATGGCGCAGGCCGCGCCGGCGACGGTGGTCGTGCTCGACACGCTGCACCAGATGCATGCCGAGGTGCCGGTCTACGACAACACGGCGCTCGGCCGCGCCATCGAGCGGCTCAGGCCGGACGTGTTGTGCGTCGAACTTCAGCCGGACGATCTCACCGCGCGGCCGGCGGAGCAGACCAAACAGGAATACCCCGCCGTCATCTACCCGCTCATCGATCGCCGCCATGTCCGCGTCTACGCGATGGAACCGGCCGAGCCGCTATACGACACGCTGCTTGCGCCCTATCGGGCCAACACCGTGGCGTTCAACCGCCAGGAGCCGGAACAGGCCAAGGCCTTCGGCCAATACGTCGATGGACTGTACGCCGTGCTCAAGGCACGCTGGACGTCACCCGCCGCCGTCAACGACGAGGTCACCGACGCCGCGCTGCGCGCCAAGCACGCCCTGCAGGAAGCGTTGATGGGTCCGGCCGAGCGCGCCGGCTGGGAGGCGTGGAACGGGCATTTCCTGGAGGTCATCCAGCGTGCGGCACGGGAAAACCCCGGCCGCCGGATCGTCGTTCTGGTGGGTGCCGAACACGGTTACTGGCTGCGCGGGCATTTGCTGCACGCGCCGGGCGTGGTTCTGCTCGATACCCCCAAGGCGCTCGAAGGCCCTGGCGCGGACTGATCGAGGTGCCCGTCCCAACGGCTCATGACACGGCCGATGAAGGGGAGATCTTGGGGGCAGCGCGCAGCGGATGTGGGCGAGACCGTAGCCGCACGCCAGCGGCTGGCGCGCGGGGCCCTTGCCGCTAGCCGCAGTGGCCGCAGCAGGTGCTTCCACCGCTGATGTGCACCGCCTTGTCCAGCGGCGTCGCCACGCAACCGATGTCCTGCAGCGCGTCCAGGATCTGCGCGCTGCTGGCGCTGGCCACCACCTCCAGGCGACCGCGGGCGGCATCCAGGATGACCCTGGCATGAGGATCCAGCGCGCGGATGGCGGCGGTCAGCGGGGCCGCATCCGGGTGGGCGGTGGACAGTTCGAATTGCATCGTGGACTCCGGTTAAGGTCCCGGCTGCTGCCGGGTCCCGCGCATGGTCGGGACACGCGCGCTTCGCCGCCTTGATCCGGATCAACCGCGCGACACCTGGAACGCGGAGACCCGGTCGGCACGGAGGCGGGCGCACCCTGGCGGGCAGCGCGGCACGGGCCCCGCTGCTCCGCGCGCCCCGGATCCGAATGAGGGACCGCGCGGCACGCCACGACGGCGCCTGTGTGCACTGTGCTGCGGCTGGCTCGAACGTGACAACGGTCCACGCAAGCACGCGTCAACGCGCGATACGGACCACAAGCGCCTGGATCCTCCCGGTCACCGGCCCGGTGCCGAACCGCGCGGTCATGGCGGCGGTGGCCGCGTCGGTGGCTTCTTCCAGCCGCTTCGCGTCGCGGGCGACGATCTCGTTGCGCAGCGGCGTGCCCTGGCAATAGGCCAGGGCCACGATGGTCGGTGTTTCGCCCAGGCTCTGGGCGGTGAGGGTCTCGATCGCGGGCGTTCCGGCGAAGCCGGCCTCAGCCAGGTCACGAGCAATCGCCGACGCGGAGAAATACCCGTGTGGCAGGCGCTGCAGGAAACGCGGCGGGTCGTCCGGGAAAACGCCGGCAACGGCCTCCTGGATGACCCATGCGAAATCGTTGGTCTCGATGCGGTCCCACACGTTGAACAACAGCGTGCCACCGGGCCGCAGCACACGCCTCGCCTCGGCGAAGGCATGCGCCCGGTCGGGAAAGAACATCGCCCCGAACTGGCAGACCACCGCATCGAACGCGGCATCGCCGAAGGGCAACGTCATCGCATCGGCCTGGCGCCAGGCCACGGGCCTGGACGTGCCCTGCTTCCGCGCCACCGCCAGCATGGTCTCGTTCAGATCGGTGGCGACCAGTTGAACCTCCGGCGCCAGGCGCAGGGCCAGCTCGCGCGTCACCACGCCGGTACCCGCCGCCAGCTCCAGCACGCTGGCCACCGGCAGCGATGCCAGCCGGCCGGCGAGGTCCACGGCGTAGGGCGCGAAGATCATGGGTACCAGAAGGCGCTGGTACAGCGTGGCGATGTCCTCGCCGAAGCGCCTGTCGTTCCCGGGCGTCTGCATCGCGTGCGCTCCTGCGGTCACCGGATGCACGAAGCCTACGCCGTTCCGGGACGGGTGACCTAGGCCATCCGCCTGGCCCCGACTACGACTTCAGGCACACGACCCGAAGCGGGCGGTGGGCGACGATGCCATCCTCGCCGCACGCCATCCGCAAGCACCGCACTCACTGGAAGGAACCAGCCATGGGAACAGAACAGGCCATCGCCGACGACGCCATGAAGGCGATGTTCGGGGACGACATCGCCAAGATCCAGACCTCGCCGCTTGGCCAGACGCCCAGGGGCAAGGAGATCGTCAAAGTGCTCAGGAAACTCAACGACGCCGGCAGGATCGCCTACGGCGGGACCCTCGAAGGCGGCAGGGCGGACTGGGACGGGTCCTACATCAGGATCAACAGTGACTTCATAGGGAAGATCATCCAGACCACCGGCGAACTGGTCCACGAAGCCGTGCACGTCCTGGCCCGCCAGAAGCTGCCCGCGCATCGCAAACAGACGCCCGCGGAAATCCAGAAAGAGGAAAAAGAGGCCGAGCGGGCACAGGCGGAAATGTACCTCTGGCTGATGACCACCCAGTTCAAAGGGGCGGCCGAGGATCCCGAAATGGAACGGCGCCTGCGCAACTTCGGCCTGGTAAAGCCCGCCGCCCCCAGCCACAAGCCCAGGCCCACCACGCACAAGCCCAAGGTCATCTGGGTCAACCCCGCCCGGTAGTGGGGGCCCCGGGGGCGCGGCAGCATCGCCCCCGCGGGCGGCGGCGACCGGACGCCCGGCCTATGGCTCGTCTGCCGGCTCCGGCGCCGCGAACGCCTTGCTGTAGTAGCCGGAGGGGTCGAAGCAGCACACCCGTCGCTTGCCCGACGCCAGCATGTCGCAGGCGTCGGCGACGCGCTTGGTGCGGGTGGCGGACTGCTTGGCCGACGTCAGCCAGTGGATCCAGTCCACGCGCGCCAGGGTGGTGGTGCCCTCCCAGGTCGCGCGCGCCCCGGGCGCGTCGTCGAGTGCCTTGCGCAGGTCCGGCGGAAGCTTCGGTTCGGGCTCCCTGGCGACCGGCGCGACCTCCAGCACCACGGTGTCGCCGGCCCTTGCGCCGGCCGCCTTGCACAATGCCGCATCCACCTTGAACCAGTGGCTCAGCCGGCCATCGGGCTCCAGCGTGGCCTGGAACGGCTGGCCGTTGAGCGTGCCCTCGGCCGTCGTCCTGCCCCGTCGCGGGAATTGCGCGCTGGCTTCCTCGGGAAGCACCACGAATGCCCAGGATGCATGGCGCGGCTGCGCCGGGCGCTGCAGCCTCGCCTCGAATCGGTAAGCGCTTTTCTTGCTGGCCATGCCGGTGGGTCCTCGGGGGAATCCAGAGGGTAACTGGCCCGGGCGGCGGGCAGGTAGCTGCCCTCGACTACCCGCGCCAGTTGGCGTGCGTGCGCCAGAACTCCACGCTGCGGCGATACGCTTCGCGCTCCAGCGGCACGCCGGAGCCGCCCTCTTCCACGCCCAGCGCATTGCGCATCATGGTGATCGGTGCCATCGGCGTTTCTTCCGGTTCGGCGGTGTACATGCAGCCGACCACGCCCCAGTCGGCCTGGATGAAGGAACCCTCCTTCGCCAGTTGCTCGCGGCTGTAGAGGATCGGGATGAGATAGCCGGCCACCGGCGGCTCCAGCCCTTCGAACCAGCGCACCAGCACCGGCAGTTCGTCGCGGGTGCGCGCCTCGTAGTCCGAGCGCAGCAGGTGCCGGTTGGCGTCGGTGATCGGCACGGCCAGGCATCGCGTGGACGTCCAGTTGCGATGCACGTGCAGTTTGCAGAACGGCGCATAGCCGTCGAGCACCTTCAGCGGCGGCACCGTGTTGAGATGGTGCTCGAACTGCCCGGGCGTGCAGTCCTGGATGGTGTTGCGGCGCGGGTCGCGCGGGAACAGCCGGGGGATGGCGAAGTCGGTCAGTACGATGGACATGCGGCGGGCCATGGCTCGGGAAGCGCGGATTATCGCGTGCCGCGCAGCGCCATGCGCCGGCGCCCCGCGATCACCCGCGGCCGTCCAGCATCGCCCGCACCTTCCGCGCCAGCTCGTCGATGGTGAACGGCTTGCCGAGCAGTTCCACGTCCGGATCGAGTACGCCCTGGTGGACGACCGCGTCGCGCGTGTAGCCGGTGGTGAACAGGATCGGCAGATCCGGGCGGCGATGGTGCACTTCGTCGGCGAGTCTGCGGCCGTTGACCTCCGGCATGACGATGTCGGTGAACAGCAGGGCGACGTCCGGATGCCGGTCGAGCAACCGCAGGGCGGCGGGCGCACCGTCGGCCTGCAACACCCGGTAGCCGAGCTCCTCCAGCGCATCAACGCTGAACTGGCGCACCGACGGCTCGTCCTCCACCACCAGGATCAGTTCCTGCAGTCCGCCGGGCGCGATGGCCGCATCGCCCTCGGCGGCCCCGCCGGCGGCCTCCTCCTCGCGCAACCGCGGCAAGTAGATCCTGACCGTGGTGCCGTGGCCCGGCTCCGAATACAACTTCACGTGGCCGCCGGACTGCCGCACGAAGCCATAGACCTGACTCAGTCCCAGCCCGGTGCCCTTGCCGACCTCCTTGGTGGTGAAAAACGGATCGAACGCGCGCGCCAGCACGTCCGCGGGCATGCCGCTGCCGTTGTCGGTCACGGCGATCAGGACGTAGTCGCCCGCGCGCGTACCGTTGGCAGCGGCATAGCGCCGGTCGAGCTGCACGTTGCCCGTCTCGATCGTGAGGCAGCCGCCTTCCGGCATGGCGTCGCGCGCGTTCACCGCCAGGTTGAGCAACACGTTCTCAAGCTGGTTGGCGTCCACGCGCGTGCGCCACAGGCCATCGGCCAGCGTGGCATGCAGGCGGATGCCCGCACCGATCGAATGGCGCAGCAACTCGGACATTTCGCCGACCAGCCGGTTGAGGTCGATCGGCTGCGGGTTCAGCGCCTGCTGGCGCGAGAAGGCGAGCAGGCGCCTGGTCAGCAGCGCGGCGCGGTCGGCCGCGTCGGTCGCGCTTTCGATCTGGCGCAGCGCGCGCGGGTTGTCACCCACGCGCCGCTTGAGCAGATCGAGCGAGCCCATCACCACCGCCAGCATGTTGTTGAAGTCGTGCGCGATGCCGCCGGTGAGCTGGCCGACCGCCTCCATCTTCTGGCTCTGGCGCAGCGCCTCTTCGGCCGCCGCGAGCGCCTGCGCCTGTTCCTTCTGCTGCGTGACGTCGCGCCCGCTGGCGTAGAGCACGCCCTGGTCGGCGGACTTGACCCAGGACAGCCAGCGATAACTGCCGTCCTTGTGCAGGCAGCGCACTTCTTCCGGGGGAAACTTGCCGGCCGAGGCCATCGACATCGCTTCGAGATGGATGGCCACGTCATCCGGGTGCACGAACGCCTCGGCGCTGTGGCCGATCAGCTCCTCCGGCCGGTAGCCGAGGATGTCGGACGCCTCGTTGGCGGCCAGGATGATCCCGGTGGCGTCCATGACCAGTTGCAGGTCGCGCGACATGGCCCAGGCGCGGTCGCGCTCGCGGGTACGCGCCTCCACGCGCGCCTCGAGTGTTTCGTTGAGTTCGCGCAGGCGCTCCTGCGCCATGCGGCGTTCCTCCACCTCGCGCTGCGCGGTGGCCAGCAATCGCGCGTTGTCGATGGCGATCGCGGCATGCGCCGCCACGCCGGCCATCAGGGGTTCGTGGCGGGCCTTGAAACGCGCCGCCTCCGGATGACCGAACACCAGGATGCCCAGCGGTTCGCCTGAGCGTGAGGTGACGGGCACGGCGAGCACGCTGCGGATGGTCGCCGTTGTCGCCGCATCGGCGCGCGGCAGGCGCGGGTCGCTTGTGATGTCCCCGGAACGGAACATCTGGTTGTGTTCGATCACCGGACCGAACAGGCGGTGCACGCCCGACCTGGAGGTGCCGGGCTCGACTCCGGCCAGCGCGCACAGCCGGGTGCCGCCGGCGGCTTCGTCGAGCGTCTCGGAGAAGAATGCGCCCACGCTGGCGCGGGTCAGTTCGACGCCGGCGTCCGTGGCCAGTTGGGCGACCTGCGTCAGGTCCAGCTCGGCGGCCATCTCGGCGGCCGTGCGGTTGAGGATTTCGAGCGTCCGGGTGCGGCGGCGCAGCGCGCGCTCGGCCCGCTTGCGCTCGGTGACGTCGACCATGGCGCCGATCATGCGGACGGCGCGACCGTCGGCATCGCGTGCCACCAGGCCGCGATCGCACACCTTGGCGTAGCTGCCGTCGGCACGACGGAAGCGGTACTCGTCGGACCAGTGGGTGCCACCGTCGCGTATCGCACGCCGCAGCCCGCTATCGATGCGCTCGCGATCGTCGGGATGAATGTGTGCGATGAACCAGTCGTAGGTGGCCTCCCTCAACCCATGGCCGTAAGCGCCGTGCAACTGCTCGTTCCACAGCGTGCGATCGGTCTGCAGGTCCCAATCCCAGATCGCGTCCTCGGTGGCTTCGACCGCAAGGCGGAAGCGCAGCTCCGCGTCTGCCAGGGCCCGCTCGGCCTGCACCCGGGCCGTGTCGTCGTGGAAGGTGAGTACGGCGCCGGTCATCGTGCCGTCGGCATCGAATAGCGGCTGTGCCGCGCCACCGGCGATGCGCTGCGTACCGTCGCGGCGGATGCTCCAGCGCGCTTCGGCCACCGTTTCCCCACGCACCGCGCGCGCCAGGGGCAGCTCGAAGGTCGGGTACGGCTGGCCGTCCTCGGTCAACACGTGGAAGACGCGGCTGTAGTCCTCCGGCAGCACGCCCAGTCGGGACGCATCGAGGAATTCCGCGGCCGCTTCGTTGATGAAAGTGATCCGCCCCTCGCGGTCGGCCAACACCACGCCTTCCCGCAACTGGCCCAGTACCGTGGCCTGTTCAGCGGGCAACTGGCCCCCCAGGAATGGGGTGAGGTTTCGCATGGGCTGGACACCCTCGGGCACCGCCGGGGCATGCGGGCAGGGATCCATCCCGCATCGGCGCGGATGTTGCTTCCCTTACGCCGATGGACGTGACGGAGGCAGGAAGGGAATGTCGCCGGACACACCATGCGTGCCCATGGCCGGCCGTGGTGCGTCCGCCGCGCACCGCTTCAGGGCCGGGCGGCGACCGCCGCCTGGGCGGCGTAAGCCCGCCGGTAGGCCGGTCGCGCTTCGCCGCGGGCGACGTACGCGGCCAGGCCGGGAAATTCGTCGAGCAGGCCCGAGGGCCGCAGCCGCAGCAGGACCGACACCATCATCAGGTCGCCCGCGCTGAACGCGCCTTCCAGCCATGCGCCGTCACCCAGGCGGGCGGCGAGCTGGCGCAGCCGGGTGCGGATGCGATCGGCGATCAGCGGCAGCCGTTCCTGCATCCACGGCTTGTTGCCCTCGATGAACCGGGCGACGACCAGCTCGAGGATCGGCGGCTCGATCGTGTTGATCGCAGCGAACATCCAGCCGATCGCCCGCGCGCGCGCGTCGGCATCCGCAGGCAGCAGGCCGGCATGCCGTTCGGCGATGTGCAGGACGATCGCGCCGCTCTCGAACAGCGCGAGCGCGCCCTCCTCGTAAGTCGGGATCTGGCCGAAGGGATGGACGGCCAGGTGCGCCGGTTCCTTCATCGCCTGGAACGAAACCAGGCGGACCTCGTAGGGCTGCCCCACTTCTTCGAGCGCCCAGCGGACCCGCGTATCGCGCGCCAGTCCCTTCCCGCCGTCGGGCGAGCGCTCGAAAGCACTGATGGTGATGGTCATCTCACACTCCTCATGGCAACTGCAGACGAAAGGCTCGGGGGCAAAGACTGCCACCTCCACGACGATCCGGGCCGCTGCGGATCGACATGGTTCGGCTTGGCCTTCTTGAGAAAGCGCATACCGCCCCGATCCATGGAACGCCACGACTTCCTCCCGCAGGGGGGCCATGCTCGACAGGATCAGGACCTGGCGCGCGCGACGCATCGTCGCCCGGCGCCCGATTGCCGAGCCGCTCTGGCAGGACGCGCTGCGCCGCTGCGCCCCGGCCCGCCGGCTGGGCGCTTCGGACCAGGCCGCGTTGCGCGTGCTGGCCACGTTGTTTCTGGAACGCAAGTCGCTGGAGCCGGCCCAGGGGCTGGAGCTCGACGATGCCGACCGGGTGTTGCTGGCGGCCTACGCCTGCCTGCCGATCCTGAAGCTCGGTCTGGACTGGTACGAGGGTTGGCACAGCATCATCGTCTACCCGGATGCCTTCATTCCCCGGCGCACCCACACCGACGAGGCCGGAGTGGTCCACGAAACCCGCAGCATCATGGCCGGCGAGGCATGGGGTCGCGGGCCGGTGATCCTGTCGTGGGCGGACGTGCTCGAAGCCGGCAGGCAGCCGGGCCACAACGTGGTCATCCACGAGATGGCGCACAAGCTGGACATGCTCAACGGGGAAGCCAACGGCTTCCCGCCATTGCACCGGCGCATGGACCGGCGCACATGGACGCGGGTGTTCTCGCGGGCGTGGGAACGCCTGCGCGCCGACCGCCGCCACGGGCTGCCCCTGCCGATCGACCCCTACGGCCTGGAAAACCCGGCCGAGTTCTTCGCGGTGGTGAGCGAACACTTCTTCGAGGATCCGGCAAGCCTGCGGGAACACCTGCCGGAGGTGTACGGGCAACTCGAACAGTTCTACCGACAGCATCCCTACTGAGCGGCCGACGCCGTGTGCGGCAGACGGGAACGTCGTCGACCGCCGGGCCCGCCCGCAACCGGTCCTGGCGGCGCCCGCCATCGCCTCCCTGAAGCGCAATCCCGCTAGACTTTGCCGATGAGCACCACCGACCTCACCCTTGTCCGCCCCGACGATTGGCACCTGCACCTGCGCGACGGCGCCATGCTGGCCGCCGTGCTGCCGCATACCGCGCGCTGCTTTGCACGCGCCATCGTGATGCCCAACCTCAAGCCGCCGGTGACCACGGTGGCGCTCGCCCGCGCCTACCGCGAGCGCATCCTGGCCGCCTTGCCCGCGGGGGCGCAGTTCGAGCCGTTGATGACGCTCTACCTGACCGAGGCCACCACGCCGGACGACATCGCCCAAGCGAGCGCCAGCGGTTTCGTCCACGCGGTCAAGTACTACCCGGCCGGTGCGACCACCAACGCGGCCAGCGGCGTCACCGACCTGCGCCGCTGCTACCCGGTGTTCGAGGCGATGCAGAAACACGGCCTGCCCCTGCTGATGCACGGCGAAGTCACCGACCCGGCGGTCGACGTGTTCGACCGCGAGCCGGTCTTCGTCGAGCGCCACCTCACCACCCTGCTGCGCGATTTCCCGGCGCTGCGCATGGTGCTCGAACACATCACCACCAGCGAGGCGGCGCAGTTCGTGCGCGAGGCGCCCGCGCACGTCGGCGCCACCATCACGCCGCAGCACCTGTTGATGAACCGCAACGCGATCTTTGCCGGCGGCCTGCGCCCGCACAGTTACTGCCTGCCCGTGCTCAAGCGCGAAAGCCATCGCCAGGCGCTGGTTGCGGTGGCCACCAGCGGCGACCCGAGCTTCTTCCTGGGCACCGACAGCGCGCCGCACCCGCGCCACGCCAAGGAGAGCAGTTGCGGCTGCGCCGGCATCTACTCCGCGCACGCGGCCATCGAGCTGTACGCCGAAGCCTTCGAGGACGCCGGCGCGCTGGACAGGCTGGAAGCCTTCGCCAGCTTCCACGGTCCCGACTTTTACGGGCTGCCCCGCAACACCTCGACCATCACACTGCGCCGGGAGCCGTGGGTGGTGCCGGAGGAGATGGATTTTGGCGGCACGCCGGGCGTGCCCATGCGCGCGGGCGAGGCGATCCGCTGGCGTTTGCTGGCTTAGGCCCGCCCGCAAGCCGCGCCCCCAGCGCCACGCAAGCGGCCGGGGCGAACGGAGCGTTGCTGCATCCATTGTCTCAGGGGCCGCGTAAGACCACGACTGTCGCATCTCGTGGAAAGCCGCCATGCGGGACCTGGTCCAGATCGTCTACGTCAGCCGCTCGACCTTCACGCCCATGCCCCCGGAGCGCGGGATCGAACCGAGCGTGGCGCGCATCCTGGCGCAGTCCAGGATCAACAACGCCAGGCGAGGGCTGGTCGGCGCGCTGTACTTCGGCGACGGCTGTTTCTTCCAGTGCCTGGAAGGGCCCGTGGCGGCGGTGGATGGCCTGTGTGCCGCGCTGTTGCGCGACCCGCGCCACACCGACCTGAGGGTGCTGAGCCGGCGGGCCATCGAGCGCACGAGCTTCAGCGCGTGGTCGATGAAATACGTGCCGCTGGATGCCCCGATGCAGTCACTACTGCGGCAATTGGGCCTGGCACGGTTCGATCCCTACCGTTTCGACGAGGCCGCGGTCGCGCGGGTGCTGGACATGCTTCGCAATGCGGGCGGGTTGGCCGATTCCGGCCAACCCGCGGCGCCCCGATGGACGGCCCGTCGTGCCGTCTGGGCCGCGGGCCTGCTGGCGGTCGCGCTGGTGGCGGTCGCTGCGGCGTGGATGCGGCGGGCCTGAGGCGGCGACGCTCCGTACGCGTTCCGACCGAGCATGCACCGCAAGGCCCACCTGCCCTCGAGAACCTGCCTCGTCTGCGGGCGCCCGTTTGCATGGCGCAGGAAGTGGGCACGCGTGTGGGACCAGGTGCGTTACTGCAGCGAGCGTTGCCGCAGGCGGCGCACGGGCGGGCCGGTCGCATGACGTGCCTGCGGCTGATCCTGGGCGACCAGTTGAACGCCCGGCATCCCTGGTTCCGCCACGTGGACGAGGGCGTGGTCTACGTGCTGATGGAAGTGCGCAGCGAGACCGACTACGTGCGCCACCACGCGCAGAAGGTGCTGGGCATCTTCGCGGCCATGCGCCGCTTCGCCGGGGCGCTGGCCGCCGCCGGCCACCGGGTGGACTACGTGCGCATCGGCGACCCGCGCAACGAGCAGAGTCTGGGCGCGAACCTGTCCTGGTTGATCGGGCACTGGCAGGCGTCGCGGCTGGAGCGGATGGAGGCGGACGAATGGCGGGTCGAGCAGGCCCTTGGCGAGGCCTTCGACGCCAGTGGCCTGCCTCATGCGGTGGTCAGCGCCGGGCATTTCCTGCTCGAGCGCGACGAGGCGGCAAAGCGTTTCGCCGGCAAGGTGCCGCGCATGGAGTTCTTCTACCGCGAGCTGCGCCGGCGCCACGGGATCCTGCTCGAGCCCGACGGCGAGCCGCGGGGTGGCCGCTGGAACTTCGACGTGGAGAACCGCGCGAACTGGCCGGGCGACCCTCCGGCACCGGCGTGGCCGTGGCGCCGCCACGACCTGCGCGGGCTGTGGGAGGAGATCCAGGCGGCGGGCGTGCAAACCTTCGGCGACCCCTCCGCCGAAGCCTTCGGCTGGCCACTGACCCGACGCGAGGCACGCGCGTGGCTGGCCGATTTCGTGGCGCGGCGGCTGGCCCATTTCGGGCGCTACCAGGACGCCATCAGCGCCCATTCGCCCACGCTGTTCCACGCCGGCCTCTCGTTCGCGCTCAACATCAAGATGCTGCACCCGCGCGAGGTGATCGACGCGGCGCTGGCTGCCTTCGAGCGGGGCGATGCGTCACTCGCGGCGACCGAGGGCTTTGTCCGGCAGATCCTCGGCTGGCGCGAATACGTGCGCGGCATCTATTGGGCCCGCATGCCCGGCTACGCGCGGCTGAACACGCTCGACGCCCGGCGCCCGCTGCCTTCGTGGTACTGGGACGCGGACACCCGCATGGCCTGCCTGCGCGCGGCAATCGGGCAGTCGCTGGCGACGGGGTACGCGCACCATATCCAGCGGCTGATGCTGACCGGCAACTTCGCGCTGCTCGCCGGATGCGATCCGGACGCGGTAGACGCCTGGTACCTGGGCATCTACGTCGACGCGTTCGAATGGGTGGAGCTGCCCAACACGCGCGGCATGAGCCAGTTCGCCGACGGCGGCATCGTCGGCAGCAAGCCGTACAGCGGCTCGGCCGCCTACGTGAACCGGCAGTCGGATCATTGCCGCGGCTGCCACTACCGGCACAGCCGCCGCCACGGCGAGCGCGCCTGCCCGTTCAACAGCCTGTACTGGCATTTCCACGCACGCCATCGTGGGCAGCTCGGGCGCAACCCGCGGCTGGCGATGGCCTACCGCAGCTGGGACCGCATGGACGCCGCCGAGCGCGCGGCAACCCTGGCACAGGCCGAGTACTACCTGGCACGGCTGGACGCGCTGTAGGGACAACCGATAGCCCCGTCGCGGCAGCCGCCCAGGGGCCTCGCCAGACCGTGCCTGGCGCACTGCTACCGCCGGCACGGACAAGCCGCGCGGCCACACACGCGCGCGGTCTGCTCACCCGCGCTTGCCAGCGAGTTCACCCCTCGCCTGCCAACGTGGCGTCGAGCCCGCTCTGCGGGTCTTTCACCCAGCCAAGGAGACGACCATGAAAGCCGATTCCCTTTCCCGTATGCCGCGATCCGCCCTGCTGGGCCTGGCACTGGCGGTGGGAGCCGCCACGATGGCGGCCGGCTGCGCCAGTGTCGACCAGGGCGTGGCGGGCTCGACCGAGCCGGTGAGCGACACCTGGATCACCACCAAGGTCAAGACCGACATCGCTACCCTGAAGGACGTCGACGCCACCGACATCAGCGTCGAAACCAACAATGGCGTGGTGACCCTGAGCGGCAGCGTCGATTCGGCCGAGAAGCGCGACCGCGTCGTGACCGCGGTGCGCAACGTCGAGGGCGTCAAGGACGTCGACACCTCGCGGCTGAACATCACCGGCCAGTAAACAGGCCGCTTCGTACCACGCCTGCAAGCACCTGGCTTCGCGCGCCGCTGTGCGGCGCGCGAGCCACCTTGCGGTGGGTTGCCCACCTCCGCACAACGGCGGCTCGCACACTGCGGCCGGTCGCCATACGCGTTCGGCTACCGGGAACGCGTCGGCGCAGTCATTCGGCGCACCCGCGGCGTACGGCGACAGGTTCCGCCCCGGCATCCGGGCCAGGGCGGCAACATGCCCGGTCCGAGCGGCGGGGCACGGGCCACATGAAGGTCGCCGGGCAGAGGCGGCACGCTGGCGCTGCGGCGGCCCGATCCATGGACGGGGCGTGCGGCCCTGGCCCAGGGCCCTGCGCAGCGGACCGGCCGTTGCCCTCCGGCGCCGAACCGCCTCACGTCCGCTTCCCGCGCACTGCACGCTGCGGCACCTAGGCTCGCGCGACAACCTGATCCACGTGCACCGGCCGCGCGACCGGAGGAGAGCCGATCCCATGAGTTACGTTGCTCCGCTACGGGGAGCCCCTGTCGCGAACGCCGTCTACGACGTGCTGAACCCGATTCCCTACGGCTGCTTCGTCGCCACGCTGATCTTCGACATCCTCTACGCGAGCACCGCCGCGATCCTGTGGGTGCATGCAGCCGCCTGGCTGGTGACCATCGGCCTGCTGTTCGCGATCATTCCGCGGCTGGTGAACCTGGTGCAGGTGTGGATCACCGGCCGTCGCGTCGCACTGCGGGCGGACAAGCTGGATTTCTGGCTCAACCTGGTCGCGATCGTGCTCGCCATCTTCAATGCCTTCGTCCACTCGCGCGACGCCTACGCGGTGGTACCGGCGAACGTATGGCTGTCGGCCTTCACCGTCCTGCTGCTGGTCATCGCCCAGGTGGTGATGGCGCTGGCCCCGTATCGCAGCGGGAGGGTCCTGCCATGAACAAGTGCCTGTGCATGGGCGTTCTCGCGCTGGCATCCGGGCTGCTGGCCGGCTGCGGCAACAAGGCCGACTACACCATGGCCGAACAGTCGGGCACCGGCAAACCGCCCTTGCCCGAGCCGCGCAACTTCCTGCTGCCGCCGATGAAGGTGCCCGAGGGCGTGGGCTGGAAGGACGGCCAGACGCCCAAGGTGGCGCAGGGTCTGGCCATTGCCCGCATCGCCAGCGGCCTGATGCACCCGCGCCAGCTCTATACCCTGCCCAATGGCGACGTGCTGGTGGTCGAGGCGAACAGCCCCGGCACGGAGGAGGTGAGCACACCCAAGCAACTGATCGCCGGCAAGATCAAGAACGGCTCGGGCAAGGGTGGCAAGGGTGGCAACCGGATCACCCTGCTGCGGCCCACCGGCGGCCCCGGCGAATGGGAAAAGCACGTCTTCATCGAGCATCTGAACTCGCCCTTCGGCGTGCAGCTGATCGGCAACACCCTGTACGTGGCCAACACCAACGACATCGTGACCTTCCCCTACACCCCGGGCGAAACCCACATCGACGCACCGGCCAGGTGGTTCACCGACCTGCCCGACACCGTCAACCACCACTGGACCAAGGCGCTGCTCGCCAGCCCTGACGGGCGCAAGCTCTACGTCGGCGTGGGCTCCAACAGCAACATCACCGAGAACGGCCTGGCGGTGGAGTACCGTCGCGCCACCGTTCTGGAGGTCGATGCGGCGACCGGCGCCAGCCGGATCTACGCCGCGGGCCTGCGCAACCCCACCGGGCTGCAGTGGGAACCGCAAACCGGCGCGCTGTGGGCAATCGTCAACGAGCGCGACGAGATCGGCGCCGACCTCGTACCCGACTACCTCACGTCGGTACGCGATGGCGGCTTCTACGGCTGGCCCTACAGCTACTGGGGCCAGCATGTGGACCGGCGCGTGCAGCCGCAAAAGCCGGAGCTGGTGGCCAAGGCGATCGTGCCCGACTACGGCCTGGGCTCCCACGTCGCGCCGCTGGGGCTGCTGATGACGCAGACCAACGCGCTGCCCGCGCAGTACCACAACGGCGCCTTCATCAGCGAACACGGCAGCTGGGACCGCCGCCCGCTCAGCGGCTACCGCGTCACCTTCGTCGCCTTCCCGCAGGGCCACCCGGTCGGCAAGCCGCAACCGGTCGTGACCGGCTTCCATTCGCCGGACGAGTCGCAACTGTATGGCGCGCCGGTCGGACTGGCGCAGGACCACCAGGGCGCCCTGCTGATCGCGGATGACGTCGGCAACGTGGTGTGGCGGGTGACGCCGGCGTCGCGTTGAGGACGCTGCAGCTCAGGCATCCAGCGCCCGGCGCAGCACCGCGAGGTCGCGTACGAAGGCGGGCCACGCGACCTCCCGCTCGCTTGGGGTGAGGCGCAGCAGGTAGGAAGGGTGGACGGTCGCCAGTGCCTGCGTGCCATCGCCGAGCGCATGCCAGCGGCCGCGCGCCTCCAGCAGCCGGACGTCCTTGCCGAGGATCGCCTGCGCCGCCATCGCGCCGAGGCAGACGATCCAGCGCGGCCGCACGCGGAGCAGTTCGGCCTCCAGCCAGCGGCGGCAGGCCGCCTGCTCGGCGGCATTCGCGCGCGCGTGCAGGCGCCGCTTGCCGCGCGGTTCGAACTTGAAGTGCTTGACGGTGTTGGTCACGTACATCGCGCGGCGGTCGAGCCCGAGTTCCTTCAGCGCGCGGTCGAGCAGCTGCCCGGACGGCCCCACGAACGGCCGCCCGGCGAGGTCCTCCTGGTCGCCCGGCTGCTCGCCGAGCAGCATCACGCGCGCGTCCGCCGGCCCTTCGCCGAAGACCGTCTGGGTCGCCGGCTGCCACAGCGGGCAGGCGCGGCAGGCGGCCGCCTCGGCGCGGATCGTCTCCAGCCCGCCCGCCGCCGCCACCGGGCGCACGGCCGGCGCCGGATACGTCTTGCGCGGCACGGTGGGCGGCGCCTGCACCATCGCCTCCATGCGCGCACTGGCGTCGCGGATCAGGCCGGGGATCAGGGTCGCTTCCGGCAGGTTCTTCCAGTAGCGCACGGGCATCTCCTTGACCATCGCGTCGACCTTCAGGCGCGCGGGATTGAAGATGTTGGCGAAGTACGTGCGCCAGAGGTCTTCCAGTGCATCGGCGCCGGGCGCGTCCGCCCGGCTGGCACCACCGCCGAGCGTCAGCGCCTGGCCGTCCCAGTGCGCGCTGCGCGTGGGGGTGAGGATCGACCAGCGCATGCCGGCAAAGCGCCGCACGAAGAACGGCGCCACCTGGGGCAGCACGTCGTGCTCCGGCTCGAACCACGCGATGAACACGTTGCCCTGCGCCTCCTGCACCTCGCGGAAGCGCACGAACGCCTTCATCTTGTGCTTTTCGCGGCTCACCGCCTTGGCCGCACGCAGAGCCCAGGCGACGTCGTCGTCGGTGACGATACGCAGCAACGACCGCTCGCCGTGCGCAAGGCGCCACAGCAGGCGGTACAGCACGGCGTGCCGACGCGCGTCGGCATGCGCCAGCACCCGCGTGGCGAGCACGAGGAATCCCCGCGGCACGCTGCCGGCCACGCCAGCGGGCATGGCCGCCGCTGGCGCGCCCGTATCGACAGTCAGCAGGCCCGCCTGGCCGCCGACCTGCCACGCCACCTGCTCGGGCGGCACGCCCCCGGCCAGCAGCGCACGCGCCCGGCCGCGCCATTCGGCCAGGTCGGCGCCGTCGGCCAGTTGCACCAGGCGCATCAGTGGCCGAACAGGTCGGCCTGCCGCGGCGGTTCGCTCGCGGTGGCGCGCAAGGCGCTGGTCTCGCCCTCGGCGCGGGGGCGATGGTCGAGCGTGGCGACGAACGGTGCCACCTTGCGCATCGGCACGCGCAGCTTGACCAGGTCGTCGTAGCGCACGCGCCGGTGGCGGCGCATCGCCAGCAGTTTCTTCACCGTGGTGACGCCCAGCCCCGGTACCCGCAGCAGCGTCTCGCGCGGCGCGGTGTTGAGGTCGACCGGGAACTGCTCGCGGTGGCGCAGTGCCCAGGCGAGCTTCGGGTCGATGTCCAGGTCGAGCATGCCGCTGGCATCCGGCGGTGCGATCTCGGCCACGTCGAACCCGTAGAAGCGCATCAGCCAGTCGGCCTGGTAGAGCCGGTGCTCGCGCACCAGCGGCGGCGGCCGCAGCGGCAGCGCCCTGGAAGCATCCGGGATCGGGCTGAAGGCGGAGAAGTACACGCGCTTGAGCCGGTAGTTGGAATACAGGTTGCCGCTGGTGGTCAGCACGTCGCGGTCGCTTGCGTCGTCCGCGCCGACGATCATCTGCGTGCTCTGCCCGGCCGGCGCGAACCGCGGCGCCTTCTTCTCGGCCTTCGCCTCCTCGATGTTCAGGCGCATCCGGCCCATCGCCCGGCGGATGTCGCGCTGGTCCTTCTCCGGCGCGAGCGCCTTGAGGCCGCCCTCGGTCGGCATCTCGACATTGATGCTGAGGCGGTCGGCCCAGCGTCCGGCGGCGGCGAGCAGCTCGGGCGAGGCGTCGGGAATCGTCTTCAGGTGGATGTAGCCGCCGAAACGCTCTTCCTGGCGCAGGCGGCGAGCGACCTCCACCAGCATCTCCATGGTGTAGTCGCTCGAGCGGATGATGCCCGAGGAAAGGAACAGGCCCTCGATGTAGTTGCGGCGGTAGAAGTCCATCGTCAGCTGCACCACCTCCTCCACCGTGAAGCGCGCGCGCCGCACGTTGGAACTGCGCCGGTTGATGCAGTAGGCGCAGTCGTAGATGCAGAAGTTGGTGAGCAGGATCTTCAGCAGGGAGATGCAGCGCCCGTCCGGTGCATACGCGTGGCAGATGCCCATGCCCTCGTTCGAGCCGATGCCGCCGCTGGACCGCGCATCGCGCTTCTGCCCGCCGCTGGACGAGCACGAGGCGTCGTACTTGGCCGCGTCGGCCAGCAGGGCAAGTTTCTCGCTGAGCTTCATCGGGTGATTATCCTGCCCACCGCCGTCTCACCGCGTGAGAACCGGGCGACCGGATGCCGCAGGCCTGCGCGCCATTCAGGGGGTGTTCCCTGGCCGCGCCGCTGCCTGCGCTGGAAGTCACGACCATGACCGATGCCACAGGCAGCGCGCCGTGCACGCCGACTAGCGTCGCGGTTCCCGACGTCACAGGTATCCCGCATGGCCGGCACGCCTCCCGCACCGTTCGTTCCGCTCGTCGCCTCCTTCGTGCTGGCCCTCGCCGCGCCCGCGCACGCCACGCCACCGACGACCACCCACCCGCACCCGGGCTGCACGAGCCTTCCGGCGCAGGCGTGCCTCGCGCAGGCCATCGAGGCGATGGGCGGGCGCGCGCGGCTGCAGTCGGTCAGGGAGGTCGAGCTGCAGGGCATGGGCCACACGCTGCTGATGGAACAGTCCTACCGGCAGGCACCGTTCCTCGCCTCCTACCAGCGCTTCCACGAATGGCTGGACTTCGACGATGGCCGCGTACGCAGCGAGCAGACCATCACCTGGCCACAGGCGGGCGGCACCAGCCCTACCGAGGTCGCCTCCACCCAGGTGATGACGCCGTCCGGCGGCGACTACCGCGCGGGTGGCCGCTCGCTGCCGCTGCCCGCCTCGGCCCGCGCCGCGAGCGAGGAACGGCTGCAACTGGATCCGCTGCGGCTGCTGCTCACCGCCGCCGCGGCGCAGGACCTGCAGGCCGCCCCGCCGGTGTCGCTGCACGGCACGCCGCACGACGTGCTCACGTTCGTCTATCACGGCCGCCCGCTCGCCCTCCTGCTCGACCCGGTCAGCCACCTGCCCGACGCCGTGGAGCGCACGCGCACGTTCGACGATTTCTGGTACGCGTGGGGCGACGTGCGCGAACGGATCTACTTCGACAACTGGATTCTCGTCGACGGCATCAGCTATCCGACCACCCGCATCGAGGAACGCAACGGCGCGGTCTGGCGGTCCACCCAGGCGCTGTCCGTGCACTTCAACGGGACAGAGGACCCGGCGCGCTTCACCACGGAGCATGCACTCGCGGCGGACGCGGCAGCTGCCCCGTCGCGCTGGGAGCGGCCCTTCGATCCGCAGGGGCATGTCGAAGTGGCTCCGGGCGTGGACTTCTACCCGGGCGCGTGGAACACCGCGGTCATCCGGCAGGACGACGGCGTGGTGGTACTGGAGACGCCGATCTCGCCGGTCTATACCCGGGGCCTCCTGGCGCAGGCGCACGCGCGTTATCCCGGACTGCCGATCAAGGCGGTCCTCACCAGCTCCGACGCCTGGCCGCATGCCGCCGGCGTGCGCGAGGCGGTCGCCGGTGGCCTGCCGGTGTACGCGCTGGACCTCAACCTGCCCTTGCTGCGGCGGCTGCTCGACGCACCCCACGCGCTGCACCCGGACAGCTTGCAGGACCATCCGCGAACGCCGGTCTGGCGCGTAGTGTCCGGACGCACGGTGATCGGCCGGGGCGACAACCGGATCGAACTCTACCCGCTGCGCGGTGCCGACACCGGGCGCCAGTACATGGTGTATTTCCCGGCCCGGCAGTTGCTCTACGCCAGCGACACGCTGGTCCTCGATCCCAAGAGCGGCGAGCTGTACCAGCCCGAGCTGATGCACGAGGTCATGCAGGCGGTGGCGCGCGAGCACCTGGCGGTGCGTACCGTGTTCGCCATGCATCAAGGGCCCACGCCCTGGAGCCAGGTGGTGCAGAAAGTGGAAGCGGCGCGCCGCGGCCCCTAGTCGGGCCAGCGGAGCCTGGGCGGCCGTGCGCGAACGGCCGGTCCTGGACCGGCCCTGCGCCGATGGCCGGGTGAGACGCAGCACGCAGATTCGGGCGCGCGGTACGCAGCGTCGATTGCCCTGCGGCCCGAACCGCGCCACCGTGGAAGAACGGCTGCGGCGCGGCATGCGCTTCGAAGGTACGCGCGCGTTTCGCAGCGCGTGGACGCCGCGCGGTCGACCCTGACTTCAAGTGCCCACAACCCGCGGAGCCGCCCGATGACCCTCCTGCCACGCGTTTTCCTGATCTGCGGGCTTGCGCTTGCGTCGGCCACCGTGCGTGCCGGCGAGCCGCCCGGCGCACACGACCTGCGTGTGATGACGTTCAACGTCCGCTACGGCGAAGCGGACGACGGCATCAACGCATGGCCGCATCGCCGCGACCTGATGGTGCGGGTCATCCGCCAGGCGCACCCGGACATCATGGGCACGCAAGAGCTGCTCTCGCCCCAGGGCGAGTACCTCGAGCAGCACTTGCCCGGCTACACCTGGTTCGGAATGGGCCGCAACGGCAACGAGATCAACCGCAACGGCAACGAGCACATGGGCGTCTTCTACGACACGGCGCGGCTGAAGCTGCTCGACTCGGGCAATTTCTGGCTCTCGCAGACGCCCGACAAGCCCGGCAGCATCGGCGCCGGCCTGTTGATGCCGCGCATGGTGACCTGGGCGAAGTTCGAGGACCGGCGCAGCGGCAGGCAGTTCTACTACTACAACACCCACTTCCCCTACCGCGACGGCAAGGAGGCCGAGGCGACCCGTGAGCGCTGCGCGGAGCAGATCCGCCAGCGGATGGCGCAACTACCCGCGTCCGTGCCCTTCATCCTCACCGGCGATTTCAACACCACGCCGGACAGCCGGACGCATGCGTCGCTGACGCAAACCCTGCACGACACGCGCACCTCCGCGGCACGGCACGAAGGCCCGGAAGGCACCTTCCACGACTTCACCGGCCAGGCGACCCGCCGCATCGACTGGATCCTCTACCGCGGCCTCAAAGCCGACGACGTGCGCACCATCACCACGCACGACGGCAAGATCTATCCGTCGGACCACTTCCCCGTGGTGGCCAATTTCAGCTGGTAGCGGGAACGCATCGGCCCCTGCGGAAGCGCACCCTGTACGCGACCGCCCTTAGCGGCACGCCCGGATCACGCACCCGGCGCACCCTGCGAACAGGCGCCGAGCGCGATCAACGCGTCACGTCGAAATCCGCCTGCCCCGTCGCCTGCGAGCTGCCTCCGACCCATACCGTGTAATGCGTGGGCTCGACCACCTGGCGGCTGTGCACGTCGTAGAAGGACAGCTCCGGGAAACCCAGCTCGAAGCGCAGCTGCCGCGACTCCCCCGGCTTGAGCGTCACGCGCTGGAAGCCCTTGAGGCTGCGCACCGGCTGCTCGACGCTCGCGCCGAGGTTGCGCACGTAGAGCTGCGCCACCTCGGTGCCCTCGCGCTTGCCCGTGTTGGTCAGCGTGGCGGTGACCGTGACCAGCGAACGGGCTTCCGGCCGGTTCGCCTCGGCGAGCGGCACCGTGGCGCGCGACACGCGCACGTCCGAATAGGCGAAGTCGGTGTAGCCGAGCCCGTAGCCGAACGGGAACAGCGCATCGTTGGGCACGTCGATGTAGCGCGAGACGAAGCGCGTTTCGCCGCCGCTGGGCGGCTTGCTCAGGTCGGCATCGCCGGCCGGGCGGCCGGTGGGGAACTGGGCGTAGTACAGCGGCTCCTGCCCGACTGCGCGCGGGAAGCTCATCGGCAGCTTGCCGCTGGGTGCCGCATCGCCGAACAGCACGTTCGCCAGCGCGTTGCCCGCTTCGGTGCCGGGGAACCACACCGCCATGATGGCCGGCACATGCGTGGCCGCCCAGTCGAGCACCAGCGGACGACCGGAGAACACCAGCAGCACGACCGGCTTGCCGGTGGCCACCACCTGCTCGAGCAGTTGCTGCTGGTTGCCCGGCAGGTCGAGGTGGGCGCGCGAGCCCGCCTCGCCGCTCATCTCCGAAGACTCGCCCAGCGCCATCACCACCACGTCGGCCTGGCGCGCCGCCTGCAGCGCGGCGTCGAAGCCGGCGGTCGAGTCGCCCAGCACATCGGCGCCATGCGCAAAGAGTACGCGACCACCGCGCTGCTGCATGCGCCGCTCCAGCGCCTGGCGCAGGGTCACCACGTCGGACGCCTGCGTGCCGCCGCCCCAGGCGCCCTGCATCTCGTTGGCGGCGTCAGCCAGCGGGCCGATGAGAGCAACCGACTTCACGCCATCGGCGAGCGGCAGCAGGGCCTTGCCCCCGACGCCCGCGTTGCGCAGCAGGACGAACGACTCCTCGGCGGCGCGGCGCACCAGCGGCCGGTGGGCCGGCACCGCATGCGTCACCTCGGTGCCCTGCGCGTAGGGATGCTCGAACAGCCCCAGCGCGAACTTCACCCGCAGCACGCGGCGCACCGCTTCGTCGACGGTGGCCATCGACAGCCGGTGTGCGGCCAGCAGCTTGGGGATCTGCGTGTCGTAGAAGTGGGACATCATGTCCACTTCCACGCCCGCCTCCAGCGCCTTCTCCGTCGCCGTGGCGGCGTCGAGCGCGATGCCGTGGTGGGTCAGCTCCATCACCGCCGTGTAGTCGCTGACGACGAAGCCGTTGAAGCCCCATTCCTTGCGCAGGATCTCGTCCATCAGGTACGGATTGGCGGTGGCCGGCACGCCGTTGAGCGCGTTGAACGAGCTCATCATCGTCGCCGCGCCCGCTTCGACCGCCGCCTTGTACGGCGGCAGGTAGACCTGGCGCAGGCGGATGTCGGACATGTCGGTGGTGTTGTACTCGCGCCCGGCCTCCGCCGCGCCGTAGGCCGCGAAATGCTTGACCGAGGCGGCAACGCTGTCCGGCTTCGACAGGTCGGTGCCCTGGTAACCGCGCACGTAGGCGCGCGCCATCGCCGAGCCGAGGTAGGGGTCCTCGCCGGCGCCTTCGGTGGAGCGTCCCCAGCGCGCGTCGCGCGAGATGTCGACCATCGGCGAGTAGAACCACTTCACGCCGGCGGTGGTGGCTTCGGTCGCGGCCATGTGCGAGAGCTGCTCGACCAGCGCCGTGTCCCACGATGCGGCCAGGCCCAGCGGTACCGGGTAGATGGTGCGATAGCCGTGGATCACGTCCGCGCCGAACAGGATCGGGATGTGCAGGCGGCTGTGCATCGCCGCCTCCTGGAAGGCGCGCGTCTTCTGCGCGCCGACCACGTTGAGCATCGAACCCAGCCGGCCCTGTTTGGCCAGCGCCATGGCGTCGACCTCGGTCCTGGTCTCCGGGTTCGCCGCCAGGGCCGTGTCGCCGCTGGCCGGGGTCGGCGCACTGAAGCCCTGGTCGTTGTACTGCACGAGCTGGCCGATCTTCTCCTCCAGCGTCATCTGCTTCAGTAGCGCATCGACTTTCTTCTCGATCGCCGGCGAAGCCAGTTGGGCGTTCGACGGCGCGGCGGCGTGCGGCAGCGTATCGGCGGTGGCACATCCACAGGCGAGCGTGGCGGCCAGCAGCAGTGCGACGGGATGCAGGCGGAACAGCGGTAATCGTTTCATGGCGGCATGGCATGCGGGCGGCAGCGCCCGCTTGGACGTGAAAACGTTTACACGACCGGGTGTGAAAAGATCCGGAGCTGACCCGAGGGTTCCGCTTCCGATCGAGGCCACGCACCATGCCCCACGCCCGCCCTGCCCGTTTCCGTGTTGTCCTCGCCCTGCTGGCCGGCAGTCTCGCCACGCACGCGGCCGCCGCGGCAGTGAACCCGCACGGTCGTACCTGGGCCAACCCGGTCGACGTCGACTACCGCTACAACTACGAGCAGATGAACCAGGGCATTTCCTACCGCACCGGCGCCGACCCGGCGGTGGTGCGCTATGGCGATGCGTACTACCTGTTCCTGACCCTGGCCGACGGCTACTGGCGCTCCACCGACCTGGTGCACTGGACGTTCGTCAAACCCGACCGCTGGCCGTTCGACGGTCCGGTGGCGCCTGCGACGCTGGTCGCCGACGGCAAGCTGTTCCTGATGCAGTCGGCGATGCAGCCGGTGCCGCTGCTCTACTCCACCGATCCGGCGCACGGCCATTGGAATTTCTGGACCCGGTTGCTGCCGCCGATCCCCGGCGCCGTCTGGGCCGGCCACGAGAGCGAGATGAAGCCCGGCGACCTGCCCCCAGGCCCGTGGGACCCGGGCCTGTTTCGCGACGAGGACGGCAAGACCTACCTGTACTGGGATTCCTCCAACGTGTTCCCGCTCTACGGCGCGCAGATCGACCTGGCGCTGGAGCACGCCGATGAAGGCGAAGGCAAGCGCGTCACCTTCGTGGGCAAGCCCAAGGCCCTGCTGCGCCTCCATCCGGACCAGCACGGCTGGGAGCGCTTCGGGCAGGACCATACCGACGACAGCATCGATCCCTATGTCGAGGGCGCCTGGATGAACCGCCACGGCGACACCTACTACCTGCAGTACGGCGCGCCCGGCACCGAGTTCAACGTCTACGCCACCGGCGTCTACACCAGCGACAAACCGCTCGGTCCGTTCCACTACGCGCCCTACAACCCGGTCGGCTACAAGCCCGGCGGTTTCGTGGTCGGCGCCGGCCACGGCTCGACGTTCGATGACGCGTACGGCAACACCTGGAATACCGGGACCATGTGGGTGGCGGTGAACTGGCGGTTCGAACGCCGCGTCGACCTGTTCCCGGCCGGCTTCCACGACGATGGCCAGATGTGGGTCGACACGCGCTTCGGCGACTTCCCGCAGCGCATGCCCGACCACAGGCTCAAGCCCGGCGAGAGCACGTTCACCGGCTGGATGCTGCTGTCCTGGCACAAGAACGCCACCGCGTCGTCGCAGTTGCCCGGTCACGGGCCGGCCGAGGTCACCGACGAGAATCCGCGCACCTACTGGGTCGCGGCGAAGGACAACCCCGGCCAGACGCTGACGGTCGATCTCGGTGCCACGCGCACGGTGCGCGCCGTGCAGGTGAACTACACCGACTACAAGGCGGGCCGCTACGGCGACGCACCGGACATCGTGACCCGGTTCAGGCTCGAAGGGTCCACCGACGGCACGCACTGGACCGTGCTGGCCGATCTGTCGCACGAAACGCGCGACCGGCCCAACGCGTACCTGGAACTCGACCAGCCCGCGCACATCCGCTACGTGCGGTACGTGCACGGGCACGTCGGTGCGAAACACCTGGCGATCTCCGACCTGCGCGTGTTCGGCAACGCAGACGGCGCGCCGCCGCCGGCACCGCAACTGGTGTCGGCCACGCGCGATGCGGACGCGCGCAACGCCGAGATCGTCTGGAAGCCGGTACCGGGTGCCGTGGGCTACAACGTGCGCTGGGGACTGTCCGCCGACCGCCTGCACGAGACCTATCAGCGCTTCGCCGACCAGCCCACGCACCTTCAGTTGCGCTCGCTCAACAAGGGCGTGCGCTACGTGGTGGCCGTGGAAGCGTTCGACGAGCGCGGGGTGTCGAAGCTGTCGCGGGTGGCGACGCTCGAGCCCTGACCGAAACGCGGTCCGCCTAACCGCCCCTGTGCCACCAGGCGCTTCGCTCTCCTGCACCGGCCAAGCACGCGCGAAGCGGGATACCCCGTTGTAGGAGCCCACCTGTGGGCGACCGCCATGCAGCCTACGGAGCAAACATCCCGGTCGCGCACAGGTGCGCTCCTACAGCGGACATGCGAGTGCGAGGCGGGATACGCCATTGTAGGAGCCCACCTGTGGGCGACCGCCATGCAGCCTACGGAGCAAACATCCCGGTCGCGCACAGGTGCGCTCCTACAGCGGACATGCGAGCGCGAGCCGGGATACGCCATTGTAGAAGTCCACCTGTGGGCGACCGCCATGCAGCCTGCGGAGCAGACATCACGATCGCGCACAGGTGCGCTCCTACAGCAGACATGCGAGCGCGAGGCGGGATACCACGTTGTAGGAGCCCACCTGTGGGCGACCGCCATGCAGCCTGCGGAGCAGACATCCCGGTCGCGCACAGGTGCGCTCCTACAGCGGACGTGCGATCGCGAGGCGGGATACGCCATTGTAGGAGCCCACCTGTGGGCGACCGCCATGCGGCCTGCCGAGCAGACATCACGGTCGCGCACAGGTGCGCTCCTGCATCGACCATGCGAGCGTGCGGTCGTGCCTCAGGGCGTGGGTGCGTCCAGCCAGCCGCCGGTGAAACCGGCCTTCTCCAGGCCCGTGCGGATGTACGGGTTGCGCCGCATCACCTTCCACACGAAATCGCTGCGCCAGTTCTCGATCATCAGCACGATCGGCCCCTGGTCGATGCCCAGTTGCACGTTGTCGACCCAGCCCAGCCCCGGGACCAGTCGCCCGGTGCGCAGCTCGGTCTGGGTGTGGAAGCTCGGGTTGAAAGCGTCGACGAAACCGTAGCGGCCGTAGATGGACTTGCCGTAGCGCTGCTTCATCGTCGCCAGCGCGGGAATCACGATTTCCGGGGCGAAGGCGATCGATCCGCCCGCCGCCGTGGGCGCGATCGTGCCGTCGTCGGAGATGTCATCCAGGCCCGCGCCGCGTGCGGTGTAGCCCTCGAACCTGAGTGTCTTGTCGCCCTCCTCCACCACGATGCCGCCCGGCCCGTTGCAGGCGGTAAGGCCCCACACGTCGGCGCCGTAGCCGGTCCAGTGCCCGGGGTTGGCGATCGCGTAGTTGCGCTGGCTGTAGGTGGCGCGCCGGCTGTTCTCGAAGTAGTCCAGGTCGTGCTCGCGGTTCCAGTCGTCGCGGATGCCCCGGAAATCAACCCACACGTGGCTGTACTGGTGGCCGAACATGGGCGCGAAGTTGAGGAAGGTCTGACCCTGGAAGGTGCCCCAGCTGTCGTCGTTGGTCGACGCCCAGGCCTTCCATGCCGCCGGTTCCACCGGATGGGTCGGTGAGCCCAGCGCCAGGATGTAGACCAGCATGCCCTCGTTGTAGCCCTTCCAGTCGCTCGGGATGTACTTGCCGCCCGGCGTCCAGCCCATGCCGATCAGCGGCGCGCGCGGCTGCATCCAGGGCCAGTCGACGCGCCGGTAGAGGGTGTCGGCCAGTGCGCGGATCTCGCGCTCGCCAGGCGTGTCGCGATCGAAGTAGGACTGCGCGAACAGCACGCCGCCGAGCAGCAGCGTGGTGTCGACGCTGGACAGCTCCACCCAGCGCCCGAAGCGCTTGCCGGTCTGCATGTCCAGGAAGTGGTAGTAGAAGCCATGGAAGCCCGCGGCATCGTCCTCGCTGCCGTTCTGCGGGGCATCCTCGAAGAAGCGCAGCGTCGCGAGCGTGCGTTCCACCGCCTGGGCGCGCGTGATGTAGCCGCGCTCCACGCCCACGCCGTAGGCAGTCAGCGCGAAGCCGACCGCCGCGATGCTGGAGAACGACTCGCCCGGATAGTGGTCGGGCACCAGTCCGGTCTTCGGGTCGGCGCTGTCCCAGAACCAGTCGAAGGTGCGCCGCTCCAGGTCGTCGACCATCCGCTGCTGCGAGGACGGCAGCGAAGCATAGGTGGTCGCCGCGGGCGCGGGCGCCGCCGCACGGGCCGGCGAGTTTGCCGCCAGGGCCATGGCCAGCAGCGCGGTCGTCAGGGTGAAATGGAAGCGACGAGGCATCGGAGTAGAGAGTCAGGCAGTGGAAGCATGGGCAGGCCTGGCGGGGGCGCAGGGTGTCCGGGTCCCGCCCCGGCAAGCGCTTCGGGACAGGACGATGCGCGCGGCACACCCGGCACGGCGCACCGAGGTGCGCACAGCCTTGCCAGCGACCGCCGGACAAGGCTGTGCACCGCCCGCCATCAGAAGGTCAGCCCGACCTCGAACTTGAACGTGCGCGGCACGAAGGTGATGTTGCCCAGGCGGTTGTACTCGACCGTCGCGCGGCCATCGGCGAAGGTGGGGACGTAATCGACGAAATTGTCCCAGTTGAATACGTTCAGCACGTCGAACCGCCCGAACAGGGTGACGCCATGGCCCAGGTCGAAGTTCTTGGTGGCCTGGAAGTCGATGTCGCGATAGCCCCAGATCTTGCCACCGACGAGGAAGCGCGAACCGCCGGGCGTGGCCGCAGTCGGGATGCAGTTGTTGCCCGCCGGGAATACCGCCCCGTCATAGCAGGCGATGCCGTTGTAGGGCAGCGGCGTGGCCAGCGTCAGCTTGGCTGACAGCGTGGTTCCCCACGGCCCGTCGACATTGCCGGTGGCAACGAAGCGATGCTTGGCCGCGGCGTTGGAGGTGATGAACGGGTACTGGCCGATCGTGGCCTCGTCGAACGCGTAGTGCTCGTTGATGTCGCGGTTCTGCTTGGCATGGGTGAAGGTGTAGGCGAAGGTCGCACCCCAGTGCGATTCCTTCGTATAGGGCTTCTCGGCCGAGAGCAGCACCTGCGTGGTACGCGTCTCGATGCCGTTGTTGCCGACGATCAGCGCACCGAAACCAGGCACGCCGTTGCCCCAGGGCTGGATGTTGTTTTGCCAGAACGAGCCGTCCGGGTAACGATTGCCCAGGGTGAAGGCAAAACCATCGTGGCTCAGGATGCGCGAGACGGTGGCGCTGGTGTTCCACTCTCCGATTGCATTGCGCATGCCCAGGCTGAACTGGTCCGAATAGGGCGCCTTGAGGTCGTTGTTGAGCAGGTCAACCTCGGTGCCGGCATTGCTGCTGGGGCCAAGCAGCGCCTGCAGGTTGGGCAGTCCGTTGAGATAGGCCGGGTTCCAGTCGTAACAGGGGGTCGAGTTGCGGTGGCACAGGCCGGTCGCCGGATCACGGAAGTACACCGTGTACTGCGGCAGCGCCGATTTGGTGGTCTCCAGCTGCAGGTAGTCGTACAGGTCGCGGTCGTAGGCGCGCCCGGCGCCGCCGAAGATCACGTGCGCCTCGTCGCCGAACAGGTCGTAGGAGAAGCCCAGGCGCGGCTGCCACTCGCCCTTGTAGGCCGAGCGGTTGGTGCCGGTGCTGATGTAGTCGTTGACGTCGATCCCGCCGAGCGCCAGCGACTGCGCGTAGGTCTGTCCCGGCGGTCCGTTGGGATCCTGGCTGTTGAGCGCGGCCACCACGTTCGCCGGCGTGACGAAGTTGGTGTACGAGGGCGTGCGCTCGTAGTCCCAGCGCACGCCCAGGTTGAGCGTGAGCTTGTCGGTGACGTCCCAGTCGTCCTGGATGTACGCGCCGAACTGGTGGCTCTTGGTCTCTACCGTCGGGGACAGGCCCAGGCCGGTCACCGGCTTGGTGAAGAATGCCTTGTACGGCGTACCGGCAGTGCCCGCGGTAGTGACGTTGTAGTAGAACTGCGGGTTCACGTCGGCCGCATCGGCCGCGTGCAGGGTGACCATCTTCTTCTTGAAGCCGAGCTTGATCACGTGGTCGCCGTGCCACTCCAGGTCGTTGAAGGTGAGGTCGTCCTGGATGGCCGGGCCCTTCTGGCCCTTGTCCTGCGTCGCCAGCGGGCTGGCCGCGCCGGTCTGGATGATCACCGGATCGTCGGTCGGGCGTTCCCAGGTGTAGATCACGCCGTTGCCATAGTTCAGCGCGGTCGGCGCGTTGTACGCGTCCTCGTAGGTCAGCAGCAGTTCGTTGTAGTACGCCTCGCCGCTGTGCTGCCAGCGCAGGGCATAACGCTTGTCGTTGTTGCGGGTATTGAATCCGGAGCTCGGAGCGTTGGTGTCACCGATGCCGCCGAGCTGGTTCTCCTTGCGGATCTGCGCGCTGGCTTCGAAGCGGTCACGGTCGGTCGGCTCCCAGTCGAGCTTGCCGAAGTACAGGTCTTCCTTGAAGTTCAGCCCCGCGGGGCCGAACAGCCCGGCCACGTCGGCGGGCAGGTAGGGCACGCCCGGAGCACCGTCCGCGCTGGGCACCACGGTGATCGGCGTATCGAAGCGCTTGGCTTCGTACGCGGCGAAGAAATGCATCTTGTCCTTGATGATCGGGCCGCCGATGGCGAAGCCGTATTCCTTTTCCTCGGACGGCGTCTTGGTGCCGGAGTCCCGCTCGGCCGGGGTGCGCTCGCGGAAGGCGTCGTTGGTGTAGCGGTAGTAGGTCTCGCCGTGGAATTCGTTGGTGCCCGACTTGGTCTGCGCGGTCACCGCGGCCGAGGAGATCTGGTCGTACTCGGCCTTGTAGTTGGAGGTGATCACCTTGTACTCGCCGATCGCCAGCTGCGGGAACGGGTTGCCCTGGCTGCCGAACTGGCCGCTGACGCCGCCTTCCTTGACGTAGCTCTTCTGGCCCACGCCGTCGATGTAGACGTTGACCGAGCTGTTGTTCATCGCGCCGCCGCGAAGCGAGGTGTTGCCCTTGGAGTCGACGGTGAACACCATGCCCGGCACGGTGTCGGCGAACTCGAGGAAGTTGCGCGAGATCTGCGGGATGGTCTGGATCTGGCGCAGCGAAATCGTGTTGCCGACTTCGGAGGTCTTGACCTCCTGCAGGGTCGTGGCGGTGACCGAGACCCCGGTCAGCGTGGTTGCGTTGGCGGCCGACGGCGCGACCGGTGCCGCGGGCGCGCCGGCGGGAACCGGCTGCGACTGGCCCAGGTCGAGCGTGGCGGTCGAGGCTACGGTCAGGGTGACGGTGCGCTCCGTACCGGGGCCGGCATCGACCTGGTAGGTGCCCGGCTGCAGGCCGGGCAGCGCATAGCTGCCGTCCGCGCCGGTGCGCGTGCGCCGCACCGCGCCGGTCGCCACGTTGCGGGCGGTGACCTCGGTGTCGGCCGGGCCGGTGCCGCGCAGGGTGGCATTGGCGGTCTGCGCCCACGACAGGTTCGGGGCAGCGGCGAGCGCCGCTACCGAGCCGGTGATCAGGCTCGCCAGCAGGCGCTTGTTAAAGCGTGACATCATTTTCATGTTTCCACCCTCAAAAGACGCGGCGTTTGGGTGGATGGTTGTTTCTGCGCGGTGATGTGCCTGTGAGTTTTTCCGCGGGAGGCGTCGAGGGCACGAAGACGCGCGGGCAACGCCGGGCTGCCATCGCAACGAGTCCGTCGGGATGGCACCCGCATTTCCGCTGCAGGTCGCGGGTCAGCCGAACGGCTGTTCGATGGACGGACTCTGCGGCGTGAACCAGCGCGCACCTTCGGCCGTGACGTGCATGTCGTCCTCCAGCCGCACGCCGAATTCGCCGGGGATGTAGATGCCGGGCTCGTCGCTGAAGGTCATGCCCGCTTCGATGCGGCGCGTGTTGCCCTGCACGAGGTAATACCACTCGTGCATGTCCATGCCGATGCCGTGACCGAGGCGGTGCGAGAAGTACGTGTAACCGGGTCCGTAGCCGGCATCCACGATCACCTTGCGTGCCGCGGCATCGACCGACTCCATCGTCGCCCCCGGATGCGCGGCGGCCAGCGCCGCCAGCTGCGCCTTGCGCACGATGTCGAACACCCGTTTCATCTTGTCGCTGGCCTTGCCCAGCGTGAAGGTGCGGGTGAGGTCGCTCATGTAGCCCTCCACGTAGCAGCCGTCGTCCAGCATCACCGGCGTGCCCTCGCGGATCACCTGAGGCTCGCGCGAACCATGCGGCTGCGCGGTGTAGCTGCCGACGTTGATGCTGGCATCGCCCTCGAGGCCCATGCGCGCGTAGCCGGCCTCTACCCACGCGGCGATGTGCTGCTGGGTCATGCCCGGCTGCAGCCCCTGCCAGATCGCCTTGTACAGGGCCAGCGTGGCGTTGCAGGCCACCTGCATCAGCGCCAGTTCCGCCGGGCTCTTGATCGCCCGGCAGCCGGCCGTGACCGGCGTGGCCGGAACCAGCCTGGCCTGCGGCATGGCTTGCGCAAGCCCGGTCGAACGGAAGAACGGCACCTTGTCGCCGATGCCCAGCACGCCCGTGCCGGCACCCTTCTCGCGCATCACCTGCGCGACCAGCGCATAGGGACTCTCGTTCTCCTGCCAGGTGCGCACGTCGTGGCCGAAGCGGATCTGCTCCAGCGCGCGGCTGCGCTCGAACGCCGGCACCACGTACACCGGATCGCCCGAGCGCGGCAGCAGCATCCCCATCAGGCGCTCGCTGGTCCACCAGCGCATGCCGGTGAAGTAGTCCAGTGTGGTGCCGCCATCGAGGTAGATCGCGTCCATCCGGGACTTCGCCATGAGCTCCTGCGCCTTTGCCAGCCGGGCGCGGCGCTCGTCGTCCGTGATGGGCACGATCTGCGACTTCACCGACTTCAGCGCCAGGATCGACGGCGGCAACGCGAGGCCGCCCGGCGCGGCCCCGGAGGCGAGCGCATCCGAACCCAGCATCGCCACCGGCAGTGCGGCAGCACCCAGCGCCGTGGTCTGCAGGAAGCGGCGGCGGCCAGGGTGCATCACGTCGTCACGGGGGGTCATGGGCGCGTTCTCGTTCGGGGCAAGGCGACCAATTCAGCACGATGGCGTGGCGCTCCGCCACTGGCAAAAGGCATGGCGCCCGAGCCCTGTCCGATCAGCGGCGTTCCAGTTCGGCCAGGTTCCACTGCCCGAGCTCCGCCGCCTGGTGCCACGTGCTTTGCATGAACGCGCGCAGCGCAGCCTCGGGCGAGGACGCCGTACGCACGGCTTCATACGGCAGGATGAATTCGCCCAGCGAAGGGTGGAAGTACGCCCCGCCTGGCTGGACCGCCGCCTCCGCCAGGCCGGGCGGTGGCGGTACGGCGTAGGCGTAGAACGCCGGCTCGAGCAACGGCGCGCTGCCGGGCCAGAAGCCGTGGCTGATCACTTCGTGCGAATACGCGTCGCGCTCGAATGCCGGCCCGTCGCGCGCGGGCGCCGGGCGACCGGAGAAACGCGTCACCGCAAGGTCGAAGCTCCCCCAGAAGAAATTCACCGGGCTGCTCTTGCCCACGTAACCACAACGCCACCGTGCGAACTCGCGCCCGACCTGCATCAGGATCCGCCAGAACCGGTGCGCCCATGCCGGCTCGTACGTTTGATGAAGGGTGTCCTCGTCCAGCCGCACGGGCGAAGGCATCTCCACCGCCACCGGCCAGATCCGCACCGCCAAGCCCATTTCCCGCAGCGTGCCCATCAGTGCGTCGTGGAAGTCGGCGACGCTGCGCGGCCCAAGCGGCAGGCGGCGGGTCTGTCCGTCGGTGCAGTCGATCACCAGCACGTGGTCGATGAAGTCGAACGCCAGCGTGAGTGCCCGGCTGCCGTACGGCAACAGCCGAGTAGACAGACCGCGCGCCGTGAGGTGGAGCGCGATGCCCCAGCCGTGGTTGAGCGGCGGCGCAAGAGCCAACGCGATCTTGCCCACCACCTGGGACCAGAGGTGCAGCGTGGCGTAGGTTTCCCGCCACGCCTCATACGGAAGCTCGGGCCAGGCCTCGTTGACCGCCACGCGGGATCTCCTGCGAGCCGCCGTGGCACGCCGCCACAGGGCGAGACACGACGTTAGCCGCGGAGCCATTAAGACGGGCGCAAGGTGCCGTGAGCCGAAAGGCCGTCGGAGGGCTTGCCAAATCGAAGCCACTTTGGGTTGGGGGCTGCGCCATGGAGCCCCAGGTCCGGAAGCGGCTCCGCAAACGGCCTGGCCGGCATCGGTACCTGACCCGGGGCTTGGCCTGCCCGTAGTCAGGCCTTGTGCCGCAGGACAGCAACCTTGGCCATGAGCTCGTTTATGGCCACGATCGCCGTCGGCTTGCCGCCCGATGCATGCTGCCTCGTGAAATCGAAATCCCTGTAGCCGTTGCTCGTCTGGATGCGGATGCGGCAATCCCTGGCTGCGGTCATCTGCTCCAGCACGGTGTACGGAATGACGATTTCGTTGATCCCGTACAACCGGTTGGAGCCTGCCGCGCCACCGCCTGCCACCGAGGGACTGCCTGGCTGGCCCGCCGAGTACTGCGAAACCCTGCCATCGATATTGATGAAGAATGCGCGCGTGTCGCTGAAGACCGAGGTGCCCGTGATCCCCGGGTCCCAGCCCATGACCAGCGCGACGCTGTCCGGTGTTGCGCTCGACCAGCGCGCGCCGAGCTCCAGCGGCTCGGTCCATGTGCCGTCGACATTGGCCAGCGCGTTGGGCGAAGCTTCCACGAGTGTGGCGTTATCGAAACCGGACGTCCTCTGTGTGACTACGCCGTGTCCGGTGAGGTGGTCCAGCGTCGTGCAACCGGACAGGGCAAATGCAACGGCGAGCCCAAACAAGGGCTTGCTGGTCATCCCGATCATGGATATCTCCTTTTTTTTCGATGGGGGACGGCGAGCCTGCCGGTCCCGGTCACCCGGAAGGCGCCACAAAGCCGCCTTTCTTTCCTGCTCGTGGGCGCCAGCTCGGTCAAACCGAAACCTGGGAGCGCAGCCGGGCCTGACAGGATCACCCGACGCGGTGGCGGCAAGCATCAGCGCGAGGCACGCGATGGCGTCATCGCGTGGACCCATCCTCTGTCAGTGGACATCCTGCACCGCTCCCAAACCGTCTGATCCGCAACCCGGCCGGATGACGGCAACAGCCGGCGGGGCGTCGCCCGCAGGGAACCTGGCCGCCCTGAGTGACGGGCGCCATGCCAATGGTTCTTGCACGCATGCCCGAGTGGCTGCTGCCCTCGGCACGCTTGTTGCGATCGCGCGCAAGCGTTGCCCTCCAAGGCACGACGCGTAGCGTGGCAAGCGCCTGGCAAGCAGGCGCTCGCCTTACACCCGAGTGGTCGACGGGCCAGCGCAATCGACTCGCGCTGCACCTCCCGGCCGGCCTGGGTCTACTTCCGCACATCCACCACTGCAAGCCGCACGGGCGCCGCCTGGAATGACGCCAGACGCTCGCCGGACCGGCTCCCCCTGATCGACTGCGGCGCCAGCCGGCACCGCGGGCCGTCCGACGGCGCGGCCCGCTTGCAGTACACGTTCACGATCGCCACCGTCTCGCGGTCGGCATTGAGCAACTGGACCTGCCGCGCCACGCCGGGGCCGGACGAGTTGTCGATGGCCACGGAAACCAGGGGCTGCATGGCGAGGCCCTGCCTGCGCAGGGATTCGGACCGGTCGGCCGCCCGCCGTGCCTGCATGTACTGCCTGTGCGTATGGCCGACAAGCGCCTGCAACTGGTAGCCGGTCTGCAGGTTGGTGACGTAGGTTTCGTAGGGCGCGCGCACCCCGGTGACGACGACATTCTGCAGTTGGGTGGTCTGCGCCTGGTCCTGGGCGAGGCCGACGCCGCCGACGCTGGCGAGACCGAGTGCAGTGGCCGTGGCAATGATTAGCTTTTTCACAGGAGCCTCCAGACGGACGCCGATGTCCGTGGGGCGATCCTGGGCTTGTGCCCGGGCATTTGCTTGAGGGATTCCGGTGGAATGTGCGCGGATTCGATGAGGTTTTCTTCGGTTCACCGGCGGGTGCGAAGGCCGGGAGCGCCCGTTCACCGGATGAGGGGCCACCGACCGCGCGGTTGGCGGTGCTGAAGCAGGCGGGGCACGCACTCCCTGTCTTTGCAATCACGCACCCTCGCCCACCGCTGTGCTAATGCCGCGCCCGTGGCTCCGGAATCGCACAGCCATCGGGTGGATTACGCGTTCGGCGACATTCGCGTCGAGCCGACAGCGCACCGCGTGCTGCGCGATGGGCACGAGCTCGACCTTGAACCGAAGGCCTATGCCGTACTGCTGCAGTTCCTCGACCACCCCGGCGAACTGATCAAGCACGACGAGCTGCTCGAACGCGTGTGGGGCCACAAGTACGTCACCGCGGCCACGCTCAGCCGGGTCATCTCGCAGCTGCGCCAGCGGCTGGGCGACGAGGCGGCGGAACCGCGCTACATCCAGACCGTGCATGGCCTGGGCTATCGCCTCGTCGCCAGCGTCGCGGCGGCACAGGCAGCGGACGCCGTTGCCAAGGTCGAGAGCCCCGCTCCGGCCCACCATCCGGACCGGGACCGCGACCGGCACGGCATCGCCGTGCTGCCCTTCGTCAACATGAGCGGCGAAGTGGAAAACGAGTACTTCAGCGACGGCATCGCCGAGGAGATCCTGAGCCTGCTGACCAAGCTGCCGCAGCTGAAGGTCTCCTCGCGCACCTCCTCGTTCTTCTTCAAGGGCAAGGAGGCCGACCTGCAGATGATCGCGGCCAAGCTGGACGTCGGCACGGTGCTCGAGGGCAGCGTGCGGCGGGCGGGCAACCGCGTGCGCATCACGGCGCAGTTGATCGACGTGGCGTCCGACTCGACGCTGTGGGCGGAGACGTACGACCGCGAACTGCGCGACGTGTTCGCGATCCAGGACGACATCGCCCAGAGCATCGTCGATGCGCTCAAGGTGACGCTGTCGCCGAAGGAGCGCCGCGCGATCCAGTACGTCGCCACCGCCAACGTGCAGGCGTACGACGACTACCTGCGTGGCCGCAGATATTTCTACGCCTGGAACCGCCGCGACTCGCTGCGCGCCATCGAGATGTACGAACGTGCCATCGCACGCGATCCGAAATACGCCGCGGCCTGGGCGGGCCTGTCGGATGCGTACGTGATGCGCCATCGCTTCCTGGACCGCAATCCCGAGCACGTCGAGCAGGCCATGGAGGCAAGCGAGCGGGCCCTGCAGATGGACTCGGACTCGGCCGAGGCGCACGCCTCGCGCGGCCTGGCGCTGTTCATCAGCCAGCGGTTCCAGGAGGCCGAGCGGCAGTTCGAGACCGCCATGATGCTCAACCCGAACCTGCTCGAAGGCTGCTTCATGTACGGCATGATCTGCAGTTCGCTGGGCAACTTCGAGAAAGCCGCCTGGCTGTACCTGCGCGCCGCCGAGGTCAGCCCCACCGACTACCTGCCGCTGGTCTACCTGTCCCAGGCGTACAGCGAGATGGGCCGCAAGGACGACGAGAGGAAGGCGCGGCAGCGCGCGCTCGAACTGATCGAGCGCGCGCTGCTTGCCAATCCCGACGACGCGCGCGCCCGCTACATGGGCGCGGCCAGTTTCGCGGCGCTGGGCGAGAAGGCCAAGGCGATCGAATGGGCCAATCTTGCGCTGCAGTCGAGCGAGGACGAGCCCATGATCTTCTACAACGCCGCCTGCACGTTCGCCGTGCTGGAGGAACACGACCGCGCCATCGACCTGCTCGAACGCGCGGTGCAACTGGGCTGGGGCGACCGGGCATGGATGGCGAACGACAGCGACCTGGCCTCGCTGCGTGGCAAGCCCCGATTCGAGGCGTTGTTGACCAGCCTGAACTGACGCGCGCCGGCGGCGGCTTGCCTCCCGCCTGGGCGGGAATCGCGTTCGGGCCGGCGCTTTACGGCGTTCGCGCAGGTTACCGCCCATGAAGTCGTTCGTGGGCAGCGCGGCGCGGCTTCCCAAGGCTTCAGGTCACCCGCTCCCCCGCGACCACGTGAGCGGCCGCGACGTCGCTCCGCACGGGATGGAGCGTAAGGCGCCATTGTCCGGCGACCCTGTGCAGCCGCAGCTGGCGATGCCTGACGAGGTAACCCAGCGCCACCGCGGCGGCCGAAACGCCCGCCAGCGCGCCGACGCCCATCGCCCAGCGTGCGCCGAAACGGTCGACGACCCAGCCGACCAGCGGCGCCCCGATCGGCGTGCCGCCCAGGACCACGGCGATACGCAGCGCCAGCACGCGGCCGCGCATGGCGCGTTCGGTGGTCAGCTGCATCATCGAGTTGCTGGCGGTCATGAAGGTCAGCGCCGCCAGGCCGACGAGGACCAGCACCAGCGCAAAGAGCAACGGACCGGGCATCACCGCCGCGATGGCCACGCAAACGCCGAACGCCGCCGCGGATACCGCCATCAGCACCATGCCCGGATGCGGGCGGCGGGCCGACAGCAGCGCGCCGCCCATGGTGCCCACCGCCATCGCCGAGGTCAGCAGCCCGTACTGGCTGGCACCGCCGTGGAATACGGTGACCGACATGGTCGAGATGAAGATGGCGAAGTTGAAGCCGAAGGTGCCGATCAGGAACAGCATCACCAGCACGGCGAGCAGGTCCGGACGCCGCCCCACATAGCGGAACCCGGCCAGCACGCTGCCGCGCGTGCGTTCGGGCCGCGCTTCGGTGTGCAGCTCCTGCACGCGCAGGAAGCAGAGCGAGATCAGCACCGCGGCGTAGGAACCCGCGTTGACCACGAACAGCCAGCCCTCGCCCACCGCGGCAATCAGGATGCCGGCCACCGCCGGGCCGATCATGCGCGCGCCGTTGAACGAGGCCGAGTTGAGCGCCACCGCATTGGCCAGGTTGTCGTCGGTGACCAGGTCGGACACGAACGCCTGCCGCGCCGGCGCGTCGAAGGCGGTGACACAGCCGAGCAGGAGCGCGAAGGCATACACCTGCCACAACTGCACCGCCCCGAAGATGGTGAGCAGCCCCAGGCCCAGCGCCAGCACGCCCGATGCGCCCTGCGTCCACAGCAGCAGCTTGCGCCGGTCCAGGTGGTCGGCAGCAAAGCCCGACAGCGGCAACAGTACCAACGGCGGCCCGAACTGCAACGCCATCACCGTACCCACCGCGGTGGCGTTGTGATGGGTCAGCACCGTAAGCACCAGCCAGTCCTGCCCGATGCGCTGCATCCAGGTGCCCACGTTGGACACCAGCGCCCCCACGGCCCACAGCCGGTAGTTGTAGCTGCGGAGGGAATGGAACATGCCTTTCATCGTGGCCTGGGAACTCCGTCGGTGGCTTGGGGGACAGCACGGGAACATGGCGGCCCACGTCAGGTGCGCTCGAATCCGCGGCCAGCTTGCGCACCGGGTGTCGACCGCGATCGGGACGCATCGGCGCAACGGTGGGCCCGGGCCGGCGCAGATCGGGGCGGCACCGCTTCCGGGCAAGGCAGGCTAGCGGGCGAAGCAGGAACGACGCGTGAGCCGGCATGTCCCGAGGATAGACTGGGCGCCCTTGATTCCCTGGCGCTGATCCATGTCCGATCCGGTTCGACTGGCCAAACACGTGGCCGACCTGGCCCGGTGCTCGCGCATCGAGGCTGAGCAGTACATCAAGGGCGGCTACGTGTCGGTCGACGGGCGCGTGGTCGAGGATCCGGCCTACCCGGTATCGACCGAGTTCGTCGAACTCGATGCCGCGGCGCGGCTGGAAACCGTCGAGCCGGCCACGATCCTGCTGCACAAGCCGGTCGGTTATGACGCCATCAAGGGCCGCAAGGCCGCGGCGGGGCTGGTGCAACCGGGAACACGCTGGCCCGATGATCCTTCCGGCGTGCGCCTGCTCGAGCGTCACTTCCACCACCTGACGCCGCTGATGCCGCTGGATACGGACGCCAGCGGCTTGATGGTGCTGACCCAGGACGGCCGCGTGCGGCGCCAGCTGACCGAAGACCGCGATGAGATCGAACAGGAGTTCGTGGTCGAGGTCAGCGGGCAGATCGCGCCCTATGGCCTGTTCAAGCTCAACCACGGCCTGCAGTTCCGCGGCCGGCCGCTGCGGCCGTGCAAGGTCAGCTGGCAGAACGAGATCCGCCTGCGCTTCGCGCTCAAGGGCGTGCAGGAAGGGCAATTGCGCGACATGTGTTCGCAGGTGGGCCTGGACGTGGTGGCGATCCGGCGCATCCGCATCGGCAAGGTTCCGCTGGCCAGGATGCCCGTCGGCGCGTGGCGCTACTGGCCCGCCGGCGAACGCTTCTGAAGCATCCGCGGATCAGGGGCCGCGCACGCGCAGCGTCAGGCCCTTGAGGAAATTGCGCAGCAACTGGTCGCCGCATGGGCGGTAGTTCTTGTGCCCGGGCTGCCGGAACAACGCCGACAGTTCCGGCTTGGAGACGGGGAGCCCCGCATCCGCGAAAACCTGCTGCATGTCCACGTCCTTGAGCTCGAACGCCACCCGCAGTTTCTTCAACACCACGTTGTTGCTCACGCGCTTCTCCACCGGCCGCGGCGGCACGCTCTCGTCCCTGCCCCGTCGATAGACGATCAGGCCGTCGAGGAAACGCGCGAGCACCTTGTCGTTGCACGGCTGGTGTCCGGGCTCGTCTTCCCTCAGCAGGTAGGCACGTACGTCGTCCTTTTCGACCGCGAAGGACGGATCGGCCAGGCCGATGATGTCGGCCACCTTGTTGTCGCTGAGATCGAGCATGTAGCGGATGCTGCGCAGGATGTCGTTGTTGATCATCGGTCACAAGGCGGTGGAGGCAAGCCGGCGAGTTTACCGGTGGGGCGTGCAGGCCGGGGGCAACCGTCCATGGGCCATTCGCTGGCCGGCCCCGCAGCCGATGGCTCCGCGGCCGACGAATCAGCCGGGATTGCGCCCCAGTGCCGACAGGATCGTCGCGGCCGCCACGGCGGCGCCATCCTCGCGCGCGACCTGCCGGCCGATCTGCGCCGCCGCGCACGCGTACCCCGGCTGATCAAGCAGCGCACGCAGGCTGGCGGCGATCTCGCCACTGCGCCAGCGCCGCCGGGGCAGCTCCCGCCCGACCCCGAGCCGCACCACGCGCGCGGCGTTGTCGGGCTGGTCGACCAGATAAGGCGTGATCAGCTGCGGACGACCCGCGCGCAGGGCCTGGGCAGTGGTGCCGATGCCACCGTGGTGGACATTGGCGGCCGCCCGCGGGAACAGCGCCGAGTACGGCGCGTAGCCGGTCACGTGGATCGTCGCCGTGGCTTGCGATGACCAGCGGCGCGCCTGCTCCTCGTCCAGCACCAGCACCGCGCGCATGCCAAGCAGGTCGATGGCGGCAAGGCTTTCGCGAACGAAGTCCTCGGCGTCATGGATGGCCGAAGTACCCTGGGTGAACACCACCGGCGTGGGGCCGGCCTCGAGGAACGCCCGCAAGCCGGGCGTCAGGCCCGCCGGACCACCCTTTTCGCTGTCGTAGAAGGCAAAGCCGGCGATGGTCGTGTGCGGCGGATGGTCGGCCTGCGGCGGCCCCAGCAGCGGGGAATAGAGGCCGATCGCGCCGGCGCTGCCGAACTGGCCTTCGAACAACGGATGGGCGGTGGCTGGCGGCAGCCCGATGTGCTGGCGGAAGCGATCAATCGGCCTCGCCCAGCGCCGCGCGACGCGTCGGCCCAGGCCCAGGAATGCACGCGTCCAGGCAGGCCCCTGGCGGTAGATCCAGCGCGACAGTTGCGGCATGTCGGCCAGCACCGGCGGATCAGTGACGGAGGCAAACAGCATCGGCTGCAGCACGATGCCGACCTGCGGCAGGCCGCGCTTCTCCGCCGCCAGCCGTGCGCCGTAGGCCGCCGAATGGGTGACCACCAGGTCGGCGCCGCCCATCGCCGCCATCGCATCGTCGTAAGCCTCACGCAACGACGGCAGGATGATGCGCTGGAGCAGGAACTGCGGACGCGCAGCCACCGCGCGCGCCAGCTCCCGCGGCGCCATCGCCAACCGCGCAGCGACCGCCTCGACGTCCGGACGCAACGGGAAAAAGCCGATGCCCTCGGTCTCCACCTTCTCGCGGTACACCTCGCCGGCGGCCAGCACGGCCTCCGCACCGCGCTCACGCAAGGCGAGCGCGAGCGCCAGGAACGGGTGGAGGTCGCCGTGCGTGCCGAAGGTGGCCAGCACGACGCGTGGCCGGGGCGTGGTCGAAGCGGGCGAATGCATCGGTCAAGTGTCCCGGATCGGCATGCCGCGCGCGACCTGTCGCGGCGCATCCACTTGCCGCGGGCGCCGGCCAGAGGCTGCACGCTCTACGCAGCGCTCATGGCCCGGCGACTACAAAGGCACACCCACCCACGGAGCATCGATCATGGCCGACGCAGGCGAGTTGAAACAGAAATTCTGGGACGCGATCAAGGACGATCGCACCGTGATGCTCGGACTGGCCGGTGCCAGCAGTCACCCGCGCCCGATGACCGCGATGATCGAGGGCGACGAGGGCGGCCCGATCTGGTTCTTCACCGGCACCGCAACCGAGCTGGGCGCAGGCGTCTCCGGGCCAGCGCCGGCCCTGCTGACCCTCTCCTCCAAGGGCCACGACGTCTTCGCGACCGTGCATGGATCGCTCTCGCGCACCCACGACCGCGCCGTCATCGACCGCCTGTGGAACCCCTTCATCGCGGCTTGGTACGAGGGCGGCAAGGACGATCCCACGCTGGTGCTGCTGCGCTTCGACCCGGCCGACGCCGAGATCTGGCTGGAGGGCTCGAGCCTGGTCGCCGGCGTCAAGGCGATGCTCGGGGTCGACCCGAAGCAGGACTATCAGGACAACGTCGGCCAGGTCCGGCTCTAAAGGTGGCGCATCGCGGGCGAGGGCGCCGGGTCTCCCCGGACCTGCCGCCCCGCCGCGACGCACCGCTCGTTGCGATCGGTGCTCGGCAAGCGAGCCGCCTGAGAGCCCCGGCAAGGCCCTCACTTCAATCCCACGGTTGCGCCTGGCTATGGCGTTGCGCGCCGCAGCCGCTTGTTGGCCAACAACAGCAGCGTCGCGCCGCCGAGCGTGCGTCGGAACGGACTGTCTCCGTCGAGCAGTTCCGACCCCGCCCACCAGGCAAGCGCCGCGTCACCGGCCGCCCGCAACAGGGGCTTGGCCGGCCCTGCGGATGCGCGCGCCGCGACCGCGAGCATCGTCCAGGCCAGTATCGGTCCATTGGGTGGCTCGGCCACCACTACCCGCCCGTGGTGGTCGGTGACGAAACGACGTAGCGCTGAGGACATCGGAGGCTCCCGGGTGGGCGATCAAGCTCGCACGTGAGGTGCACAGGGAAAGTGATTCTGGCGCCGGGTTACAGAGAACGAAACAGCGGGCACCCATGCTCGCGCAAGATGCCAAGTCATGCGCCACCCGAAGCGGCAAAGAATCGCCCCCAACAGCTGCCGGTTGTTCAAGTGGCGACGCATCGCAGAACAGACGCCGTTGGTTCGCGGCGGCTCGGCTCCGCGATTTCAGTCTCGTTCTCACGCCACCGGGTTCGGCCCGTCTTCGTTCACGGCAATGCGGAGTCAGAGTGCACTTTCCGCATCCTGCCCTCGCGACAACCGGGATTGCATCACCATCGCCGAGCCCGCCACACTGCCCGCGCAAAGGCGCCGGGCGAGCGCGCCAGGGAGAGTGTCACGTGCGACCGAAGCAACGGATCGAGGCTTACCTGCGTTACATGGAAGCGCGCGGGTTACCCCGGCAGAACGTCGCCCCGCCCTTCTGGACCGGCTTGTGGTCCCTGGGCATCCTTCTGCCGCCACCGCCCTTTCTGGGCAGCGTCGCGCTGTTCCTGATATCGGCCGTCCAGGGTGCGCTGCTGGCGCTGGCGCTGTGGGTGATCTTCTGGATCGGTGCCTTTCTCCGCCCCATCACCCGGCCGCTGCCGCCCCTGGTTTTCCTCGGATGGATCGTACCCCTCGCCGCCCTGGCTCTGGCGATTGCCCACACGATCTACTTCCGGCGCATGGCGCGCCAGCATGGCCTGGCCAACTGGGCGACCTTCTCGGGGCTGCGGCAACGGACCTGAGCGCAGGGCCCCGAGGGCCGGGTTGAATGGCTCCGGTCCCCACGACCTGAGCTCCCGCGGCACCTGGCGCGTTGGCCGCAAATACACTCTGGCCGCGTCTTGGGCAGCGCAGACCGATCCCGTTAGCTGGCTGCAGCTTGTTGACGTGCCGGAAGCGTTTTGACCCTTCGGCTACCCCAGCACTCAGCCCAACGCCCTACCGGCAAGGGAAACGCGTTCGCCGCAACAATCAGGCCTTGGTGGTACCGGCGTGCGGCTCGGACCGACGCACGGCGGCCAGCCCTTGCGCGAGCTCGTCCTTGCGGAACGGTTTGGTCAGCCGCGTCAGGTGAGGTGCGACACCTTCGGCCTCGGCGTAACCGGAAACCAGCAGGATGCCCATCTGCGGGTGTTCGCGCCGCACCTGCCTCGCCAGCTCGGTGCCGGTCATGCCGGGCATGAGGTGGTCGGTGACCAGCACGTCAGGGCGCAGCCCGTCGCGAATGAGCGCAAGCGCCGCCTCCGCCGAAGGGCATTCGTTCACCACGTAGCCGAGGCTGACCAGCATTTCGGCCGTGCTCATGCGAACCAGCTCCTCGTCATCGACCAGCAGTGCAGAGCCGACGTGCTGTCCGCCTGCGATGGCCTCAGCCACCGGGCCGGCCGTCTCCACCGGCATCGAGCTGACCGGCAGCCACATCTCCACCTGCGTGCCCGCCCCGCGCTGGCTCTGGATGAGCAGTGCACCGCCAAGCTGCGAGGCCAGCCCGTGCGCGGACGACAACCCCAACCCGGTGCCCTTGCCGACGCCCTTGGTCGAGAAGAACGGCTCGACCGCACGCGCCAGCGTGGCTTCGTCCATGCCTACGCCGGTATCGGTGACCGACAGCCGGATGTATCGCCCCGCGGTGAGGCTGGCGCGGTGGCCCGAACCGACCTGCTCCAGTTCGGCGGCGATGCGCAGGGAGCCGCCCTGGGGCATCGCATCACGCGCGTTCACCGCCAGGTTGAGCAGTGCCATCTCCAGCTGGTTGGGATCGGCATGCGCCGGTGGCAGGTCGGGCTCGGCCTCCACGACCACGCTTATCTGGGGGCCGTTGGCGCGCGCGATGAGGTCGGCCATGCCGCCGATCAGGCTGGCGACGTCCACGGCGGTCGCCTGCAACGGCTGGCGGCGGGCAAAGGCGAGCAACCGCTGGACCAGCAGTTTGGCCCGCTCGGCCGACTGCATCGCGGCGGCGATGAATCGCTGCTCGCGCTCGGTGCCCACCCCGCTGTGCTGCAGCATGTCCAGCGCACCCATGATGGGCGTCAGCAGGTTGTTGAAGTCGTGTGCGACGCCACCGGTCAACTGGCCCATCGACTCCATCTTCTGCGAGTGGCGCAGGGCTTCCTGGGCCGCCTGGAGCTCGGCGTCGCGGGCACGATCGGCGGTCTTGTCGCGGCCACTGGCATAGATCAGCGGCCCCTCGCGCGCGGTCACCCACGAGATCCACCGATACGATCCGTCCCGGTGCCGGTAGCGGTTGTGGAAACCGGCCAGGTTCTCGCTGGCGGCCTTTTCCAGCGCGCCGAAACTGGGTCCAACGTCCTCGGGATGGACGAACTCGAGGAACGAGTGCCCCACCAGATCGTCTTCACGCCAGTCGAGGATCTGCGTCCAGGCAGGGTTGACCGCGCGGACCACGCCGGCCATGTCGGTCACCAGCAGCAAGTCGCGAGAGTTTTTCCACGCACGGTCGCGCTCGGCGGTGCGCTCGGCCACCCGGGCTTCGAGCGTGGCGTTGAGTTCGCGCAGGCGCTCCTCGATCAGCTTGCGTTCGGTGAGGTCGACGGTGACCACGAGCACCGAATGCGGCTGCCCACTCTCGTCGCTCAGCCGGGTCAGGCTGCTGTTGGCCCAGACCACGGTGCCGTCCGGGCGCAGGTAGCGCTTGTCCAGCGACACCGTCCGGCCGGTCTCGACCACGCTCTGGAACCCGGCCAGGCTGGCGGGCAGATCATCAGGGTGGGTGATCGCGGGGATGCCCCCTTCAAGCACGCTCTGCCGGTCACGACCGAGCATCCGGCACAGCTCGTCGTTCACCCGCAGCGGGCGTCCGTCGAGCGAAACCTGCGACAGCCCGACGGCCGCCTGCGCGAAAATCACGGTGAGCTGCGTGGCGCTGTCACGCAGCTCGGCCTCGATGCGCTTCTGCTGGCTGATGTCGTAGGCCAGTGCGTAGAACCCCTCAACTCCGTGCTCGGTGACGCGCGGCACGTATTCCATGCGCAGGTGCCTGGCCGGGCCGTCGCGGTAGGGAAGCAGTCGCTCGAAGCTCACCGCCTCGCCCGCGAGCGCCCGCTCGATCCACGGCTCGAACAAGGCATAGGCATCCTCACCCACCACCTCGCGCACGCTCCGGCCCACGATGCTGCCCTTGCGATCGGGGAACCAGCGCTCGTAGGTGCGGTTGGTGAAGCGGTAACGGCGATCCGCGTCGACATAGGTCACCAGCACGGGCAGCGCATCGGCCAGTGCCTGCAGCTCCCGCCGGTCCGCGTTGGCGGTCGCCTCGGCCTGTTTGCGCGCACTGACGTCGCGCGATATCGCCAACAGCTGCCCGGGCTGCCCGTCGGGGCCGCGGATGGGCGTGACGACCACGTTCCACCAACGCGGCGTCCCCTTGAGGGTCGGTGCGTAGCCTTCGAAACGCCCGGTGTGACCCTGCCTGGCAGCCTGCACCGCCGCCAGCGCCCTGGCGTGGTCGTCGCCCTTCCAGAAATCCGTCCAGCGCACGCCGCGCAGCGCGGCAAAGTCCTCGACCTCCATCGCGCACAGGCCGCCATCGTTCATGAACTCAAGGCGCCCCTCCAGATCGAGCACCTTGATGCAGTCGGCCGAGCTCTCGAGCACGCGCAATGCGATCTGGTCGCGGGCAACTTTCTCCCCATCGGGCGTACGGTCTGGCAGGACAGGCGGCTCTGTGGTCGAGCCTTGCTTGCGGTTCTGCGTCAAGGGCGTTCCCCCCAGCCTTGGCACGTGGTTGATGGGATCTTAGGCAGTGGCGGCTTGGGTCGCCGTGAAGGCCTGCGTGGGCTGCGTTGCCCCCGGTTAACTTCCTGGACGCCGGCGCCCGATCGCGGGGCGGCGCAGGCCGTTGCGGTCCGCTCCGGAAGTGCCTAGGCTCACCTCCGATGCCGCTTGTGCAATGGAAGCGGCCATGCGCTGCGGTGCAGCGCCATCAGATGTCCGCCGGTACGGCGTCGCTGCCGCGCCGGTGCAGGATCGTTCGGGGTGAGACGGTCGTCGACCGCCAGCGCTGGGCGCAACATCGGAGGAATGTGATGAACAGATTCGGCCTTTTCATCGCGGTATTGGCGCTGGCCTCGGCGGCCGCATACGCGCAACAGTCAGAGCCACCGCAGCGACCACAGCAAGACCCCACGTACGAAATGATGCGTCGGCAGGCGCAAATGAGCGACCGGCAAGATCGCGAGAGACAGAACGACCTCGCCCGCGGCAACTACAAGCAGTGGACCAAGGAGTCGATGGCCCAGTTGTCCAAGCTACGTGCCCATCTGGCCGAAGCATGGCAAAGCATGGGCATGTCCCCGCAAGGCGCCAGGCTGGTCGCCGACGCCTACGACCCGCGGTTGATCACCGAGATCCACCGTAGCTCGGTTCGGGGGAAGAGCAACCAGGAGATCGCGCAGATGATGCAGGACGCGCTGAAGGACAAGCAGTATCTGAAGGCCGACCAGCTACTGCTCGACTTTCAGCAGCGCCAGCTCGAGCTCAACGCAGCGAAGACCGGCGAAGACACGGACTGACCCATCGCGCAAAGGCGATCACAGTGCTCAGGGCAGCCTGACCAACCCGGCCGCCCTCCCCCTTCATGAAAGCGCACCCTGAAAACTCATGTCGCCGCCTCCGTCCTCTGGCGGTACGTTGGGATCTCCACAGAAACGAGCGTCGCCAAATGAGAGGAGGCAGCGCGTCTTGTGTCGCCCGACGCCGGATTCGGACCGCCCGCCAGGAAGGAAATCGCCATGCGTAACCTGGGAAGTCTGTGGCAGCGCCTGAGCGGTGATTGGCGGCACGGACAAGTTGGACGGCCTGAGCTGTGGCGCATGAAGCGCAAGTTCCAGGTGGACTTCCTGCGCAACCAAGGATTGCAGCCGAACCACTTCCTCGTGGATATCGGCTGTGGCAGCCTGCGTGGCGGCATCCCCCTGATCGACTACCTGCAGCCAGGCCACTACACCGGCATCGACGTGCGCGAGAGCGTGCTGGATGAGGCCCGCCGCGAATTGGTCCGCGAGAAGCTGGCACACAAGCGGCCGAACCTGATCCAGGCGCCGAACCTGGGCGCGGTGAATCCCGGCACGCCGGTAGACGTGTTCTGGGCGTTCTCGGTCCTTTTCCACCTGAGCGACGCCATCCTCGCCGACTGCATCAGCATGGTCGCGCGGCACCTCGAGCCCGAGGGCGTTTTCTACGCCAATATCATCGATGGCGATGGTCCGCCGGGCGCTTGGCAGGGCTTTCCCGTCATGCCACGGCCGATGGCAACCTACCGCGAGCTGGCCGCCCGCCAAGGCCTCCACATAGAGCCGCTAGGGTGCCTGTCCGCGCTCGGTCACCATAGCGGGGAACCCACCCAGGACAACCAGTTGATGCTTGCCTTCCGCCGACCGCGGGCCGCCTGACCGGTACATCGCCTGCGTGGATGCAAACTCGCGTTTTGGAAGCGTTGGCAGAACGCATCTTTCGTGTTCAGAACGCTGGCAAGCCCGCGAGATAATTCAAAAAAGGGGACGTGGGCAATTAAGCCGACGCTCACCCTGCGCGCCCCTTCCCGCCGACGGATCGGCAGGCTCTATCAGCACCGTCGCGAACAGGGCCAGGCTTGCTTTCTGACGGACAAGCGCGGCCGTTCCCACAACGGACGCCGACCTCTGCGCTACCGATCAGCGGCCCGTGGCCCGATGCTCGGGGGAATGGCCAGACAACCAAGGTTCGACCTGCCGAACATCCTTCAGCATGTCATCCCGCGTGGCAACAATCGCCAGCCCTCCTTCCTGGATGACGCCTACCGCCACCGCTGACGTAGCCGCCACCCGGATTTACCTGCAGCAACAACGCGCATGGGGCCGGGACGACTGCCGCGCGATGGTCGAAGCCAAGATGCAGCGCTTCGCGGCATTCGCGCAGCCCGCCGGCCACCCAGGCTCACGTCACCCGGCAAGTGAACCTGCCCGCGTTTCTGCTCGTTCCCTTATTGTCCGTCCTCTTACTGCGCCTGCTGGGTGAGCTGCTCCACCAACTGAAGGTGCGTCTTCAGCTTCGGCAGGGTGCTCTGCGCGAACTGGCGGGTGGGCTGGTCGTCGAGCTTCTCACCCGCCATCGAGAACAGCTTGATGTCCTTGCGATGGTCGGTCAGGTTCATCTGGGTCCACTCCTTGTCGAACGCCTTTCCGCTCTTGCCCTGCAGTTTCTGCAGCTTCTGTTGGTCCTCCGGCATGAGCTGTTCGGGCAGGCTCACGTTCTCGCGCTGGGCGATCTGCTGCAGCTGCTGGTTGGCCTGCGTGTGATCGTCCAGCAGGCGCTGGGCCACCTGCTTGAGCTGCGGATCGTCCGACTGCCTGAGGGCCATCTGGCAGATCTGCACTTCGGCCTTGCCGTCGGAAGCGGCCTTCTTCATGAAGGCGGTCTTGTCGCTGGCGGTCTGCTGCATGGACGCTTGGTCGTCCCCGGCCAAGGCCGGGGTGCCGATGGCGAGCAGCAGGCTGCCGGCCAGAATCGTGGCGCGAACATTCATGAGGCGACTCCTGTGGATGGCGGTGCGTGATTCGATCGAAGATCGTGCCTCGCCACGGCACAAGCTGGCGTGACCGAATGGTCAGCAGGGCGCGAGGCACCGGGCTCGAGCGTCGTTTCAAGCGGGTCCGGTTTAAGCGGGTCAGAGCCGCTTCCTCCCTTCCTCCTTCGGGAACAGCGCGATCTGGCGAGCTTGCTTGTCAGTTGCCGGTCTCACCAAGCACAGGCAGGCCTATGTCCCGCAGCAGGCCATAGATCGGGTCGTAGGCGGACGGCGACCGGGCGGGGTCGTTGCGATCGCCAGCGGGCATCACCAGCACCGTTCCTTCGCCATAACCGCCATTCGCATCCGATTCCCCTCGATCCATGATCCGAACGCACGGGTGGGTTCGCTGCGCGCAGTGTCACCGCCGTGCTTATCCGGCAGCAGTGCGGTTCGGCAGGCTGGCAATGTGATCGCGTGTGTTTTCCCGGGCCTGCGCCTGGCGTCGCGTCAGCGGGTCAGAGCGGGCTCACAGCGCCAGCCAGGCGAACAGGAACAGCGTGTCGTTGTCGCCCGCCCGGCGGCCGGCACCGTCGATGTTGCGTATGCGGCCAGCGAAGCGGCTGTAGTGGGTGTACTGCGCGCCCAGGCGAAGGTTGGCCCATGGCGCCAGCCACGCGTCGGCCTGGCCGAACGGGTTCCAGTCCAGCTCCAGGCTCTGGCCGCGCGTGTCCGGGCGGCCGGAGGGTGCGTACAGCAGCGCGTCGTGGCTGCCATCGTCGGCGAACGCGGCCAGCGTCGCGCCCCAGCGATTGCGGTACCAGTAGCTCGCGTTGACGTGCAGCGCATCCAGGCTGCCGTGCAGGTATTGGGCATCGCCGGCGGCGAAGGTCGCATCCAGCCGCTGGCGCTCGTGCACGTACAGCGCGCTGGCGGTAAGCAGATGGTCGTCGCGCGCCCATTGCCAGGACACATCGAGGCCGATGTCGCGGTAGCGGTCGCCAGGGCCGGGCAGCGCCACGGCGTGACCGGCCGCATCCTCGCCGGCCAGTCCGCGCCGCACGTCCAGCCCGAATAGGCCGAGCGTGATGCTGCCGGCCGGCAGGTTCCAGCTGTAGGCCACGCGCGCGTACGGTGTGATGCCGGCCAACCGACCATCGAAATCGGCGTTGACCTTGCGCACGAACGCAGGCGACAGCGAGCGATAGCCACCCGCTTCGGCATACAGTGCACCGCCGAGCTGCACGTACCCGGTGAGGCCCACCACCTGGCCGCCCAGCGCGCCGAACAGGGCCGGCTGGACCGGCGACGACGGCGCCAGGTCGGCGGCGATGTAGGGGTACTGCCAGGCGGGAGCGGTGTTGAACACGTCGCTGACGGTGGGGTTGTTGTTGAGCGAAAGGCCCCAGATGCCGGCGTGGCGCCCGGCGGAGAACATGCGCGCGTAGCGCAGATCGACGTTGTCCCAGCCCAGGGCGTGGCCGTTCTGCGAATAGGTGGCCTGGGCGAAGACACCAGGTGCTCGGTCAGGCGCCCGGCGAGGAAGGCCGATGCCTGCTGCATCTCCACGTTGTCGTTGCGCGAGAAGTTGTCCGCCGGCCGCTCGGTCTGCGCCTTGCGCGTGTGGGTGAAGGACTCGACCAGCATCGCCGACAACGGCGCGTTCGGCGCGTCGCCCGTCTTCAGCGTGTAGCCGAGCAGCTTGAACTGGCGGCCGAACGCGGTCAGCTGCGGACCGAACCCGCCCACGTGGCAGGCCACGCAGGGCTGCCCGGTCTGCCGGGCGTACGAAGGCACCGCATGCACCTGCCAGGGCAGCAGGAGACAGGCGAGCCACAGACGACGTATGCCGCGCCAGGGACGCGGCCGGGCGATCGGGAGGTTCCATGGCATGGCGCGGGCTCCTGCACATCCGGGGCCGAAAGCTTGCGCGCCTGCTCCGCGCGCGGATTGACTTCGATCAAGGACTGCAAAGGGTGGCGCACGGCACGGTCCGTGGCGATCGGCCCGCGGCCCGCGGCGGGCAGGATCTCCTCCGCGCCAGTTCCGTGCACGTGTCGGTCATCGGTCCGCGCCGTACGGTTTGACCTGCATCAAAACCGCCATCGCGGCAGGTAGGAGCATGTGACCGGGACGATCCGTCGAGCCGGTCCCTGCACCGGTCGTTCGTTCCCGGAGGCGCCATGTCACCCGCAAGCCCTTTGCTGGTCGTCTACTACAGCCGCAGTGGCAACACCGCGCGCGTTGGCCATGAACTCGCCCAGCGACTCGGTGCGGACCAACTGGCGATCGAGGACCTGCGCGGCGATGGCCGCGTATCGGTCTGGCGGGCCACGCTCGACCGCCTGCTGGGCACCCTGCCCCCGATCGCCGATCCCGCCGTGCCGCTGGAAAACTACGACCTGGTCGTACTGGGCACGCCGGTCTGGGCCGGACGCCCTGCCTCTCCCGTGCGCCGGTTCCTGCACGATCACGGAGCGCGCCTGCCCGCAACGGCGTTCTTCTGCACCATGGGCGGCAAGGGCGCGGAAAGCACGTTCGGCGAGATGCAGGAGCGACTCGGCAAGCCGCCACGGGCCACCTGCGCTATCGACGCCGGGATGATGGCCTACGGCGGCTACCTCGACCGGCTCGATGCGTTCGCCAGTCGATTGGCCGACGGGGCGCGCGCGCCGCTCAACCACGTGCATGCCTGGAACGGGATCCACGTCAGCGGTTAGGCAAACGCTGAAGCTCGCCGCCGGTCAGAGATGCCTTTCGCCAGCGAGGTTCGCACGATGCACGATCCACGCTTCCCAACGTCTCCTGCACGGGTTCGCGTGCGGCGGCTCCTCGGCACAGGGCTGCTGCTTTGGCTCGCAAGCATGGCGGCCGCCGCCACATCGACCATCAGCAACGGATCCACCGACCAGCTCGTCGGCACCTGGCACGGTCGATCGCTTTGCGTCACCGCCAAGCCCGCGTGCACTGATGAGACCGTCGTCTATCACATTCGCCGGACCCGTCCACATGAGGATGTCTTTGCCATCCAGGCGGACAAGATCGTCGCCGGCCGGGAGGAAACCATAGGCGACCTGTCCTGCCGCTTCGAGCCTCTCCGGCAGTTGCTCGTCTGCCCCATGCACGGTGCCGGGTGGCGGTTCCGCTGGGACGGAAGTTCGCTCGTCGGGGTGCTGATCGACAGCGACGGAAGCCTGTTTCGTGTCATCCAGGTGCAGCGGTCAACCACGGGCCCAGGCCGACCCTGACACCCGCGCCGGAACGTGTGCTGATCCGCTCAGTCCCTCATACCGCCAGCCCCGGATCGCCCTCCACCACCGTCTGCCGCATCCGCGGCCGCTCGCCGGCTTGCCACAGCGGCACTTCGTGGCGGACGCGGTAACGCAGCGGACCGCCATCCGGGCTCGGGCTGCGCTCGATCGGGCGCGGGATGCAGACGAACTCGGTGACCATCGTGCGGGCGTCGACGCGGACGGTCGCGTAGCCGTGGCCGCCCATGTCGACGAAGGTCAGGTGCGGGGCCAGGTCGGGGTTGCTGGCGGCGTGTGCCTTCTTGAGGTCGCCGCTCTTGGCGAACTCCAGCGCCGAGCGCACGCCGTGGTGCAGGAGCAGGTTGACGGTGGGCTGCGTCGGGCCATCGCCCGGGTTGGCGACGTACAACGGGCGCAGCGGATCGTCCTTTTTCAGGTTGTGCTCGGAGGCTTCGAGCATGCCCGGGGAAATGAGCGAACCGCCCACGAACGTGACGCCCACGGGCTCGAAGGCGGCGGGTGGCAGGGCCTTGGCCGCGTAGCCCGCCCAGAAGCTGTGGCGATCGCCTGAGACGATCGCGAAACCGGTGATGGCGGCATCGCGCACGGCGTCGAAGATCTCGGCGCGCTCGTGGTACGCGCCGCCCCAGTCGCTGGTGGCCATGACGGCAAAACCTTCGCCGGACCATTTGCCCAGCGCGGGCGGGAGATGTTGCGGGTCCACGCGCCAGTCCGGCGTGCCCAGCGAATTGCCCCAGATCTTCCAGGTGGCTTGCGCGCCGCGCAGGCGCTCGAGGAACCAGGCTTTCTGCTTCGCCCCCAGCAGGGTCTGGGCGGGTTCGCCAGCGCGGTAGTTGGCCACGCTCTTGCCGCGGAAGCTGAGCTTCGCCGGCGGATGGCCGCCGGCGTAGTCGCGGCCCGCGTCGAGCTGCATCGCCAGCTCCTCGGGGACCCAGCCCAGGGCATCGCCTTCGAACAGCGGGGTGAGCTCTTCGTGCGAACCCGGGTCGCGCGAGCGGAAGCTGTGCTGGTCGGTGAGGATCAGGTCGATGTGACGACCCCAGCGCAGGGCGCGATAGACGATCAGGCTGTCGATGGCGGCGAGGTTGTTGGGCTCGCGCCCTAATCCATCGTCATCGAACGCGGTGACCGGGGTATCTACGACGTACGGCGCAGCAAAGGTGTCCAGGTGGGCACCCGGCGCCGCGACCCGCGCCGGCTGGTATTCGAACCAGGCCTGGTTGGCCGCGACCTTGAGCGTCTGCGCGGGAATCAAACCCTTTGTGCCGGGAAATTCCTGGATCGACTGCCAGCCCCGCCAGGAGAATTCGTGGTTGTCCCAGACCGCCACGAACGGCCAGCGCGCGCGCGCATCCTGCAGGTCCGGGTCCTGCAGGTAGCCGTGGTAGAGGGCGCGGTAATCCTCCAGCGAGGCCGGCACCCAGTAGCGGTCGTTGGCGACCGTCTTGCCCGTCGGGTAGTGGACCGGGAACCGGATGCGGCGGTCGTAGCGATGGCCGTCCTCGACCTGGTCGGGGTATTGCACGACCTCGTAGACGAAGTCGCCCAGGTGCAGCACGAATCCGATCCGGTCTTCGGGCGCCGCGCGCTCGTCTTCGTAGAGCATGCGCCGATAGGCGTTCAGCGCGCCCTCGCAGACGTCCTGGCAACTGACGAAGGCGAAGCGCGCCGGTCGCGGATCGTCGGGCGCCGGGGCGGTCATCGTGCGGCCGATCCGGCTGCCGTTGCCCTCCTCGTCCACGAAGCGGTACCAGTACTCGCGCGCCGACGGCAGCTGGCCGACCAGCACCCGGCAGGTCCAGTCGGACGCGGCCGACACCCGCGCCGCCGTGCTCGCGATCACCTTCGTGAAGCCCGGATCCTCCGCCACCTCGACCCGCAGAGCGGCGCTCGTGCGCGCGTCCGCATACGGGCGCCGCGTCCACAGCAGGACGCTATTGTCGTCCGGATCGCCCGAGGCGACACCCTGCGGATACAGCTCCCGCCGCTCGCGCCAGCCGCTCGACGACGGGCGCGCGGGCGTGCAACCCAGGGCCAGCGCCGCGCCCAGCGTGGCGGAGAGCTTCAGGAACTGGCGGCGGTCCATGGTCGGCATGAGGTCCCCTCGCCCGCGGCGGGTCGCGTGGTCGATGCCGCGAACGCTAGCCTTCGTGGCGGGCCGGGGAGTGTGCCGGAAGTACCGACGACGATGGTGGAGCGCTCAAGCGCGGACGCAGTGGCCAGGTAGCCAAACGGGTGAGGTTTAACCCCTGCGCCACCGTTATCCGGTTATCCGGGGCGCTTCCGGGAGGAGCTAACCGATCCGCGGATCGTGCGCCCGCGAGGGCCCTTGCGTGAAGTCCTCTCTGGCGCGGCATAGTGGTGTCGCCGGTCTTCCGGACTGGCCGGCACCAGGGCTCATCCACATCGATAAGGCTCCGGCGCTGACCAGCCACGCGGGCCAGCGCCGAGAGCGGCTTGAGGCACATCCGGCTCGCCATCCGGCACTCACCCGCGTTGCACGTACTGCCTTGCGCCGGGGAGTAGGCTTCGGACCCGATGCGAACAAGGAGGCCCAAGCCATGATGCTGCACAACCGCCGATCCATCCCCTGGCTGGCCAGCGTGGTGCTGGCCGCCTTGTCCACCGCTGCCGTGGCGGCGGAACCGGCCACGCCCGCCGTCACCTCGCTGCAGCAGGCCGCCGCCGGCAGCTGGCGCTCCGACGCCAACAAGGCTCGGGACGTCTACCGGCATCCGGTGCAGACCCTGCAGTTCTTCGGCCTGAAGCCCGACATGACCGTGGTCGAACTGGCGCCGGGCGGCGGCTGGTACACCGAGATCCTCGCGCCTTACCTGGCCGCGCACGGACGTCTCATCGAGGCCACCTCCCCGGGCGCCAGCGCGTTCACCGCCAAGCTCAAGGCCATGCCGAGCGTGTACGGCAAGGTCGGCCCCATGGTGGACTTCGCGCCACCCAAGCAAGTGCGGCTCGGCCCGGACGGCTCCGCCGACATGGTGCTGACCTTCCGCAACACCCATGACTGGCTCAACCAGGGACCGGACACGCTCGCCGCGGCCTTCAAGGCCGCGTTCGCCGTACTCAAGCCCGGCGGCGTGTTCGGCGTGGTCGAGCACCGCGCCAGGCCTTACGCCGATGCCCAGCAAAGCGCCCGCGAGCTGCACCGGATCCCCGAGGACTACCTCATCGCGCTGGCCCTGAAGACCGGCTTCCGCCTGGACGGCGTCTCCCAGATCAACGCCAACCCCAAGGACCCGGAGGACATCAACGTCCACCGCCTGCTGCCCGACCTCGCCGGGGATGACAGCGAACACGCGAAGATGCGGGCGATCGGCGAATCGGACCGGATGACGCTGCGGCTGGTCAAACCTTAGGCGGGCGGCAACGGTGCGGTCATTCTGTGCGGCCGGCCCCGCGGCGAAGGCTCAGCGGAGAACGGAGGCCACCCCGCCCGATTTGCATCGGGGTCGACGGTCCAGCGTTGACGAGGGAATTCGGGAACCTCACGCGGCAAGGCGCCTGATCCGTTCAACGGCCTTGCCGAGCGCGCGATGGGCTTCTTCGAGGTCGTAGTCCGCCTGCAGCCCCATCCAGAAGCGTTCGCTGGTGCCCAGTGCCGCCGCCAGGCGCACGGCCGTGTCCGCGCTGATGCCGCGCTTGCCGAGCACGATCTCGTTGATGCGGCGCGGGGGCACGCCGGCGGCCCGTGCCAGGGCGTTCTGGCTTATGCCCATCGGCAGCAGGAATTCCTCGAGCAGCACTTCGCCGGGATGAATGTTGGGCAAGGTCTTCATGGTCGAATCCAGGGCATCAGTGGTAATCGACGATCTCCACGTCGTAGGCGTCGCCGTCCTTCCAGCGGAAGCATAGGCGCCATTGGTCGTTGATCCGGATGCTGTGCTGTCCCTTTCGACCGCCCTTGAGCGCCTCCAGGCGGTTCGCAGGTGGAATGCGCAAGTCGTCCAGGTTGAGCGCGTTGTTGAGCATGCGCAGCTTGCGGCGAGCGACCGGCTGGATATCTCCAGGCAGCCGGGACGGCGTGCCGTCCCAGATCTTTTCCGCTTCCCTGTCGGCAAAGTTCCGGATCACGGACGGACCATAACGCGGCCCGTCATATGACGCAAGCCGTCATGTGTGACGGGCAACCGCCCATCGTCGGGTCTAAAGCCGGGTCCGGTCTAGGTCTAAAGCCGGGTCAGAGTGCACTTTTCGCATCCTTCCTTGGGCGACCGATCTTCGCTGTAAAGCCGGGTCAGAGTGCACTTTTCGCATCCTTCCTTGGGCGACCGATCTTCGCTGGGCCAGCGCGGCGCCCCAGTTGCGCTTCAATGGCTGCACGGAAACGGTCCGTGCCCAGCGCGTGCTGACGTTGCAGGTGCAGACGTATGGCCGTCAGGTCGTCATCCGAGATGGCTTGCCTGACCAGTTCGCGATAGGCGTTCTGCCGGGACTCCGCATCAGCGCCAAGGGAGCGATAGTTGGGATGCGGCGTGATCAGCGGGTCATGCCTTCCATGTGCATTTGCGCCGTAGCTCGACCAGCGGTAGCCATCAGGCTCTCCGACCATGCGGGCACGTACCGGGTTGAGCTCGATGTACCGGTAGCAATGCAACAGATAGCTTTCGCGGTCCACCAGGCAGGACTTGTAGCGGCCTTCCCACAGCGTCCCGGTGCGATGGTGTCGATCGTTGATGTAGCGCACGTACCGGCGCCCGAGCGCCTGCATGAGCGCCGCCACCTGCCCTGCCGCCGAAGGCGTCAGCAGCAGATGCACGTGGTTGGTCATCAGCACGTAGGCATGCACGGCGCAATGCCGGCGCAGGGCAAGCTCCTTCAGCTCCTGCAGATAGCGCAGATAGTCGGCCTCCTCGAAGAAACACGGCTGCCTGTCGTTGCCCCGCTGGACGACGTGCTGAGGGATCCCCGCTAGATCGAGTCTTGGCTGGCGTGGCATGGGAGCGTCCTTGAGCGAAGCATCCAAGGCTGCCTCACCGCTCCATGCCCGGATGTCGGCCAAGCAAGCCTCCCCGTGTCGGGAAAGTGCACTCTGGCTCGGGTTTTGACATGGCTCGGGTTTTGTCTCCCCTGGTACCCTGGCCCTGGGCCGAGGGGACGCCGATGCCAAACGCCGTATTCACCGCTTCCGCAAGTTCGATCCGACGTCCCCCCGCTTTCAGTAGCGGTCGGGTTTAGAGTCCGGGCGACGTCCCCCCGCTTTCAGTAGCGGTCGGGTTTAGAGTCCGGGGTTGATCGTAGCTGTGTTTGCCAAGTGCTGTGCATAGGCCGCTGGCGTCATCCCGCTGAGGGCCGCCTTCGGTCTCTCTTCG